>JAJKHX010000106.1 GCA_021154785.1 Nocardiopsis sp.
CGTAACCAGGGGCACACCGACACCCGCGACCCGAGGCCTGCCCAGCCGCGCGAGTCGCGGACGGGCAGGCCGGACGGCGAGGCCGGCGTGTTCCTCCCCGGTGGCCCCTGGCTCTGCGCGGGCCTGGCCGTTCCCGAGGCGCTGCAGGACGGCGTGCTGGCCGAACTAGCCGACGAGGCCCTGCGGGCAGCGGCCGGACGGGCGGAAGTGGACCGCTGGTTCTTCGTCCGGGGGGCCGACCCGGCCGGTGTGCCACAGCTTCGGCTGCGCTTTCACGGCCAGGCCGACGGCCTGAACCAGGCGCTGCTCCCGGCCCTGCACGCCTGGACCGGGCGGCTGCGAGCCACCGGGCTGCTCAGGGAATTCTCCCTGCTGAGCTACTGGCCGGAACGGCACCGGTACGGAGAAGGCGCCTGCCTGGCGGCGGCCGAGCGTTTTTTTCACTGTGACTCCCGGCTCAGCCTGGAGCTACTCGGCTCTGGACGGGCCGCGCCCGAACAGCTGGCGGCCCCGGGCGTGCTGCACATCCTGACGGTGATGCTGGGATCCCGCCGCGCGGTCCGGGAGCTGCCGCGACCGCGGCTGTCCGCACCGGAACGGCGGCGGCTGGCCGGCCTGGACCCGGAACCCGGCCGCCCGGAACGCGATCAGCCCCCTGTAACCGTGTACCCGCACGGACAGGGGGCCCGATCGGCGTGGCCCGGGTGGCACGCGGCACTCGCGGCCTACCGGTCGCGGCTGGACGACGCGGGGACGGACCCCATTCCGGTCGCCTGGTCGCTGGTGCACATGCACTGCAACCGCCTCGCAGGCCCGGGCCGCGCGACGGAACGTATCGCCGTCGCGCTGGCTCGTGACCTGGCTGCGACGCGGTGACCAGCAGGCCGGCCGCGGCTCGTTGAGGTTTAGTAGTAGGCCGGGGTGGCGCCGTGCGCCTCGACCTCGCGGGTGAACAGGCCCTGGGCGGCCAGTTCGCGGACCTTCTCCACGTGGTGGGCCTCGAGGCCGTATTCCTTGGCCACGACGGACGGGTTGGACAGGAACTCGTTGGCGAAGGCGTCGTCGGTGATCGCGCGCTGGATGAGCTCCCGAAGGCGGGGACCTGAGCTAGCCATTGCATCCTCCTGCTTGTGTGACCTGCGGTTATCCTTGTGGTTTCCCGCGTCTGGCTGACAAGTTCAATGGTGGACTGATCGGGCCGCGCATAGATCGGCCGAGCTGGCCTATTTGCCTGCGGGGAGTGGCTGATGTCGCCGGACTTCACCGCGTATGCCGGCCGGCCTGACCGCGTATGCCAGCCATCCCGATGGCGTATGCGCGGTACCTGATGGCGTAGGCCGTGCGCTGCCATGGCGTACAGGACATGGCTGGTCAGGCGACCTGCGGGAAATGCCGGTCGAGCCGCAGGAAGAGCTCGGTCCCGGCCTCCAGGAACAGCTGCGCGAGCTCGCGGTGAACCGGCTGGCGGTGCTCCGCCCAGCCCGGATCGGTCCGGGAGACGCACGCCACCCGGTACGCCTCCTCGCTTCCCTCGAACAGCACGCTCTTCAGCACGGCCAGCTCCGCCGTGGTGAGCGGTCCGTACATGTGCCTCACCGCCTTCCCCGGATATGGGTCAGTACGGTCCTAACAGCCCCTGATCGGCCTGGCCTCGCGCTCAGCTATAGCCCGAAACCGTCGGCCGTACCAGTTCATGATCACCCTCCAGCCCGGCGTTTCCGGGCGTCCCTTCGTGATCGCGAAGGGTTCTTAGTTCGGGCAGACTAAAAACCCTTCGCGATCACGGGAAAAGCGGCGGCGACGCCGGCCTCCGCGCTTTCCCGCGGGCGGCGCCGCAAGCCTGACGGGAGCCAGCCGGCCTGAGGAGAGCCAGCCGGCCTGAGGAGAGCCAGCCGGCCTCAGGGGAGCCAGCCGGCGTCGTAGGCGGTCTTGATCGCGTCGACCCGGTTCCGCGCGTTCAGCTTGGTCACGATGGTGGTCAGGTAATTGCGCACCGTCCCCACCGAAAGGTGCAGCGACGCCGCGATCTCGGCCGGCTCGGAGCCCTCGGCGGCGAGCCGGAGCACCTCGTGCTCGCGGGGCGACAGCGGATTCTGGCCGCCCTCCCACACCGCCAGGGCCAGCTGCGGGTCGATGACCCGGCTGCCCGCCGCGACCCGGCGGATCGCGGCGGTCAGCTGCTCGGGCGGCGCGTCCTTGAGGATGTACCCGGAGACGTGGGCGGCCAGCGCCCGGCGCAGCGTCCCGGCCCGGGCCAGGTTGGTGACGATCAGGGTCCGGCACGACGGCAGCTCGGCGTGCAGCTGCTCGGCGGCCGACAGGCCGTCGAGCCCGGGCAGGTCGATATCGATGATGGCGACGTCGGGCTGGCAGGCCAGCGCGGTCGGGACGATATCGGTGCCGTTCTCGACCGCCGCCACGACCTTCAGGTCGGGCTCCAGTTCGATGAGCGCGACGAACGCGCCGCGCACCATGGCGACGTCTTCCGCCAGGAGAATTTTCAGTGTGAGCAAGCCCGCTCCAAACCGATCCCAACTCCGGTAACACCTGTTATCTCACGTGACCTCGCGGGCTAGCTGCCAGCCGAACCTGCCTCCCCGCCCGCCCGGCTGGTCAGGTCGGCGGGACCGGAGCCGGGCGGCCTGGTATCAGGCGGCTCGCCTTCCGGCGGCCCCGTCTCGGACCGCACCGGCACCGTGGCCAGCACGTCGAACCGGCCGTCGTCGCCTATCCGGGTGGTCAGGCTGCCGCCGACCGCTTCCAGCCGCAGGGCCAGGTTGTCCAGGCCGCCTCCGTCACGGCGCGCCGCGGCCGGGCCGGGCACGCCGTCGTTGGTTATCCGCAAGGTCACGGCGTCGTCGGACCCGCTGGCCTCGACGGTGCAGTTCTGCGCCGTGCTATGCCGGAGCATGTTCGTCACGGCCTCGCGCAGAACCGTGGCCAGCACGGTATCGATGTCCTCGTCCAGCGGCCCGCAGTTGATCTCCACCCGGGCGGTGATGCCCGCCGTGGCGAGCAGCGAGGCGACCGAGGCCGCCTCCTTGGACAGCGACATGTTGCGGTAGCCGCTCGCTACCATGCGCACGTCGGCCAGGGCCTGCCGGGAGACATCGAGCAGGGCGGCCAGTTCGTCCCGGGCCCGCTCCGGATTGACGCCGACCAGCCGCCGGGTGAGCTCGGCCTTGAGGGTGATCGCCGAGAGGCTGTAGCCGAGCAGGTCGTGCAGGTCCCGGGCGAACCGCATCCGCTCCCGGACCACGGCGAGCTGGGCGAGCTCGGCCCGGCTCGCGTGCAGGTACCTGATGACCAGGGTCAGCCGGGACAGCCCGAACACGATCAGGCCGATGTCCAGGCTGGCGACCGTCAGGTAGGCCACTGTATAGGTGTCCAGGCCCAGCACGATCGGCCCGATCAGCATGCTCAGGATGACGCACCCGAACAGGGCCCAGGCGATCAGGCCGGGTACGAGGAGCAGGACCGAGCCGGCGAAGAAGCCCGCCATGCCGGCCCACTCGCCGCCCAGGATCACCAGCGGCAGGTAGGTGATGATCGCCTGCGCCGCCAGCAGCGCCAGCCGCCACCGCATCGACCACGTCTCCGAGCTGGAGGAGGAGATGTAGACCTGCAGGGCGAAGACCACGCAGATGGAGACGACGCCGACCGTGAGCTTGAGCCCGTGCGACTGGATCGGCGAGTCGAGCAGGTCGATCAGCTGGACCCCGAGGAAGCCGCACAGCACGGTGAGCAGGATGAGCCGGGCCAGCCGCTGACCGCCGTGGACCTCGTAGGCGGCAGCTGGCAACGGTGCGGCCCGTCCCTGGCCGGCTGTGGCCCGTGCTGCGATGCCGTCCGTCCCCGGCACCTGCCCCGTTAGCCAGCCAGCCTGTACCTTCCGGCCAGGCATACCGTTCCCTTAGGTCATGTCAGTCCATCGGCGGGCGCCGCGCCGGGCCGACGGAAGAAGGCCACATTCAGGGCGATAGTATACTGATTGGTATCAGAATCATACTGATTAGGTTCAAACCTCTACAAGATAACTCGTGTTAAGACACGGCAATAGCTTATCGAGGGTCGTTCTGGCCCGTCGGCAACAATCACTTCTCAAGTCACTTCATGACTGCTCTGCCGCAGATCAGAGCGCTAAAGAGCGATCTCAGAGCGGAGTCAGGCTCCCTGAGCCGGCCTGCGCCGCCGCGCTGTCCAGGGCCAGGTCGCCGGAGAGCACGGCCTGCTGGAGCTGCTGCAAGCGCGGGCAGGGCTCCAGGCCCAGCTCACTCCGGAGCACGGTCCGGAGCCGCCGGTACGACTCGAGCGCCCGCCCGGCGTGCCCGGAGCGGTAGAGCGCCGTCATCAGCAGGGCGCAGAAGTTCTCGTTCATCGGGTTCCTGGCCACCAGCAGCGTCAGCTCGCCCACCAGGTCGGCGTGGCGGCGCAGCGCGAGGTCGGCTTCGATCCGCCGCTCGAGCACGCCGAGCCTGGTCGCCTCCAGCGAGGCCGCCTCGAGCTCGAGCACCCGCCCGAGCGGCACGTCGACCAGGACGGGCCCGCGCCACAGGGCCAGCGCCCGGCCGAGCAGGTCCGACGCGGCCCGCTGATCTCCCGCCTCGGCGGCCTGCCGGCCGAAGCGGGCCAGCCGGCCGAACTCCTCGACGTCGGTCTGGCAGCAGCCCGCGTCGAGCAGGTAGCCCGAGTGCCTCGTGCCCAGGTACTCCCGGGTGCCGCCCGGGCCCGCGGCCGCCAGCCGGTTCCGCAGGTGCAGCACGTAGGTCTGCAACGTGGTGGCGGAACTGCGCGGCGGGGCATCGCCCCAGAGCTCCTCGGCCAGCGTCGCCACGGTGACGACGCGGCCGGCGTTGAGCGCGAGCAGGGCCAGGATCTGGCTCTGCTTGGCCGCGCTGGGCGTGACGGGCCGCTGGCCCATCCAGGCCGTGAACGGACCCAGGAGCTGCACGCTCATCCGTCCGGGATCGGTCTGCATGTCGCGTCCCCCTGCTCGTACGGGCTTGACCCTCGATAGCGGTACTCGAGGATGCGCCGAGCCGGAGCCGAAGATCCAGTGATAGCGTCACGACTCCGGCCGTGAACAATTCATGGTCCGGCCGTGAGGAACCGCGACGCGGGCGGGGTCGTCCCGCCAGGGTGAAAAATTCACGCCGGTTCCATGATCAGCGCACTTTTCAGGCGGTTCCCGCCTCCCGCAAGCTCCTTTCAGGTCACACCGCCTGGAAGGAAGAACATGAACGTCAGCCAGGAAAACCCGCAGATCCTCCTCGAATCCGGCTGCCGCGACGGCCGGCCGTCCGTTACCGCGCCGGCGCACAGCAACCTCGTGATCGAGAACCTCAATGAGTTCGCCGCGGCGGGCGTGGTGAGCTACACCGGCTCCTCGATCGCCGACTTCATCATCCGCGAGCCCCGGCCGATGGCCGCCGCCTGAGCTCGCCATGGATCCCGCAGACAGCCGGCTAGTCGGCTTCAAGCGTCATCTGCGGGCCGAGACGGTCCCGGCAGAGGCGGTCTACCTCATCTCCGAACGCGGGGTGACCGCCTTGTCGGGATCGTGCATCGAGCGGCTGGCCCCGCTGCTCGACGGCACCCGCAGCTTCGCCCAGCTGACCAGTGAGCTCTCGGCCGAGCTGGCGACGACCGAAGTCGTCGGCCTGGTCCGGCAGCTGGCCGACGCGGGCCTGCTGGACCTGCGCCACCCGTCCGGCTCCCCGCACGCCACCGCCGCCCTGCAGGACACGGCCGTCCTGGCCACGGCCCTGCATGACCTGGCCGTCCAGGACATCGCCGCCCGGGACCACGGTGCGGCGGCCTACTGGTCCCTGGCCGGGCTCGACGTCGACGAGGCCGCGGGCGCGATCAGCACCGCGACGGTGGAGATCCTCGCCCTGGATGCTGGCCTGCACGCGGCGGCGGCCGTGTGCGCCGCGTCCGGCCTCACCCCGTGCACGGCCGCGACGGCGGCCCTCGTCGGCGCCGGTGCCGCACCCGGCGCGGGCGGTCCCGCCGTCAGCCTGGTCCTGTGCGAGGACTACCTGGACCCCCGCCTGGACGTAGTCAACCGCCGGCAGCTGGCGCACGGCCGGCCGTGGCTGCTGGCCAAGCCGTCCGGCGCCCAGGCCTGGATCGGGCCGGTGTTCCAGCCGGGTGCCGGTCCCTGCTGGGCCTGCCTGGCCACCCGGCTCGAGGGCAACCGGGAGGAAACGCACTTGGTTCGCCGCGTCCTCGGGGGCCGCGGCCGGGCCTTCCCGGCCGCGCCGCAGACGTCGCTGATCCCGAGCCGCGCGGCCGCCCTCCACCTCGCGGTGGGCGAGGTGGTCAAGTGGCTCGCGGGCCTGCGCGACGAGGGCCAGCAGGCCATCTACATCCTGGACACCGTGCGCCTGCACGGCCGGCACCACCCCGTGCAGCGGCGCCCGCAGTGCGCCCACTGCGGCGACCCCGGCCTCGTCGCGGCCCAGGCCGCCCGCCGGCCGGCCGTAACGCTGTCCGCCAAGCCGGGCCCGCGCGCCAAGGGCCAGTATGACAAGGGCCAGCGCGACACGAAGGACCCGCTCACCCGGTACGGCCACCTGGTGGACCCGGTCACCGGCATCGTGGCCGAACTGCGGCGCGACGACCGGTGCCCGGCCTTCCTGCACGCGTTCACCTCCGGCCGTAACCGGGCCATGAGCGCGAGCACGGTGGCCGGCATCCGGGCCGGCGCCCGGCAGGCGAGCGGCGGCGGGGGCGTCACCGAGGCCGAGGCGAAGACGGGCGCGCTGTGCGAGGCCATCGAACGGTACTGCGGCACCCGCCAGGGTGACGAGGCGACGGTCCGCGGCAGCTACCGCGATCTGCGGGACCAGGCCGTGCACCCGGATGCCAGCCTGCTTTTCGACCCGCGCCAGTACGCGGACCGGGCGCGCTGGAACGCGGTCTGCGCGCCGTTCCACTGGGTGCCCGAGCCGTTCGACGAGACCGCGCCGACCGACTGGACGCCGGTCTGGTCGCTGCTCAGCGGCGAGCGCAAGCTGCTGCCGACCGCGATGCTCTATTACCACGGGGGCACCGGAACCGGGTCCGCGTCCGTGCTGGCCGACTCGAACGGCAACGCGGCCGGCGCCAGCCTCGGCGACGCGGTGGTCCGCGGCTTCCTGGAGCTGGTGGAGCGGGACGCGGTCGCGCTGTGGTGGTACAACCGCACCCGGCAGCCGGGCGTCTGCCTGTCCTCGTTCGGGGACCGGTGGATCACCGGGCTGTCCCGGCACTACCGGCGGCTCGGCCGCGAGCTGTGGGCCCTGGACCTGACTTCGGACCTGGGCATCCCGGTCATGGCCGCGCTGTCGCGGCGGGCTGACGGTCCGGCGGAGGACATCACGTTCGGCTTCGGTGCGCACTTCAGCCCGCGGATAGCGCTGCGCCGTGCGCTGACCGAACTCGGCCAGCTCCTCCCGCCTCCCGCCGACGGCGCCGGTTACGGACCGGCCGACCCCCACCTGGTCTCCTGGTGGACCTCGGCCACCCTGGCCAGCCAGCCCTACCTCGCCCCGCAGCCGGAACCGCCCGGCCAGCCGGCCCGCACCCGCGCGGACTACCCGGCCGTGCCGGCGGGCCTGGACGGCATCGGCGCGGTTGCCCGCCGGGCCGGCCTGGACATCCTGGTCCTGGACCAGACCCGGCCCGACATCGCGGTGCCGGTGGTCAAGGTGGTGGTGCCGGGGCTGCGTCATTTCTGGCCGCGGTTCGGCCCGGGACGCCTGTTCGACGTCCCGGTCCGCCTCGGCCGGCTGTCCCGGCCGACCCGGTACGCCGACCTGAACCCGATTCCCCTGTACGTCTAGCCAGCGGTGACCCCAGATACGAGGTCCCCGATGAGAACCGGTCAACCCCGCGCGGTGCCCGTGCGCCAGCGGTCCGAGCTGTGGTCCCTGCGCGAGGACGTGAACGTGGAGATGGAGCCGGATCGGGGCCCGGTCCGGCTGCGCGGGCGGTGGGGTGACCTCGTCGTGCGGGAGCCCTCGCCGCTGGTCCGGGAGGCGCTCAGCCGGATGCGGCTGGGACCGATCTCGCTGGAGAATGCCATCAATGATCCCGGGGACGAGCAGCGGACCGAGCTCCAGTCGCTGTTCGACCGGCTGCAGCCGCTGATCATCCGGTCGCTCGGCCTGGCCTCGGGGCAGCCGCTGCTGTCCGTGGTGCCGCTCACCGTCCACTCCCGGTTCGTCCCGGTGCCGCTGGACCCGGACATCCCGGTCCGGCTGTCGACCTTCGCCGAGCTGCGGACCGACGGGAATGCGTACTGCATCGAGTCGCCGCTGGCGCTGCACCGGGTGCTGCTGCACCGGGGCGAGGCGATGCTGCTGATCGGCGCGCTGGCCAGCCCGGTCACCCCGGCCGCGCTGGTGCGGGGGCGGCCGCCGCTCGGCCCGGTGACGGAGGGCGCGCTGGAGTACCTGGCCGCGGCGGGCATGGTGGTCCAGGCCGGCCCGGCCGGGGAGAACCTGCCGGTCTTCGCGGAGGACACCGACCCCGCCCTGACCGGCTGGTCGCCGGTGGACATGATGTTCCACACCCGGAGCACTCTCGGACGGCACGACCACAACTTCGGGATCACCTATCCCACCGGGGAGACCGCGCCCGCCGAGCCGGTCGTCAAGCCCCAGGCCACGCACTACATCCAGCTGCACCGGCCGCGCTGGGACGAGCTGTGCGCGGCGGATCCGCCGCTGACCGCGGTGATCGAGGGCCGCCGGTCCATGCGCCGTCACGGCGCCCGGCCGCTGACCGTCACCGACCTGGGCGACCTGCTGTACCGGACGGCCCGGGTCCGGTCGCTGATCGGGATCGACCAGCCAGGCAGCGAGCAGCCCGGCCCGCCCGGCGCGGAAACGGGCACCGGGTACGAGCTCAGCGACCGCCCGTACCCGAGCGGCGGCGCCTGCTACGAACTCGAGTTCTACGTCACCGCGGGCGACTGCGACGGCCTGGCCCGCGGCGTCTACCACTACGACCCGCTCGGGCACCGGCTCGAGCCGGTCGGCGCCGAACCCGCGGCCGTCGGCGAGCTCCTCGGCTGCGCCCGGGTCGCGGCCGCCATGGCCGAGCCGCCCCCGGCGCTCATCTCGATGACGGTGCGCTTCCGCCGGCTGTCCTGGAAGTACGAGGGGCTGGCCTACCGGATGGTGCTGATGCACGTCGGGGTGCTGATCCAGACGCTGTACCTGGTCTGCACGGCGATGCGGCTGGCGCCGTGCGCCCTCGGCTCGGTGAGCATCGAGTCGGCGGCCCGCGCGTTCGGCACGGACTGGCGGGTCGAGCCGTGCGTGGGGCAGTTCATCGTGGGCGGCGAGCCGGGCGGCCCCGACCGGGACGCCAGCCAGTGGCGGAACGTCAACGACGCCGAATGGGGCGATCTCGCCCGCGCCTACCGGACTTAACTTCTGACCGGTTAGTTCCAGAAAGCCTCAGCCGAGCAGTGCGGCGATCCGGCCGGCCCACCCCGCGTCGTGCGGGACCCGCCGTCCGGCGCCAGGCCCGGCGACGTGGCCGGGGCCTCCGGGTCGAACCCGGCGTCGTCCAGCGCCCGGTTGACCGCGGCCAGGTCGCCCCGGAACACGTACGTCGCCGGGCCGGACCGGTTCAGCACCTCGTAGGCCACCCCGCCCGGCCCCGCGGCCAGCGCGAACGCCAGCACGGTGAGATTCTCGCCGCCGACGGTCAGCGCGGGCAGATCCTCGGTGGCGGGGGTCAGCAGCCCCCGCGTGACGTCGGGCCGCACCGCCATCGGCCGCGGCCCCCGGCTATTCATCCCGGCCCCCAGAGCCCGGAACGCCCAGTACCCGCCGTACGCCCCGAACCCCTCGCCGAACCCGGACGCCCCCGGGCTCCCGTAGCCCCCGGCCATCACCCCGGCCGC
>JAJKHX010000107.1 GCA_021154785.1 Nocardiopsis sp.
ACGACCCGAGGCTACCTGGGATCGGGCTCGGGGTTCCGGCCGCGCCTTGCCAGGAAGCCGAAGTCGCAGCCCTCGTTGGCCTGGGTGATGTGCTCGGCGTACAGGGCGCCGTAGCCGCGCTCGAACTTCGGCTCAGGAGGCTGCCAGCTGGCCCGCCGCTCGCGCATCACCCGTTCGGGTACATCGAGAGAAAGCAACCGGGCGGCGACGTCGAGCGTGATCGGATCGCCGGTCTGGACGAGGGCCAGCGGGCCCCCGACGAACGACTCCGGGGCCACGTGCAGGACGCAGGCGCCGTAGCTGGTACCGCTCATCCGGGCGTCGGAGATCCGCACCATGTCGCGGACGCCCTGGGCCAGCAGGTAATCGGGGATGGGCAGCATGCCGTACTCGGGCATGCCGGGGCCGCCCTTCGGCCCGGCGTTCTTCAGCACCAGGACCGAGTCGGCGGTGATGTTCAGGGCCGGGTCGTTGATGCGTTTTTGCAAGTCGGCGTAGTCGTCGAAGACGACGGCGGGGCCGGTGTGCTTGACCAGCCGCGGCTCGGCCGCGATGTGCTTGATCACGGCGCCGTCGGGGGCCAGGTTGCCGCGCAGCACCGCCACCCCGCCCTCGGCGGCCAGCGCGGTCCCGGGCGACCGGATGACGTCCGGGTCGTGCACCGGCAGGTCAGAGATGTTTTCCCCGAACGGGTGGCCGTTCGCCGTCATCCGGCGCAGGTGCAGCGCCCCGGGGACGGTCGCCAGCTGGCCGAGCAGCGCGGGCAGGCCGCCCGCGGTGTAGAAGTCGTCCATCAGGTACGTGCCGCTCGGCCGGATGTTCGCCAGCCACGGGACGCGGCGCGAGATGGCGTCGAAGTCGTCCAGTGTCAGGTCCACGCCGGCCCGGCCGGCCATGGCGATCAGGTGGATGAACGCGTTGGTGGAGCCGCCGAGCGCGAGCACGGTGGCCACCGCGTCCTCGAACGCCGCGCGGGTGAGGATCTGGTCCGGGGTGAGGTCCTCCCAGACCATGCCCACGATGCGCCGGCCGCTGGCCGCGGCCATCCGGTAGTGGGCCGAGTCGACCGCGGGGATGGAGGCCATCCCGGGCATGGTCATGCCGAGGGCCTCGGCGGCCGAGGTCATCGTCGAGGCGGTGCCCATCGTCATGCAGTGACCCGGCGAGCGGGCGATGCCGCACTCGAGCTCGGCCAGCTCGCACTCGCCGATCAGCCCGGCCCGGGCGTCGTCCCAGAACTTCCACATGTCGGTGCCGCTGCCCAGCGGCTGGCCGCGGAAGTTGCCGCGCAGCATCGGGCCGGCCGTCACGTAGATCGCCGGGATGCCGGCGCTGGCCGCGCCCATCAGCAGGGCCGGCGTGGTCTTGTCGCAGCCGCCCATGAGCACCGCGCCGTCGGCCGGGTAGGAGCGGAGCAGCTCCTCGGTCTCCATGGCCAGCAGGTTCCGGTACATCATCGGGGTCGGCTTCTGGAAGGTCTCGCTGAGCGTGGCCACCGGCATCTCGACGGGGAAGCCGCCGGCTTCCAGCACGCCCCGCTTGACCTGCTCGGCCCGCTGGCGCAGGTGCATGTGGCAGGGGTTGATCTCGGACCAGGTGTTGAGGATGAGGATGAGCGGCTTGCCCAGGTGCTCCTCGCCCTCCACGCCGAGCTGGCGCATCCGCGAGCGGTGGCTGAACGACCGCAGCCCGGAGGTGCGCCCGGCGCCGAACCAGCGGGCGCTGCGAAGTTCCCCGGGCTGCTTCACGCCCGCCCCCAGCTGGTGAGGATCTGCTTGATTTCCTGCTTGATGGCCGGGGGCAGCAGGCGGCTGGGCGGCCGCACATCGGGGCGGCACAGGCCCAGCTGGGCCAGCGCCTCCTTGACCACGCTGACGTTGTCGGCGTTCGCTCCGGCCGCGCGGAGCTCCTCGAACCGGCGGGCCTTCTCCCAGATCTTCATCGCCTCGCCGTAGTCGTTGCCGCTCAGCGCCGCCAGCATGGCCAGCGGCAGGGCGGGGTCGACATTGGCCAGGCCGGAGGTGAAGCCGTGCGCGCCGCTGGCCCAGTAGGAGGGCGCGGCCAGCTCGGCCGCCCCGGCCAGCCAGGTGAACCGGTCGATCCCGGCGTCGGCCGCTACCGCCGCGAACGCGCTGGCGTCACGAAGGCCGTACTTGACCGCGATGACGTTCGGCGCCCGGTCGGCCAGGGCGGCGATGTCCGCCCCGGTGATGCGCTCGTTCCTGATGTAGAGGACGACCCCCAGGTCGGGGACCGCGCCGGCGATGGCGGCGTGGTAGTCGATCCAGCCTTCCCGGGAGACATAGGGGTGCACCGGCTGGTGGATCATGATCATCGCGATGCCCTGGTCCCGCGCGTGCCCGGCCGCCTCGACCGCGGATGCGATGTCGTGCCCGACCCCGGCCAGCAGCTCGGTTCCCTGGCCCCGTTCCCGGCTGGCCCGGGCCGCCGTCTCGGCTGCCTGCCGGGCCTCGGCCGGGCTGAGCGCGTAGAACTCGCCGGTGTTGCCGTTCGGCGTGATGACCGTGATGCCGCCGTCGATGAGGCGCCCGGTCAGCGCGGCATAGGTGTCCCAGTCGGGGTTCCCGTCGGCGTGCAGCGGCGTGACGGGGACGGCGACGACCGTGGCGAGGGCCCGTCGCAGGTTCTCCGCGGCGGCCGGGGTGAAGCTCATCGGTTCTGATTCTCCTGTGACTTAAGGGAAATTCCGGGTGACGAAGGACGTGATGTGATCGCGGAGCAGGAGCGCCGCGCGCTCGGCGTCGCCGTCGTGCGCGGCCATGAGCACGGCCCGGTGCTCGGCCGCCTCGTGCTCCCAGCTCGGGGCCGGCAGCCAGCCGGGTTCGCGGTGCCAGGCCGCCACGCTGACCAGGGCGGTCTGATCGCGCAGGTCATCGAGCATGCGGACCAGCAGCGGGTTGCCGCAGCCGGCGTAGAGCGCGCGGTGGAAGTCGCGGTTGGCCAGGCTGCGCCCGTCCTGGCCGGCGGCGCCGTCGGCGCGGGTCAGGGCCTCGTGCGCGGGCCCCCAGTCGTGGCCCCGGGTCACGGCGCGCGCCACGGCCTCGGGCTCGAGCAGCAGGCGGGCGTCGTAGACGTGCCGGGCCTGCTCGTCGTCGACCACGCGCACGGCCGCGCCCTTGTACGGGCTCATGGTCACCAGGCCGGCCCCGGCCAGGGTCTTGAGCGCCTCGCGGACCGGGGTCTTGGAGACGCCGAGCACCTCGGCCAGGTCGGTCTCGACCAGGGCCTGGCCTGGTTTGAGCTCGCCGGCCAGGATCGCGTGCCTGATCGCGTCGAGCACGGCGACCGTGCGCGACGGGAGGGCACCGGCGCCGTTCAGGACCAGATAAGGAGCAGACATCATGTACCGCGTCTCATATATGACGTATGAGAGCCTAAGCCGGATCCGGTTAGCTGTCAACGGTGCGTCAATGTCAGGGTCCGGTGATGAGATAGCCCTATGGAGACGTTCACCGTGGTCCCGCGCGGGCCGTTCTCGCTGGCCGCCAGCATCGCGTTCCTCGAGGGCTTCACGCCCGCGTCGTATCCTGGCGCGGCGGGCGGCGTGCTCGAGATCGCGTTCGGCGTCGAGGGCAGCTGGCAGACCGCCGGGCTGCGGGTCCGGCAGGACGACGGCGGCCCGGTGGTAGCGGAGATCGTCAGCCCGGCCGATCCTGGCCCGGAACTGGTGGCCGAGATACGCCCGCAGCTGGAGCGGATCTTGTCGCTCGACGTGGACGGCTCGGGTTTCCCCGCCGTGGGCGAACGGGATCCGGTGGTCGGCGAGGTACAGCGGAAATTCCCGGGCCTGCGCCCGGTCGGCTTCTGGTCCCCGTACGAGGCGGCCGCCTGGACCATCATCGTGCGCCGCATCCGCATCACCCAGGCGGCGGTGATCAAGGCGCGGATGAACGAGCAACTCGGCGAACCCGTCAGTTTCGGCGGCCGGGTGGTGCACGCCTTCCCGTCCCCGCAGCGGCTGGCCGGTCTCGACACGTTCCCCGGGCTGGCCCAGCCCAAGCCGGAGTGGCTCCGGTCGGTGGCGCGGGCCGCTCTCGACGGGCAGCTCGACGCGGCCCGGCTGCGCGCCATGCCGCCCGCGGAGGCCCTGGCCGACCTGAAGAAGCTGCCGGGGATCGGGGACTTCTCCGCCGGGCTGACCCTGCTGCGCGGCGCGGGCTTTCCCGACGCCGTGCCCAGCGCCGAGCCGCGGCTGGCCCGCGCGGTCGAGCTCGCCTACGGGCTGCCCGGGCCGGCCACGCCCGAGCAGATCCTGGCCATCAGCGAGAACTGGCGGCCCTACCGGACCTGGGTCACGCTGCTGCTGCGGACCCTGCTGGGGTTCGGGCAAGCTCAGCGTGGTTAAGCTGGGGTTAGCACGTGGTTGCGCCTAGGGTTCCGCCGGCTGTCCGCCAGGTAACGCCGACAATCAGGATGGCCGGGACTGGACCGAGCGGCGCCGCGACCTGGCCAGCTGGCTCGTACGGCCCCAGGGAACACCTGACGGGATAGAAGCCCTGAGGGCTCCTGTTCGCACCTGCCTGAGGAGCCCCGTTGGACCCGTCGACCACCCTCTCGGCCGCCGTTACCCTCGCCGTTCTCGGCGCCGCCGTCACCCACGCGGTCTGGAACGCCATCGCGCACGGCATCAAGGACCAGACGCTCGCCTTCGCGCTGATCGGCGTGGGCGGCATCGCGGTCGGGATCCCGCTGGTCATCGGGGCCGCGCTGCCCCGGGCGGACTGCTGGCCGTACCTGCTCGCGTCGGTCGTGATCCACGTCTTCTACAACCTGCTGCTGATGCAGTGCTACCGGCTGGGCGAGTTCGGCCAGGTCTATCCGCTCGCCCGGGGGACGTCGCCGCTGGTGGTGACCATCCTGGCCGCGATCTTCATCCACGAGCACCTGGCCCTGCTGCAGGTGGGCGGGATCGGCGTGGTGTCCGCCGGGCTGGCCGTGCTGGTGCTGGCCGGCCGCCGGCCCGGGCGGGCGGCGTTCCTGGCCGCGGTCGGGACGGGCCTGACCATCGCCGCCTACACGACGGTGGACGGCGTGGGCGTGCGGCTGTCGGGCAGCCCGGTCGGCTACATCGGCTGGCTGATGGTGCTGGAGAGCCTCGGCGTGCCCATGTTCGCCATGGCCCGCCGGCGGGACGTCCTGCTGAAGCAGCCGCCGCGGATCCTGCTGGCCGGCCTGGGCGCCGGCGCGCTGAGCGTGCTGGCCTACGGCCTGGTGCTGTGGGCCCAGACCCGGGGCGCGCTGGCCCCGATCGCCGCGCTGCGCGAGACCAGCGTGATCTTCGGCGCGATCATCGCCACGCTGGTATTCCGGGAGCCGTTCGGCCGGACCCGCATCGCCGCGACCGTGCTGGTCGCGGCCGGTATCGGGCTGCTCAATGTCACCTGACGAGGATCAGCGGGCGGGCCAGCGGACGGGCCCGGTCCGTGGCTGGTGCACGGGATCGACGCGGTGGGTTTCGCTGCCTCGTTCGGCCTCTTGTCTTGGCTGCCCGCCATGCCCGGGGCGGCCGATGCCGGCCCGAGGGTCTCGCTGGTCTCCGGGGGATTGCTCTGCGCGGGGGCGGTGACGGTGGTCGCCGTGCTGCTGCCGGGATTCATCCGGGCCGGAAAAGGCCCGGGAAAAGGAAGGTGCCCAGCGGCGCAGGGTTCCGCTGGGCACCGGGCCGATGGGGTCTGAAGTCGGCCTGTTCCTACCCAGGGGAACGAGGTGAATGCGGATATGGATCGAAAAATGCTGTCTGTGTAAGGCTTTCGTCACAAACTGGAATCACCGGTCACAGGCGTCACGCGTGACGTCGTATGATCCCGGCAGGAGGCCCACCGCGATGGCTCACGAGGTAACGACGTCAATCGAGATCGCCGCGACACCGGACAACGTGTGGGCGGTGCTGTCCGACCTGGCCAGCTATCCGCGATGGCACCCGGTGTTCCTGTCGGTGGCCGGGCAGCTGGCCGCCGGGAGCACGCTCACCATCACCACCACCCACCCGACGTCCGGCCGGACCATCACCGGCAAGGTCAAGGTGCGGACGGCCGAGCCGGACCGGGAGCTGCGGTGGGTGTCGAAGCTGGCCGGAATGACGATCAGCGAGCGCGTCTTCGCCCTGAGCCCGGACGCCGCCGGCACGATGCTGGTGCAGTCCCAGACCTACCGGGGCCTCGGCGGCAACCGCGGCGGCCGTCTCACGCTCACCTCGCTCAGCCGCATCCAGGGCGCCTTCGAGGCGATCAACCAGGCCATCAAGAAGGAGGCCGAGGCCCGGCAGCGGGCCTCGGGCTGACCATTACGCAGTACTGCGCCCCCGGAGGTCGGTCATGATCGAGCCTTACCAGGCCATCGGCCTGGTGCCCACGATGCGGGGCATCCGCCACCGCGACGAGATCCGCGTCAACATCGAGCACATCTCCCACCTGATCAAGGCGGCGTCGTGGCTGTCCAGCCTGGACCTGCCGGTCCGGCTGATCGCCATTCCGGAGGGCGCGCTGCAGGGCTTCAACGACGAGGTGCTCGACCTCGACCACGAGACGTTCGCACGGGAGTGCGCGATCGACGTCCCCGGCCCGGAGACGGACGCGCTGGGCGCGCTGGCCCGGCAGTGGAACGCGTTCGTGATGGGCCAGGCCAAGGCGCGGCACCCCGAGTTCCCCGGCCGCTTCTTCAACGTCGGGTTCGTGCTGGATCCTGCGGGCGATCTCGTCCTGCGGCATCACAAGGTGGTGCCGCTGCTGCCGGTCGAGCACTCGGTGACCCCGCACAACGTATGGGACAAGTGGATCGAGCTGTACGGGCGCAACCTGGACGCGTTCTACCCGGTGGCCGACACCGCGATCGGCCGGCTCGGGTTCCTGATGGCGAACGAGGGCTCGTATCCGGAGAACGCCCGCGGCCTGGCCATGAACGGCGCCGAGGTGGTGTACCGGGGGCCCTACCCGCACCCGCACGTGGGCAACGGCCTGTTCGAGGTCCAGAACCGGGCCCGGGCGCTGGACAACAACTTCTACCTGATCGCCTGCAACGTCGGCACCTACTACCTGCACACGGACTCGGACGTGCCGATCGACACCTTCGGCGGCGGCTCGGCGGTGATCGACTACCGGGGCCAGATCATCGGGCGGCACGACTACAGCGCGGGCTCGTCCTGGGTAGCCGGGACCGTCGACGTCGAGGCGCTGCGCAAGTTCCGGGCCAGCGCGCAGTGGGACAACTGGATCAAGGACCTGACCACCGAGCAGTACCAGATCATCTACGAGGAGCCGGTCTACCCGAAGAACCTCTACCTGGACCGGGCACCGTACACGCATGCCGAGTACCGCCGCGAGGTCATCGACAAGCAGATCGAGCTCATGCACGAGCGCGACGTCTGGCGCCGCCCCGACAGGGGCTGAGCCACAAGCATTCGGTACGGGTGCGTGTGCCCCCGGCTGCGCAAGAACGTGGGTAGGGGCACACAGGCACCGCTTGCGGGCGGCGGAGCTAGCCGATGAAGCTCATGACGTGCTTGATGCGGGTGTAGTCCTCGAAGCCGTACATGGACAGGTCCTTGCCGTAGCCGGAGTGCTTGAAGCCGCCGTGCGGCATCTCGGCCACGACCGGGATGTGAGTGTTGATCCACACCGCGCCGAAGTCCAGCCGCTTGGCCATCCGCATCGCGCGGCCGTGGTCCCTGGTCCACACGCTGGAGGCCAGGCCGTACTTGACGCCGTTGGCCCAGCGGACCGCCTCGTCCTCGTCGGTGAACCGCTGGACGGTGATGACCGGGCCGAAGATCTCGTCCTGGATCATCTCGTCGTCCTGCCGCAGCCCGGACACCACGGTGGGGGCGTACAGGTAGCCGCGCTCCCCCACCCGGTAACCGCCGGCCACGACCTCGGCGTGGCCGGGCGCGCGCCCGAGCATGCCCTCGACCCGGGCCAGCTGGTTCGGGTTGTTCAGCGGGCCGAAGTAGGCGTCGGGCACATCCAGGCCGCCGGTCTTGGTACTCCCGGCCTGCTCGGCCAGGGCAGCGGTCAGGTCGGCGGCGATACCGGGAGCGGCCAGCACGCGGGTCGCCGCGGTGCAGTCCTGCCCGGCGTTGAAGTAGCCCGCGCCGGCGATGCCCGCCGCGGTGGCCTCGATGTCGGCGTCGTCGAAGACCACGACCGGCGCCTTGCCGCCGAGCTCGAGGTGCACGCGCTTGAGGTCATCGGCGGCCGCCCGGGCCACCTCCATGCCCGCCCGCACCGAGCCGGTGATCGACACCATGGCGGGCGTGGGATGCGAGACGAGCTCGCGGCCGGTGTCCCGGTCGCCGCAGACCACGTTGAACACGCCCGGCGGCAGGAACTCGGCCGCGATCTCGGCCAGCAGCAGCGTGGATACCGGGGTGGTATCCGACGGCTTGAGCACGATCGTATTGCCCGCCGCGATGGCCGGCCCGAACTTCCAGACCGCCATCATCATCGGGTAGTTCCACGGGGTGACCTGGGCGCACACGCCGATCGGCTCGCGCCGGATCATCGAGGTGTGGTCCTTCATGTACTCGCCCGCGCTGCGGCCCTCCAGGAGCCGGGCCGCGCCGGCGAAGAACCTGATCTGGTCGACCGCGGGCGGCACCTCCTCCGAGGCCATGAAGGCGACGGGCTTGCCGGTATTGCGCGTCTCCGCCTCGATGATGTCGCCGGCGCGCTTCTCGATCGCGTCGGCGATCCGGAACATGGCCAGGCTGCGCTCGGACGGGGTCGCGTCACGCCATCCCGGGAACGCGTCCGCCGCCGCCCGCATGGCCGCGTCCACGTCCTCGCGGCCCGATACCGGGGCCTGAGCGTAGATCTCGCCGGTACTGGGGTCGATGACGTCGCTGGTGCGCCCGTCGGCGGCGGCGGCGTACGTGCCATTCACGAAATTCTGCAGCCCGCGGTCTGCCATCTCCAGCCCTCCAACCCATGATCCTCTGCGACGAGCTTCGCAGAGGAGGACTATCTTCACAAGCGATTCAGTTGCTATTCTTGCCAATACCTACGAAATCAGTTGACTGGAAGGCGACATAACCCGAGTTCAGGGAAGGAGGCGACGGTATGGCGCGTAGCGCGAGGACGTCCCCGTACCAGAATTCCGGCGGTGTCGTGCCCGACGATGTCTCCAAGCAGATCATCGAGCAGCTGCAGCAGGACGGCCGGCGTTCCTACGCCGCGATCGGCAAGGCCGTCGGGCTGTCCGAGGCGGCGGTCCGGCAGCGCGTGCAGCGCCTCCAGGACACCGGGGTCATGCAGATCGTCGCCGTGACCGATCCGCTGACGCTGGGCTTCCGGCGGCAGGCCATGATCGCGATCAAGACCGACGGCGACCTGGAGAAGGTAGCCAGCCAGCTCTCCGACATGGAGGAGATCGACTACGTCGTCATCACCGCCGGCTCGTTCGACGTGCTGGCGGAGGTCGTCTGCGAGGACGACGATCACCTTCTCGAGATCCTGGGCCGGGTCCGCGGCGTGCCGTCCGTGACCAGCACAGAGACCTTCGTCTACCTCAAGCTCCGCAAGCAAACCTACTCATGGGGAACAAGATGACATCCTTCGACGCCATCGGGGACATCCAGGAAGCCGCCAAGCGCAATCTGTGGCTGCACTTCACCCGGATGTCCTCCTACGCGGACCACGAGGTTCCCGTGATCGTGCGCGGCTCCGGGGCCTACGTCTACGACCAGCACGGCAAGCAGTACCTGGACGGGCTCTCCGGCCTGTTCGTCAGCCAGGTCGGCCACGGCCGGGCCGAGATCGCCGAGGCCGGGGCGCGGCAGGCGGCCGAGCTCGCCTACTTCCCGCTGTGGTCCTACGCGCACCCCAAGGCCGTCGAGCTCGCCGCCCGGCTGGCCGACATGGCCCCCGGCGACCTGAACCGGGTGTTCTTCACCACCAGCGGCTCGGAAGCCGTCGAGTCGGCGTGGAAGCTGGCCAAGCAGTACTTCAAGCTGACCGGCGAGCCCGGCCGGTACAAGGTGCTCAGCCGGGAGCTCGCCTACCACGGCACGTCGATGGGCGCGCTGGCCATTACCGGCCTGGCCGACATCAAGCACCCGTTCGAGCCGCTGCCGGCGGGCGGCGTCCGGGTGCCCAACACCAACTTCTACCGCGCGCCGGATTTCCTGGCCGGGGACGAGGAGCAGTTCGGGGAGTGGGCCGCGGAGGAGATCGAGCGGGCCATCCTGCGCGAGGGCCCGAGCTCGGTCGCCGCGATCTACCTCGAGCCGGTGCAGAACTCCGGCGGCTGCTTTCCGCCGCCGCCGGGCTACTTTCAGCGGGTCCGCGAGATCTGTGAC
>JAJKHX010000108.1 GCA_021154785.1 Nocardiopsis sp.
CGCCGCGCTGTGGTGCCTGCTGTCCGCGGTCATCCTCGTGGTCGGGTTCGGCGTCCTGTACAGCCTGCTGCGGGAGGCGCGGCCGCCGCAGGGCGCCGCCGCCACCGCCTCGTTCGACCCGGTCTCGGTCAGCCAGTCCGGGATCCAGCTCGCGCAGATCGCGGTCGGGGTGCTCGGCGTGCTGCTGATCACCAGTGAGTACGCCACCGGCATGATCCGGACGACGCTGGCGGCCGTGCCGAAGCGGCTGCCCGCCCTGTGGGGCAAGGCGATCGTGCTGACCGCCGCCATCGGTGTCATCGGCCTGCCCGCTTCGTTCATCACCTTCACCGCCGGGCAGTCGATCCTGGGCAAGCAGCACCTGTCCACCACGCTCGGCGCGCCCGGCGTGACCCAGGCAGTGATCGGCTCCGCCCTCTACCTGGCGGTGGCCGGGCTGCTCGGCCTGGCCCTCGGCACCCTGCTGCGCAGCGCCGCGGCCGGGATCTCGGCCCTGTTCGGCGTGCTGTTCGCCCTCCCGATCATGGCCGGCTTCCTCCCGGGCAGCCTGTCCGACCAGGTCGGCAAGTTCCTGCCCAGCACGGCGGGCCAGGCGATCACCGCGGTCCACCCGGACCCGGCGACGTCGCTGTCCCCGTGGACCGGGTTCGGCGTCTTCGCTGCCTACGCCGCCGTCCTGCTCGCCGTGTCCGCCGTCCGGATGCGTCGCGGGGATGCCTAAACCCGCATCAGCCTGGCCCCCGACGGCCCCGGGCCCTCCACCTGGGGGACCGGGGCCGTCGGCCTGCGCGCACCGTTTATGACGCGGCGAACCCCAAGGTCAGGTCGACCGCATGCGCGGCGAGGCGGTGGCCGGGCAGCAGCGGCGGACCGCAGGATGCGCTGCCGATGCCCTGGTGCACGATGTCGAGGTGCACGTAGGTGCGGCCGTCGGGAACCAGGTCCGGGGTGTGCCTGGCCGCCGTGAGCAGTTCCGGTGACCAGGGCCGGACGGTGAAGTCGACATGTGGATAGCCGGCCGCGGCGAGGCTCTGGCCGGAAGGCCCGGACAGCGACAGGCGGCGCGCGTGCATCCGGTTGCCGTTCTCCTGGGGCCTGACGTACGGGGTGGCAAGCGAGCTGACCGGCGCGCTGAACCGCCCGACCCGGGTGGCCTGGTGGGTGTCCCGGTAAGCCTCGCCCGGTCCGCGTCCGAACCAGGTCACCTCCTCGACGGCCGCGTCGAGCACCAGCCGCAGCCCGATCTTCGGCACCGGGCAGGGCCACGTTCCGTCCGGCGTGACGTGGATGAACAGCATGCCGTCGGCGGTCCAGGTGAGGGCGGCCAGGAAACCGAAGTCGGCCCCGGCGGGCGCGATCCGCGACCGGGTGCGCAGCCCGTCTTCGCCGCACCGGACCTCGAGGGTCTTGCGCACCAGCCGGTCCAGGCCCGCCTGGCGCCACGCGCGGGCCACCGACGGCAGGTCGTTGTCGGTCGGGGCGCGCCAGAAGTCCAGCGCCGCCTCGTGAACCCGGTACGAGCCGAGCCGGAGCAGTTCGCCGGTGCCGGCATCGAGGACCGCGCAGCCCAGCGTGACCGGGCCGGTTCTGGCCGCCGGGGCGCCGATGTCCAGTCCGGGCGGCGGCCGGAGCGTCTCGGCCAGATCCGGCGGGCTCAGCTGAGCCTGGGCGAAGGCGATCTCGTGCCCGGCCGGCGCCCACGCAGTGCCGGCGGCCAGTGAGACGGTAACGGTCAGCCAGCGCTCGTCTCCGGGTTCGGCGGCCGCCGCCGCGAGCAGCGCCGCCGGGAAACCGACCTGGCCGGTACCTCCGGCCGGAACCGCGGGCACCGCCAGGTCCGCGGCCGCCACCAGGTCTCCGCTGTCCTCGACCCGCCAGCCGAAGCGGTACGCCGCGGTGCTGGCGGTGTGGTGCCGGTTCCGCACCGCGATGGTCCGGGCACCGGGATCGATCGTGATCCGGGCCGGCGTGAACACCGCCTTGGCCTCGAGCAGCCCGGGGGACGGGGTGCGGTCGGGGAAGACCAGGCCGTCGATGACGAAGTTGCCGTCGTGGACCGGCTCGCCGAAGTCGCCGCCATAGGCATAGTACCGTTCGCCCGCCGCGGTGAGCTGGGCGATCCCGTGGTCGATCCACTCCCAGATGAACCCGCCGTGCAGCCGCGGGTGCCGGTCGAAGATCTCGGCGTAGTCGGCCAGCCCGCCGGGGCCGTTGCCCATGGCGTGGCCGTACTCACACAGCATCATCGGCAGGGCGCGGCGGTGCTCGTCGTGTCCGCCGTCCGCGGTGACGGGTTCCTGCCGCCGGCCGATCGCGTCCAGGTCGCCGTATCCGGTGTACATCTGGCTGTAGACGTCGGTATAGAAGGCGTCGGGTTCGCCCTCGTAGTGGATCAGCCGGTCCGGGTCGCGGCCGCGGGCCCACTCGGCCATCCGCTCCAGGTTGGGGCCGGTCCCGGCCTCGTTGCCGAGCGACCACATGATCACGCAGGGATGGTTCTTGTCCCGCTCGACGGTGCGCTGGATCCGGTCCAGGTAAGCGGGCAGCCAGCGGGGATCCCCGCTGGGATTGCCGCGCCAGCCGTTCAGCCCGAAGCCGTGGGTCTCGAGGTCGCACTCGTCGATCACCAGCAGCCCGAACTCGTCGCACAGGTCGAGGAACCGCGGATCCGGCGGATAGTGACTGGTCCGCACCGCGTTGACGTTGTGCTGCTTCATGAGGACGACGTCCGCCCGCATGGTGGCCTCGTCCAGGCGGCGGCCCGTCTCGGGGTGCCATTCGTGCCGGTTCACGCCGCGGAACCGCACCGGGCGGCCGTTGAGCCGGATCTGGCCGTCCCGCGCCTCGATACGGCGGAACCCGACCCGGAAGGCGATCTCCCCGCCCGGGCTGGCCAGGACCGCGTCGTAGAGCCGGGGCTGCTCGTCTGACCAGGGCTCAGCGCCCGGCACGCGGTGCTCGGCGTTGGCCGCGACGGCGGCCAGGTCCAGCTCCGGTACCGACACGGTGGCCGGCCCGCCGGTGTCCACCCGCAGGGTCGCGGTATCGCTGGCCGCGTCGTAGTCGGCGTGGACGAAGAAGTCCCGGATCGCGCCGGGCGGTTCGTTGATGAGCGTCACGTCCCGGAAGATGCCGGACAGCCACCACATGTCCTGGTCCTCGAGGTAGGACCCGGCCGACCACTGGTGCACCCGCACCGCGATCACGTTGTCACCGGGGCGGACGAGACCGGTGACGTCGAACTCGCGGATGAGCCGGCTGCCCTTGCTGTGACCGACGGCGGCCCCGTTGACGAACACGGCGAAGCACGAGTCCACCCCGTCGAAGCGGATCACGGCCGACCCGCCGAAGTCCCACTCCGCCGGCAGCGTGAAGTGCCGCCGGTACTCCCCGGCCGGGTTGTCGTCGGGTACCCGCGGCGGGTCGACCGGGAACGGGTAGACCACGTTGGTGTAGGCGGGCGCCCCGTACCGCGGCGACCCGTCGCCCGGCGACCCGGGCAGGCCGGCCAGCTGCCACAGCGACGGCACCGCGAGCTCATCGAAGCCGGCGTCGTCGAAGTCCGGTGCCTCGAAGCCCGGAGTCAGGTCCGCCAGCCCCCGGCCGTACCGGAACTTCCAGGTCCCGTCCAGGCTGACCCGGACGCTCCCGCCGGCCTGCGACGCCCGGGCCGGAAGATAGCCATGCCCGGGACCGAACGACTCGACGTAACTCAGGTCGTCCGCGGGAATTCCATCGGTCATGCCGGCCGCCTCTCTGCTCCCCTTGCTCCTATTGCTGGCCTTTGCCCGTACCCCACGTGCGTTATCCTGCATTCCTGACGCTCCCACGTGGCTCGACAGCCCCGGAGCACCGAAATGGGGCTGACGCCATGAGTAGCGGCCAGGCCGAGCTCGCCTTCCCCGGCGACGGCGAGATGGCCCACCGGATGCGGGAGTATTCCTGGGCGGGCTCGCCCCTCGGCGAGCCCGGGGGCTGGCCGGCCAGCCTGCGCACCGCCTGCCGGATCTGCCTCACCTCCCGCTTCCCCATGATCGTCTGGTGGGGCGAGGATCTGCGTTTCCTCTACAACGATGCTTACCTGCCGCTGCTCGGCAACAAGCACCCGGCCCTCATGCAGCCCGGTGATCAGGTCTGGAGCGAGATCTGGGACATCATCGGCCCGATGCTCGACTCCGTCATGAGCACCGGGCAGGCCACCTGGTCCGAGGACCTGCTGCTGCCGATGGACCGGCACGGCTACTGGGAAGAGACCTACTGGACCTACTCCTACAGCCCGCTGCAGGACGACGACGGCACCGTACGCGGGGTGTTCACGGCGGTCAAGGAGACCACCGAGCAGGTGGTCGGACGGCGCCGCCTCGCCGTGCTGCAGGACCTTGGCGCCCTGGCCGCGCAGGCGCGGAGCGTGACCGAGGCGTGTGAGCTGGTCGTTCGGTCGCTAGAGGGGGCGGCGGACGTGGTGCCGTTCGCGGCCGTCTACCTGCGCGGGCCGGACAGCAACCCGGTGCTGGCCCGCAGCAGCGCGCCGGACGCCGGCCTGTCCCCGGTGCCCGGCGGCCCCGGCGGCTGGCCGGTAGCGGACGTACTGCGCCACGGTCAGCCGGTCATCTTGACCGACGTGATCGCCCGGTTCGGGGAGCTGCCGTCCGGCGGCTGGAAGACACCCCCGGCCGAGGCGATGGTGCTGCCGCTGACCGGCGGTGCCGACGGCGCCGCGACGGGCGCGATCGTGCTGGCCGCCAGCGCGGGCCGGGCCCTCGACGAGGCCTACGCCTCGTTCCTCGGCCTCGTCGCCCAGCAGACCGCGGCGATCGTCAACCGCGCGGTGGCGTATCAGGCACAGCTGCGCCGGGCCGAGGAGCTGGCCGAGCTCGACCGGGCCAAGACGACCTTCTTCGCCAACGTCAGCCACGAGTTCCGCACCCCGCTGACCCTGATCATGGGACCGCTGGAGGAACTGCGGGCCCGGATCGACCCGGCGGACGCCGTCGCGGCCGGGGAGCTCGACGTGATCTACCGCAACGGCGTCCGGCTCGGCAAGCTGGTGAACACCCTGCTCGACTTCTCCCGGCTCGAGGCCGGCCGGATGCAGGCCAGTTTCGAGCCGCTCGACCTCGGCGCCTTCACCACCGACCTGGCCAGCGTCTTCCAGTCGGCCTTCGACCGGGCCGGCATCGGCTACGAGGTGGACTGCCCGCCGCTGAGCGCCCCCGTCTACGTGGACCGCGAAATGTGGGAGAAGGTCGTCTTCAACCTGCTGAGCAACGCGCTGAAGTTCACCTTCTCCGGCACGGTGAGAGTGCGGCTCAGCCAGGAAGACGGGCACGCGGTGCTGCGGGTGACGGACACCGGCACCGGGATCCCGGCCGCGGAGCTTCCCCGCCTGTTCGACCGCTTCCACCGGATCGAGAACGTCCCGTCCCGGTCCAACGAGGGCAGCGGCATCGGGCTGGCCCTGGTCCGGGAGCTGGTCGGGCTGCACGGCGGCACGATCGAGGCGGCCAGCACCGAGCGCGCGGGCACGACGTTCACCATCGAGCTCCCGTTCGGCCGCGAGCACCTGGCGGACGAAAACGTGGCCGCCCCGGGCGACTCGCACGCCGCGGCCGCGGCGGCCCGCCCCTTCCTGCTCGAGGCGATGCGCTGGCTGCCGCCCGGCACGCTGCCGCCCGGCACGCTGCCGCCCGACACGGGGGACGAGGCGCCCGGGCTGACGGCCGGGCGCGTATCCGCCGACGGCCAGCCCGGGCCGGACGCCGTGACCCGGGTGCTGCTCGCGGACGACAACGCGGACATGCGCGAGTACCTGCAGCGGCTGCTGGAGCCGTCCTACCAGGTCACCGCGGTTACCGACGGTCAGGCCGCGCTTGAGGCGGCCCGCCTCAGCCCGCCCGACATCCTCATCAGCGACGTGATGATGCCCCGCCTCAGTGGCCTGCAGCTGGTCGCGGCGCTGCGCGCGGACCTGCGCACGGCGGGCATACCGGTGCTGCTGCTGTCCGCGCGGGCCGGCCAGGAGGCCTCGATCGAGGGCCTGGAGGCGGGCGCGGACGACTACCTGGTCAAGCCGTTCGCCGCGGCCGAACTGCTGGCCCGCGTCCGGGCCAACCTGGACCTGGCCCGGCTGCGCACCCACCACGCGCGCTGGCGCGCCGCCCTGCTCGACTCGCTGCACGAGGGCTTCTACCTGGTCGACGAGGACGGCGACATCGTCGAGGTCAACGCCGGCTTCGCCGACCTGCTCGGCTACGGCCCCGAGGGCCTGCCGTACCCGCCCAAGGGGCCATGGTGGCCCGACGAGCAGGCCGACCCTGAGGGGCACCGGCTGGCCACCGAGGCGCTGGCGCGGCTGATGACGGACAGCACGGGCAGCTTCACCGTGCCGCTCCGCCACCGCGACGGGCGCCGGGTGTGGGTAACCGGCAGCTTCAACGAGATCACCGACCCCGAGAAGGGCCGGCGCATGGTGGTGGGCACCTTCCGCGACGTCACCACCGAGCATTACGCGGTGCAGCGGGAGGCGGCCCTGGGCGCGATGGGCCTCATGGTGTCCCGGGCCGCGAGCGCCGCCCAGGTACTGCAGGAGGCGCTGGGCGAACTGGCCCGGCTGTGGCGGGCCTCCGAGGTCACCGCCGCCACCTGGACCGGCGCCGACGAGGCGATGGTGACGTCGACCGGTCCCGCGGACAGCTGGGACGCGCTGCCCGCGGGGCTCCGCGACGCGCTGGCCGCGCTGCGGGACCAGCCCGTGCTGACCCCGGCGGCCGACGGGCCCGGCGGGGCCGGCATCAGGCTCGAGCATCCGGCGGGCACGCTCGGCATCTGGGTCGACCTCGGCCCCGGCCGGATGTTCAGCGCCGAGGACCGCACCCTGTTCAGCCTGGTCGGCGGCTATCTCGGCCAGGCCCTGCACCGCGCCTACCAGACCGACCAGCAGCGCGAGACGGCGCTGGCCCTGCAGCGCGCCATCCTGGGCCCGTCCCGGCTGCCCGCCGGGTTCGCCGCTCGCTACGAGCCCGCCACCCGGCCGCTCGAGGTCGGCGGCGACTGGTACGACATCATCGAGCTGCCGGACGGGCGGATCGGCATCATGGTCGGCGACTGCGTCGGGCACGACCTCGGCGCGGCCACCGTGATGGGCCAGCTGCGCAGCGCCTGCCGCGCGCTGCTGCTCCAGGACGCCAGCGCGGGCGCCGCCCTGACCGCCATGGACCGGTTCGCGTCGTCTGTGCCGGGCGGCGAGTGCGCGACCGTGTTCTGCGGCATCCTCGACCCGGGCACCGGTGAGCTCCGCTACTCGAGCGCCGGCCACCCGCCGGGCATCGTCATCCATCCCGATGGCCGCGCGGACCCGCTCGAAGAAGCCCGCTCGCTGCCGCTGGCCGTCCGCGCCCGCATCGAGCGGACCGAGGCCAGCTACGTCCTGCCGCCCCGGTCCACGCTGCTGGTCTACACCGACGGATTGGTCGAGCGGCGCGGCCGGCCGGTCACCGCGGGCATCGTCGCGGCGGGTACGGCGGTGGGTGAGGCCGGCCCGGCCTCGCTGGAGGACCTCGCCGAGCAGCTCATGACCGGACTCGCCCCGGCCGGCGGCTACGAAGACGACGTGGCCCTGGTCCTGTACCACCACCCGACCCCGCTCGACGTCTCGTTCTACGCCGAGTCGGAGCAGCTCGCCTCGGTCCGGGCGCAGCTGCGCGGCTGGCTGCGCAGCTGCGGCATCGGCGCCCGGATCGCCCAGGACGTCCTGGTCGCGGCGGGCGAGGCCATCGCCAACGCGATCGAGCACGGACACCGCTCCCGGCCCGGCGAGCTGGTCCGGCTGCGCGCGATCTCGACCGCGAACCAGCTCCGGCTGACCATCACCGACAGCGGCCGCTGGCAGGCCACCCCACCTGGCGACCGCAGCCTGCGCGGGCACGGCATCGCGCTGATGCGGGCTCTCATGCAGCAGGTCACCATCGAGCCGGGGCCAGCCGGCACGACCGTCGATTTGTACCTGAGGATCAACCATGGCCACCTCGCTTGAGCTCTCCACCCGTCCTGGTCCGGACGGGACCGCGGTGGTGACCGCGGTGGGCGAGATCGACATGAGCAACGCGGACAAGTTCCAGGACGCGCTCAGCCAGGCCGCGGCGGGCGGCCCGGTCGTGGTGGACCTGACCCGGGTGGAGTACCTGGACAGCGCCGGCGTGCACGTCCTGTTCGCACACGCGCCGGGCCTGCGGCTGATCGCCAGCCCGCTCCTCGTCCCGGTCCTGGCCATCTCCGGGCTATCCGACGTCACCTCCGTCCGCGATGACGCCTAGGGTGCCATCAGCTCGGCGGTGACCCGTCCGATCAGCGCGGCCGCCGGACCGGCCGCCGTCTCCGGTAGCCGCGAGTACCCGCAGATCAGGCCGGACCTCCGGGATCCCGCCGACCGGGCGCAGAACGCGGACAGCGGCAGGCAGGCCAGCCCGGCCCGGGCCAGCCGGCTCACCGCGGCCACGTCGTCCAGCGCGTCGCCGAAGACCAGGGTGAGGTGCAGCCCGGCTTCGATCCCGAGGACCCGGGCGGCCGGGATGTGCTCGCGGCAGGCGGCGACGAACCGTCCCTGCCGCGCCCGGTAGGTCCGCATGGCCCGGGAGTGGTGGCGGGTCAGCGCGCCGGAGGCGATGAAGCTGGCCAGGAAGGCGGCCGACACCTCGCTGACCTCCTCGCCGGAGGCGTCCAGGCAGGCCATCATCGGGGCGCGGAACCGCGCGGGCAGCACCGCCCAGGACACGCGCAGCCCCCGGGACAAGATCTTCGAGCTGGTCCCGAGGTAGACCACGTGCCTGGCGGCCGCGGGCATGGCCCGCAGCGGGGTCAGCGGCGGGACGTCGTACCGGAACTCGCCGTCGTAGTCGTCCTCCAGCACCAGGGCATCGCCCGCGGCCGCCCACTCCAGCAGCGCGGCCCGGCGGCGCACCGGCATCCTGCCCCCCAGCGGGAACTGATGGGCAGGCGTGACGTAGCAGGCCTGGTCGCTGTCCCGCAAGTTCTGGGCCCGGATGCCGTCGTCGTCGACCGGAACCGGCCGGATCACCGCGCCGGCCTCGCCCAGCGCGAGCCGGGCCTTGGCGTAACCGGGGTCCTCGAACGCGACCGGCTGCCCGGCCAGCCCGCAGGTGACGGCGACCGCCCGGAGCGCGGAGCTGACACTCGGGAACAAGAAGATGTCCGCCGGGTCGACCACCAGCCCGCGGAAGCGGCGCAGGTGGCCGCCGAGCTCCTCCCGCAGGTCCGGGGCCGGCCGGGCGGGCGACGCGGCCAGCCGCATAGCTCGCGCCCAGTCCCGTTCGGCGATCAGCCCGGGATCGGCCAGCCCGGGCCGCAGATCGTAAACGATCCGCCCGTCCCCAGCCGGATGCGACCAGACGGGTGGCGCCTCCGCCACCCCGAACGTCCTCGCCCGAGCCAGCCCAGACGCCCCGGTACTCGGCAACGCCCCGGTCTCGGACGCCCCGCCGTTGCCGGCCCCGAACGCCCCGGCCCGCGCGGCCGCGGCCGCGCCGTGCTCGACGTAGGTCGCCCCGCCCGGCCGGGCGACCAGGAACCCGGCCGCGGTGAGCTCCTCGTACGCGCCCACCACCGCCGTTCGGGCCAGCCCGAACGTGGCCGCCAGGGTCCGGGTGGACGGCAGCCGGTCACCGTCGTGGACCTGCCCGGACGCGATCGCCGCAACCAGCGCCCGCGCCACCTGATCCGGCCGCGGCCCGGTCCGCCCGGATAGGTCCAGCGTGAAGCTGACCGGCACCGCCGTCCGCATCGCGCCCCCCCGCCAGTGCGGTCCGGTATCAGGCCTCTTCTATGGCCTGTTCCTGATACCAGTATGCAGCCGACACCACCGGCGCTGACTTACCGGCCGCGCCGGGGCGCGATCCAGTCCGCGATCGCGGATGCTACCTCGTCCCGCCCGTCGGGCCGGTCGCGGAAGTAGTGCTCGCCCTTGATGTCGAGCCGGGTCTTGTCCGGCGCCGCGATCTGCGCGTAGATGGTGTCCGCGTCGCTGGGGAAGACGCCGGAGTCGGCGGTGGCCTGGATGACCAGGGCGGGCATGGTCAGCGCGGCCAGGTGCAGCTCGCTGCGGGCCTGCGAGGTCTCCAGGCTCCACATCGAGAGCCAGCTGCGCAGGGTATTGATGGCGCCGACGCCGGTCACGCCGCGATTGGCCGTCTTGGGATCGCCCCGGTAGCAGTACGGGACCGGCCGCTCGGACGGGTCCAGCGTGGCGTCCACGAAGCGCAGGTCGGCCCAGGTACGGGGCAGCAGGAACAGCCGGTCGGGCACGCCGGCCGCGTTCAGCCGGGCCAGCTCGGCCTTGGCCCAGTCGGTGACCCGCTGGTTGCGGGCCCGCTGCCCGGCGCGGTAGCGCCGGACGAACTCCGGGTCGAACGGCGCCTCGCGGCCCTCCGCGTACATGTCGAGCTCGGGGTCGGCCGAGGTGGGGTCGGTCTCGTCGGTGACCGACGGGTCGAGCCAGCCGGTCAGCACCTCGGGCCGGCCCGGGTGGGCGGCCAGGCTGACGTACAGATCGCCCGGCGGGAGCTGGTGCACCTCACGCAACAGCGGGATACCAAACGAGCTCGTGATCACGTCACCCTGACACTGCGCGTGGTAAGCCGCCATGAGCGATCCCCCGCCGGAGTTACCGAGCAGGACGACCGTCTCGGCGCCGTGAGTGCGCAGCCAGGACACTCCCTGGCCGATGTCGACGAGCGCGCGGTCGAGGGCGAAGAAGTGGTCGGCGCCGCGGAACCGGGTGTTCCAGCCGAGGAAGCCGTAACCGCGCTGCGCCATGAGCGCGGATAGGTAGTGCTCGGCGAAGTCCACGTTGTAGTGGGCGGCGATGAGCGCGACCTTCGGCATCGTTCCGGCGGGCCGGGTGTAGAAGCCCTGCAGCGGGTAGCCGCCCGCGCCGGCCCGGGGCACTCCGGGCGCCTCCATCGTGACGATGTCCCGCTCGACGCCCGCCGGCAGGTCTTCCTGCATGTCGCGTTCCCCTCTGTGTCCCCGGCGCTGGGCCGTCCCGGCCGATGGTAAGCCTCTCCTCCGGACTGTATGCATAC
>JAJKHX010000109.1 GCA_021154785.1 Nocardiopsis sp.
CACCTCGACGCGGCCCGCCCCCGCGCCCCCGAGACCGGTACCTGGGTCCCGGACTGGGCATAGGTTCCCCATGGACGCAGCACGCAGGTTCCGGATCGCGGCGATCCCCGCGGATGGCGTCGGCCTGGAAGTCGTGGCGGCCGGGCGGGAGGTCCTCGACGCGCTGGCGGCGGGCAGCGGCGGCGCGTTTGCGTTCGACTGGGAAGAGTTCGACTGGGGGTGCGGGTACTACGCGCGTACCGGGCGGATGATGGCCGAGGACGGCCTGACGGTCCTGAAGGACTTCGACGCCATCTACTTCGGTGCGGTCGGCTGGCCCGGTGTGCCCGACCACGTCAGCCTGTGGGGCCTGCGCCTGGCCATCTGCCAGAACTTCGACCAGTGGGCCAACGTCCGCCCGGTGCACTTCCTGCCGGGGGTGCGGAGCCCGCTGCGCAAAGCGGACGAGACCGAGCTGGACTGGGTGGTCATCCGGGAGAACAGCGAAGGCGAGTACGTCGGCGCGGGCGGCCGCAACTTCGCCGGTCGCCTGCCGGGCGGGCAGGTCGCCGTCCAGTCGGCCCTGTTCACCGAGACCGGCTGCGAGCGGATCATGCGCTTCGCCTTCGACCTGGCCCGCACCCGGACCCGGCGCAAGGTCTCCAGCGTGACCAAGAGCAACGCCCAGCAGTACGGCATGGTCCTGTGGGACGACGTGTTCAGGCGCGTCGCCCTGGACTACCCCGACGTGGAGACCGAGAGCGTGCTGGTCGACGCGATGGCGGCGAAGTTCGTGCTGCGCCCGGAGGACCTGTCGGTGGTCGTCGCCTCCAACCTCAACGCCGACATCCTGTCCGACCTCGGCAGCGCCCTGGCCGGCAGCCTCGGCCTGGCCGCCAGCGCCAACCTCAACCCCGAGCGGCGCTACCCGTCCATGTTCGAGCCGGTGCACGGCTCGGCCCCGGACATCGCCGGCCAGGGCGTGGCCAACCCCATCGGGGCGGTCGGCAGCGCCGCCCTGATGCTCGGCCACCTCGGCCTGCCCGCCGAGGCTTTTCGGTTGAATCGAGCGATCGAGGCGACCACCGCGGCCGGCGTGCTGACTCGTGACCTCGGCGGGACGGCGACCACCCAGGACGTCACCAAGGCCCTGATCGACGCGCTGGCCTGAGCTTCCCCCGTTTCAGCGCCCCGTCCGGGCGGTTTCAGGGCCCGCACGGAACCGGATCGATGTTCCATTGATCCGGCGGGGACCGGCTCGATGCTCCATCGAGCCGGCTGGAGCAGCCCCGCCCCGGAGACGCCCGGGTCAAATGAGGCGAAAGGGACAGTCGTCAGCGAGACGGTTCGTAGCCAAGCAACGCCACCTCCAGGTGATTCCGGGCACCGGTAGCCTCGCCCTCGTGACCCACGACGAGGAGCGCACGCGCTGGAAGGTCCACGCCGACCGGACGATCGACGAGAACCCGCTGGTCCGGCTCAGCCTGGTGTCGGCGGAGCTACCCGACGGGACGATCTTCGATCAGTACGTGATGCGGTTCGCGCCGGGCGCGATGACGGTGGTGCTGGACGAGGCGCAGGAGCGGGTGCTGCTGATCTGGCGGCACCGGTTCGTCATCGACCGGTGGCTGTGGGAGCTGCCCGGCGGGTTCATCGACCCCGGCGAGGACGGCGCGGCCGCCGCCGCCCGGGAGGTCGAGGAGGAGACCGGGTACCGGCCTCGCAGCATCGAGCACCTGCTGACGTTCCAGCCGATGGCGGGCACCGCCGACAGCGCCTTCGAGCTGTACCTGGCCCGCGGGGCCGACCCGGTCGGCACCCCGGACCCGAACGAGACCGAATCCGTCAGCTGGATCCCCCTCGCCGAGATCCCCCGCCTGATCGCCACCGGCGAAATCAACGGCGCCGCCACTATCATCGGCGTCCAGCAGGTCCTGCTCATGCTCCAGGCGCAGCACCTGCGCTAGCCGCGCTCGGCGTACTGGACGTACAGCGGCGTGGCCAGCACGCAGGCCGGCCGCTCACCCTCCGGGTCAGGTTCCACGGCGAGGACCCGGGCGTGACCGCTGAGCCGCACCGGCCCGGCCGCCCAGCCGGGGTCCCGCTGGGTCTCTACATGAGTCAGGAAACCGAGGGCATACCGCAGGCTGCCGCGTGTCCGCGGCGGGGTGAACTCGGTCACCGCCGCCTCGTCGGGCAGCCCGGCGAGCGCGCGGGCGTAGTCGAGGAGGGCGTCCATGTAGAAGTGCCCCACCCGCCGGGACGGGCCGTCCCCGGACTGCCAGCGGTCCAGGACATGCACTGACGAGCCGCAGAGGACGAACGGCGCCTCGCCGTCCGTGGCCGCGAAGTAGACCAGCCCGGAGAGTGCCTCACCAGCGCTGGCGGCGTCGCCGTAAAGGAACTCCTCCTCGAACTGGACCCAGTCCCCCGCACGCAGGTCGGGATCGGTCCGCCACCGAGACCCTTTCTCCTGCTCGATCATCTCCACGACCGCGTCGAGCAGGGCGATCGACGACGGCTGCGGCTCCCCCGGCAGGCTGGCCCGGGCCGACGCGACTCCCACGTTGAGCCCGGCCTCGAAGCCCAGCCGCCGGCGGAGCTGGCCCGGTAGCTGCGGGACCAGCGCCCGCATCTTGTTCTCCGACAGGTAGAGCAGATCGCGCATCATGCCATCAGTGTTCCGGCCCGGCGCATGGTCTGTCATGCGACGGGTAAGCCGTTGCCGATGACCATCATCGACAACGGAACCCTGGCGCGGGCCGCCGCGCTGGGCGCGGCCAGCGGCTCGCGCAGCACCGCCGGGATCACCGCGCTGGCGCTGACCTCGCGTCCAGACGACCTCGGTGTCATCGCGTCGCGAGCTGGCTCGCGGCCGGGCCAGGTCGTGACTCCCCTGGCCGCCGCCGGCGAGCTCACCGCCGATAAGCTGCCGTTCACCCCGAGCCGGCTCGGGGCCCCGGGCCTGGTCCCCCGCATCGCGCTGGCCGCCACGGCCGCGGCCGGGATGGCCATTCGCGATGGCGAGCGACCCGAGCCCGCGGCCGCGGTGGCGGCCGTGACCGCACTCGGCAGCGCCGCGCTCGGCGTCCGGTTCCGCGCGCTCGCCGCCCGCCGCCTGGGTTCGGACCTGCCCGGCGCCTTCACCGAGGACGCTCTCGCCGGAACGCTCGCCTGGCTCGGCGCCCGCCGCCGCTAACCGGCTCGGCCAGCGGGTCGCGAGCCCCGCGATGCCGACCGCGCCGGACAGCGCCCCGCCGGCTGAACCAGGCGTGCAGCCAAGATATTTACCGAACGGGTGGCGCCTCCGCCCCCGTGAACAGCACCTCGTGTTCCCAGGCATCCGGCCCCTGGGTATGCAGGCGCCAGTACTCTTCAGCGATGCGGTCCGGGTCGAACGGGCCCCCCGGCGCCACGGCGTCGGCCACCGTCACCGTGGCCACGTGGACGCCCGCGGGCCCGTACTCGCTGGCCAGCAGCGTGGTCAGCGCCCGGACCCCCGCCTTGCCGAGCGACAGGCTGGTGACGGCCGGCTCGGGTACCGGCATCCCGCCCGTGATCAGGATGGACCCGCCGCCCGCCGCTGCCATTTTTGGCGCCAGGTGGGCGGCGGCGGTCATGGCCCCGAGCACGTTGATCGCGTACGCGGTGACGTACTGCTCACGGCTCAGCTCCCCCGGCCGGTCGTGCCGGATCAGCCCCGCGTTGTAGATCAGCGCCTCGGGCGGCCCGAGCTGCCCGGTAATGGAGTCGAGCGCCGCGGTGAGCTGGTCGTCCTGCCCGGCATCAGCGGTCGCTTCCGCCACCGCGACGCCCGTCGCGGCCAGCGCCGCCCGCGTGGCGCCGGTGCTCGCCGCCGTCCGCGCGATCAGCCCGGCCGGCATCCCGGCCGCCGCGAACCTGCGAGCCACGGACAAGCCGATCCCCGGTCCGGCCCCGACAATGACGACTCCTGCCATGATCTCTATGGTGCCGTCCTGGCTCTGACTCTGGAGACCGCATGCCGTCGAATTCGCCCTTCATCACAGACCGGCGGGCCCCGAGGCCGACAGCTTCCTGATCACGCTCCGGGGTTAGCGTGGATGTATGCCTGAGTACCGGCACTGCCGTCATTGCCTGGGCAACTGCCCCGGCGACTGCCTGCTCGGCGACTCCGGCCGCTGCATCCACGGCTGGAACGAGAAACATTCGCGGCAGTTCAGCTGGCAACTGATCCTGACCCGCAAGTGGTGGCACCGCGTGTTCCGGGGCGTCGTTTAGCCATGGCTGCGGAGCCGGGCGCGTGGAGCGCCTATGTCAGCGCCGTGATGCGGATCGAGGCGCCTGGCGGCGTGTTCTGGGTGCGGCCCGCGCCGCCCGCGTCTACAACCGGGGAGTATCCGGATCCGCAAGGCCGCCCGATGTACGTGCTGACGGCCCACAACCCAGGTGGACGGGTCGCCCCCGACGCGGCGAACGCCCTAGCCGAGAAGCGGCTTACGGCCGAACTCGAACGGCGCGGGCTGGCCTGGTGGCCCGCAGCAGGCGGCGAGTTCGGCCAGGATGCGATCTTCGTGCTCACCCCAGCCGATCGCCGGATCGTATCGTGCACCGGCAAGCGAGTCACAGTAACAGGCTGGTCCAGCGAACCGGACATTGACCAGCGGCGTAGCCGCTGACCACGTCCAAATTTCACCTGGCTGCATTGCGCCCGGACGGCGGGTCGACGCGGCCTTTGATTCCTGCTGTGAACACGCCCCACGCGTCACGCCGGAACCGCAGTACCGGGCCGGCCTGGTCCTTGCTATCGCGCACCGCCATCTGGCCAGCCGGCCGCGCGGACACTTCGACGCAGTCGCCGCCCTGGCCGCCGGAGTACGACGACTTCCTCCACGTCCCGTCAGCGCTCATGTAGTTCTCCGTATCCGACGCATCAGCTCCAGGGAGGCCCGCGGTGACAGCGCCGCCGCGCGGATCATGCTCACCGTCGTGATCATGTCGGCCACCTCGGAATTCTCCTCCACCAGGCGGCCACCTCGGTAGCACTCCGTATAACACGCCGTCGGGGCGTCGGGAAACTCATAAACCGTGAGGGGGCCGTCGGCTCCCGGCTGGTCGCCTGCGCTAAACGAGAGTACCTGGATGGCAGTCCCGCCAGCCGAGGCGGCCGTGATGAGCCGTTCGAGCTGGGCGTCCATGACCTCGGCCGATCCGACCACGCGGTGCAGAATGCCCTCGTCCAGGACATACCACAGCATCGGCGGATCGTCACGCGCCAAGATGGCCTGCCGCTCCATCCTGGCCGTGACGAGTTCCTCGACGGCGGCCGCGCTGTCCTGCGGTCGGCTCACCCGGATCAGCTCGCGCGCGTACTCCTCGGTCTGCAATAGTCCCGGGATTACGAACGGCTGCCAGCCGTGGATGCGCACGGCCTTGCGCTCCAGCGGGACCACCGGCGAGAACCACGCCGGGTAGGCGTTGCGCTGGATGAGCGCATACAGCCGGACCATGGTCTCGGGCAGCCCGAACTCCCGGTCGCATCCCCTGGCGAAGTCAGGCGAAGGCTGCCGTTCGCAGCGCTCCACGTCCGAGACGAACGAGCCCGAGTATCCGATCTTCTCGCCGAGCGCGACCTGGGACCAGCCCAGGCGGTTCCGGTGCGCGCGGACCTCGGCCGCGAACGTCGCCAGCGGGGTCGGTCCCGCACCTGTCATGAGGTCCTCCGCAGCATTCCGGGAAATTCCGCAAGGAGTTGCCTAAATTACGCCATCGAATTGGCCAGGCTATTTACCTTCCAATCGTAGTCCTGGCCTGGCA
>JAJKHX010000110.1 GCA_021154785.1 Nocardiopsis sp.
CCGCCACCCGGCGGGCCGGGAGGCCGGGGCGGGCCAGGAGGCCCGGCGGGAACGGGGGACACCGGCCGGACCGGGGTCGGGGTGAAGGTCGGCTGCAGGGGCCGCGTCCGGTCCGGGTCGGGCAGTCCGGTCGTCCTGGGTACCCGGCGCCAGCTGGGCGGGGACCCGGGCGCGCCGGGCGTGCCCGGCGCCCCGGGCCCGCGGTGCGGCGAGGTCGGCGGGGCCGGCCACTTCAGCGCCAGCGGCAGCGTCGTCTCGGCCGGGCTCGGGCCGCCACCCGGCATCGGGCCGTCGAGCGGCGGCAGCGGATCCGGGGCCGCGTGCCGGCCGCGCCGTGGCTGACCGGGGTCTTCGTAGCCCGGGTCGTCGTGACCTGGTTCGCCGTACCCCAGGCCGGGTCGCGCCTCGGGGTCAGGCGTCGTCGGCCCAGCGTCGTGCATCGGCCAGGTCATCCGGTGCCTCCGTCGGGTATCGCGCGTCGCTGGTGCCAGTGACGACGCTACCTGGTAGATCCGCCTCTTCGTTGACGAGATTGGTGTCCCCGCGCATCCGCCGCCGGACCCCGCGGAACACCGAGGTCAGGACGAGGACGCCGATCGCGGCCCCGATGAGGAACAAGATGGCCCGCCCGTACCTGGTCGACAGCACGGTGATGGTCCCCACCTTGACGGCCGGCAACGGCGTCCCGTCCGCGGTGGCCAGGCTGACGTGGATGACCGTGGATCCCTGCGGGGCGGCGGAGACGGGCAGCCGGACCAGGGCCGGCTGCCCGGGCGGGATGATCAGCGTGTCCTGGAAGTGGCCGACGGTCAGCTGGGACGTCCGGCTGCGGGTGTTGACCACGCTGACGATGACCTTGACCCGGATGGTCTGGTGCAGCAGGCCGTTCTGCACCGAGAACGGCACCAGCCCGGACGAGCCGCCCATCGGTACCTGGGACGACGCGATGATCTTGATTTTCTTCTCCGCGCCCTCGACATAACTGGACAGGTTGTCGGCGAGCGCCTCCCCCCGCGGCGCCCCGCGGCCGCGCCAGGCCGCCGACTCGGTGGCGATCATGGCCTCGTTCAGGAACTGCGTGTAGCCCTCGCTGGGCTTGTAGAGCATCGACTGGAACCCGGCCAGTTCGGTGCCGACGGTACGGACCCGGTCCAGGTAGGCGGCGCTGAGCTCACCCGGGCTCTTCTTGCTGGACGGCAGCGGCCGCCGGGCCACGCCGCGCTCGGTGTCCGGGGCCGAGCTCAGGCTGGCCAGCGGGGCCGGCGCCAGCCACGGGGCGCTCGCGGTCTCGTTGAGCAGGTCATCGGCGAGCCCCGCGGACGGGCTCCAGTCGTAGGGCGGGGCCACCACGATCGTGCGGGCGGACTCGGGGGCCTCCGCGGCGATCATGGCCGTCTCGGCCAGGAACCGCTGCCGGACGTCGAACTCGGTGCTCCTGGACAGGGTGCCGGTGCTGGTGTCGCCGGCCCGCAGGACCCCGGTCAGGGTGCTGTCGGAGAGCAGCACGTTCACCGTCAGGCCCGCGACCTTCAGCGAGGTCACCGCGTCGTCGGGTGAGAAGCTCCCGGCGGGCAGGGCCGGCAGCTGGCTGCTGGTCAGCACGACCGTGCGAATGTGCTCGGCGGCAGCCAGGTTGGTCAGCACCGACAGGTCCGCGGTCCCCCCGGCCGGCCAGGCGATGTCCGGTCCGGACTTCCCGCCCAGCACGTCGTTCCCGACCGTGCGGCCGAGCCGGTAGGCGCTGGCCAGGTCCTTGGTCAGGCCCTGGTGGACGAGGGCGGCCATGTCCACGTTGGCGTACGGGGTCAGCACGGCCGGCTGAGCCGCCGTGACCTTCCTGAGCGCGGTCAGCCAGCTCGCCGCGGCCGGGCTGGCGGCCTCGGGGGTGGCCCCGACGCAGTTAGCCTGGCCGCCCACCTGATAGTGGGAGGACATGGTGGCCACGTCGCTGAGCAGGGCCGGGTCGATCATCCAGGTCAGGCCGGCGTCTTGATGGCTGGCTCCCGTATCGAGCAGGGCGGACAGGCGGCCGTCGGGGCTCAGGCCCGCCGCCAGGCTGTTGTCGGTCAGCGTGGTGCACGCCTGGTGGTGCGGCTGGTCGACGAGCGGCCAGAGCCAGGAGATCTTCAGCCGGCTCTCCAGGCCCGCCGCCGCCTGCGAGGAGGGCCAGTACGGGAGCAGCGTGCGGTCGGAGGAGAGCACGCCGAGCGTGGCGGCGGCCTGCAGTTCGGCCGTCACCGGGTAGACGCCGAACGTGCTGATGCCTTCGGCGCTGACCTGGAACGAGGTGCTCCAGGAGATGGTCGCCCCGGGAGCCACGCTGGCCGAGACGCCGAACGAGTCCCCCGCTGTGGCCAAGCCGGGGGCCCGGCCGCTCGACAGGTAAGACTTCAGGCCGTCGCGGGTGGTGAAGTGGGTGGCCGAGGTGTCCAGCTGCACCTGGAGCCCGGCCTGGGTCTGGCGGGTGCCGTTGGTGATCGTGCCCCGCACGTTGACCGTGGAGCCGGCCCGGGCGACCCGCGGGTTCATCCCGTTGATGTGGATCGACAGGCCGCTCGCCGCGACTCGTGCGGCGGTGTGCGCGGCCGGGCTGGCCTGTGCCGCCGGAGCGCCTGCGATCGCCGCCAGGGCAGGCGCCGCCGCGAGGGCCGCGGCCGCGACCGCGGCCGCCATGGACAGAGTCCGCCGCCGCAGCGTCGCCGATCGCCAGCCGTCCACACCAGGAATGCTAGTTGTCTGGGATACCCTCGGTGGCCGTGTCCATGAGCAATGAACAGCGCCGGGCGGTCCAGGCGCTGCTGCGTGAGCGAGTGCCCGCCGTGGCCGGGATCGGCCGCCTGTTCGCGCGCCATGGCCACGAGCTCGCCCTGGTCGGCGGCCCGGTCCGGGATGTGCTGCGGGGCGAGCGGCCGAGCGATTTCGACCTCACCACCGACGCGACGCCCGACCAGGTCCTGACGATCACCCGCGGCTGGGCCGACAAGACCTGGACGGTCGGGATCGCCTTCGGCACCGTCGGGCTGCGCAAGGGCGACGCGATCTTCGAGGTCACCACCTACCGCAGCGAGCAGTACGACCGGACCTCACGCCGGCCCGACGTCCAGTACGGCACGTCGCTCGAGGAGGACCTGAGCCGGCGCGACTTCACCGTCAACGCGATGGCAGCCCGGCTGCCCGGTTACGAGTTCATCGACCCGTTCGGTGGATTTGATGGCCTGAAGGAAAAAGTGCTGCGCACCCCCGGCCCGCCCGAGCGGTCGTTCAGCGACGACCCGCTGCGCATCCTGCGCGCGGCCAGGTTCGCGGCCAAGCTCGGCTTCGCCGTCGCGCCCGGGGTCCGCACGGCCATGACCGACCAGGCGGAGCGCCTCGAGATCGTGTCCCCCGAACGGATCACCGCCGAGCTGACCAAGCTGATGCTGACTCCCGACCCGGCCCTCGGCGTCGACGTGCTGGTCCAGACCGGCGTCGCCGATCAGGTGCTGCCCGAGGTGTCCAGGCTCCGGATGGAAGCCGACGAGCACCACCGGCACAAGGACGTCTACCAGCACAGCCTCACCGTGCTGCGGCAGGCCATCGAGCTCGAGCCGCGGTACGGGCTCGAGGGCGACCTGGTCGTCCGGCTGGCCGCGCTGCTGCACGACATCGGCAAGCCGAGGACCCGGGACCTGCTGCCCGACGGGCGGGTCGCGTTCCACCTGCACGAAGTGGTCGGCGAGAAAATGACCAAGCGCAGGCTGACCGCGCTTCGCTTCCCGAACGAGGTGGTGAAGGACGTGTCCCGGCTGGTGGCACTGCACCTGCGATTCCACGGCTACGGGGAGGGTGAGTGGACCGATTCGGCGGTCCGCCGGTACGTGCGCGACGCCGGGCCGCTGCTCTCCCGGCTGCACGTGCTGACCCGGGCCGACTGCACCACCAGGAACCGGGCAAAGGCGGCCCGGCTGGCGGCCGCCTACGACGGGCTCGAGCAGCGCATCAAGGAGCTCAGCGAGCAGGAGGAGCTGGACCGGTTGCGGCCGGAACTCGACGGCAACGCCATCATGGAGGTACTGGGGATCCCTCCGGGCCCGCTGGTGGGGAAGGCTTACGCCTTCCTGCTCGAGCTGCGGATCACCGACGGCGAGCTGGGCCGGGACCGGGTCGTTCAGGAGCTGCTGCGCTGGGCGGCCGCCGAGGGGATCGTGCCGCCGCCGCCCGCGGAGCCGGACGGAGACTGACCCCGGCCCGCGGCCAGCCAGTAGGCGGCCGCGACCACGGCGAAGCCCGCCGCCACCAGGGCGATGAGAAGCGGGGAATGGCCGTTGGCCGGCATGATGGCCACGCTCAGCGCGGCGCCGGCCACGTAGGCGGCGTTGAACATCATGTCGTAGAAGGCGAACACCCGGCCCCGGTAGGCGTCGTCCACCCCTTCCTGCAGGACGGTGACCGCGCAGATGGCCACGCCCTGCCGGGTGAGGTACAGGCAGAAGCCGATGGCCAGGTAGGCGGCCGGAAGGAAGGTCTCGCCCAGGGCGAGGGTCACCACCGAGCTCGCGATGAGCAGCAGCGTGATCCAGGCGGGCTTGGCCATCCGCCTGGTGGCGAGCGGGGTCAGCAGCGCCGCGCAGGCGTAGCCGACCCCGGCCAGGCCCACCAGCAGGCCGAAGTGACCTTCGGCGACGCTGACGCTGGACCGGTAGAAGTAGTTCCGGTAGAGCAGCACCGACATCAGGAACAGCGGGCCGAACAACAGGCTGAAGCCGCCGGTGGCCCCCAGCGCCGCCGCGGGGCCGCGGCGCCGGATGACGTACCGGGCGCCGTCGGCCAGCCCGGCCGCGACCGAGGCGAACTCGCCGGGCAGCGGCCTGCGCGACGGCGGTGCGTCCGGCTGGCCGTCCGGCGACTCGTCCGGCCGGATCGGGCCGAGCCGGCCGCGGGCCATGGTGGCCGCGATCAGGCTGGCGGTCACGTAGCAGGCGCCGCCGGCCAGCAAGGTGACCGCGGCGCCGCGCTCGGTGTTGCCGGTGGCGACGTTGAGGCCCAGCGCGACCACGCCGCCGATGGTCGCCGAGATGCCCCCGATGGTCGGCGATATCGCGTTCGCCACCACCAGCTGGTCCTCGGCCACCACGTGCGGCAGCGCCACCGAGAGCGAGGACAGGAAGAACCGGTTCACGCCCAGGACGAGGAGCACCGCCACGTACAGCAGCGCACCCCGGTTGCCGAGCGCCATCGCCGCCGCCGTCAGCGCCACGAACACCGACCGGAGCAGGGCCGACCGGACCAGGATCTGGCGCCGGGACCAGCGGTCGATGAGAACCCCGGCGAACGGCCCGATCAGCGAGTACGGCAGGTAGAGGACCGCGAAGGCCGCCGCCCCCGCGCCGGGGCTGGGAAATGTGGTCGCGTTGAAGAACACGTAGGTGCCGACGCCGGCGGTGACGATGCCATCACCGGCCTGCGAGACTAGCCGGGTCGCGAACAGCCGACGGAAGTCGCGCCCGGCCAGCACCCCGCGCAAGTCGGCCCAGACGGCTGACTTGGACCCGTTGGCCACGCCCTCCAGCTTAGGGGGGCGCCCTGCTTCGAGGGCACGGCCGCGCTTTCAGGGCACGGCCGCGCCGGGCCGGGCGACGTTACCGGGCGACTTCGCCGCGGATGAACTCCTCGACCAGGTCCCGGCAGATGTCGTCGCCGTACTGCTCCGGCGGCGACTTCATGAAGTACGAGCTGGCCGAGATGACCGGGCCGCCGATGCCCCGGTCCAGGGCGATCTTCGCCGCGCGCACCGCGTCGATGATGACGCCCGCGGAGTTGGGCGAGTCCCACACCTCGAGCTTGTACTCCAGGTTGAGCGGCACGTCGCCGAACGCGCGGCCCTCCAGCCGGACGTAGGCCATCTTCCGGTCGTCCAGCCACGGCACGTGGTCGGACGGGCCGATGTGCACGGCGGCGCGCTCCATCTCGTGCGGGATCTGGGAGGTGACGGCCTGGGTCTTGGAGATCTTCTTCGACTGGAGCCGCTTGCGCTCCAGCATGTTCATGAAGTCCATGTTGCCGCCGAAGTTCAGCTGGTAGGTGCGGAGCAGCTCGACCCCGCGGTCCTCGAACAGCTTGGCCAGCACGCGGTGCGTGATGGTGGCGCCGACCTGGGACTTGATGTCGTCGCCGACGATCGGCACGCCGGCCTCGGTGAACTTGGCCGCCCACTGCGGGTTGGACGCGATGAAGACCGGCAGCGCGTTCACGAACGCCACGCCCGCGTCGATGGCGCACTGGGCGTAGAACTTGGCCGCATCCTCCGAGCCGACCGGGAGATAGCAGACCAGGACGTCAGCACCGGAGTCACGCAGCACCTGGACCACGTCCGCGACGGGCTCGTCGGACTCGGTGATGATCTCCCGGTAGTACTCGCCCAGGCCGTCCAGGGTCGGCCCGCGCTGCACGGTCACGCCGGTCGGCGGTACCTCGGCGATCTTGATGGTGTTGTTCTCGCTCGCGTTGATGGCCTCGGACAGGTCGGAGCCGACCTTCTTGGCGTCCACGTCGAACGCGGCGACCACCTCGAGGTCGCTGATGTGGTACGGACCGAACCGGACATGCATGAGGCCGGGAACCCGGACACCCTCGTCGGCGTCCTTGTAGTACTCCAGCCCCTGCACGAGGGAACTGGCGCAGTTGCCCACGCCCACGATGGCGATGCGCACCTTACCCATCAGGATGACTCCTTCTCCGAAATGTTGTCGTCCGCTCCGGACTGCCCGGCCTCCCGCTCCGACGCGATCAGCTCGTTCAGCCACCGGACTTCCCGCTCCACTGATTCCAGGCCATGCCGGTGCAATTCCTCGGTGTACCGGTCCACCCGCTCCCTGGTCCGCGTGAAGGCCGCTCGGATGGCCTCCATGCGTTCCTCGAGCCTGCTGCGGCGGCCCTCCAGGATCCGGAGCCGCACGTCGGCCCTGGTCAGCCCGAAGAACGCGAAGTGGACGCCGAACCCGTCGTCCTCCCACGTCGCCGGACCGCCCTCGGCCAGGAGTTCCTGCAGCCGTTCCTTGCCGTCGGCGGTCAGCCGGTACACCTTCAGCGACCGGCGTCCTGCCTTGGCTCGTGCCGTGCCGGCCCGGGCGGTGCCGGTCCGGGCGGGCGCCGCGCTAGCCCGGGCTGGCGCCTCCCCGGCCCCCTCGTGCTCCTCCGCGATCAGCCCGGCGGCGAGAAGTTCGTGCAGGCAGGGATACAGCGACCCGTAGGAGAGAGCACGGAACGCGCCTAGCACGGTGTAGAGGCGTTTGCGTAGCTCGTAGCCGTGCATCGGAGTTCCGTGCAGCAGCCCGAGCACGGCTAGCTCAAGTACGCCGGAGCGGTTGCGTCCCACGCTTCCCCCAGAAGTCCGTGGCATCCCTGTTTGCATCGGATCGATGCCTCGCTGCGATACTTCGGTTCGTTAGATCCAACCGTTAGATCGCTGCGATGTATCGAACCGATACATGTGGATACTACGCAGTGGCGTGCCTGCATGCAAGTACGGGCGCTTTACCGCTGGCCGGTAACGCTTTGGCGGCGAAGAAGAGTAGATCTGGGCTCGGCTCACGGCCAGTTCCGACGTACGCTGGCGAATATGACGTCTAGGCGATCCGTCGTGGATTACGGGCTGGCCCGCCGGGCCACCCTCGCGTCCGTGCGTGCCGGGCGCACGACCATCACGGATGTCTGCGACGCTCATCCTTACCTGTTGCGGGCCGCCAAGTTCCACGGCGAGCCCACCGAGGACGCCTGCCCGATCTGCCGGAAGACCAGGCTCACCCACGTGACGTACGTCTACGGGGACGAACTGGGCCAGTACGAGGGACGGGTCAAGCAAAGTCGGGAACTTGCGGAAATGGCGGCCGAATACGGCGAATTCCGGGTCTATGTGGTCGAGGTCTGCCAGAGTTGCGGGTGGAACCACCTTGCTTCCTCTTACGTTCTCGGCACTGGTGAGCCTGCCGTACGCCGGAGGCGGCGTGCGCGGTCCAGCCAGTAACACTGGGCAGCCAGTGAACATGGTCTCCAGGAGGTAACGTTTGTGTCCGGCGGGTTCACCGGACTCCGGGAGCCCGCCCTTCGGGTAGAGGTCGCACTCCGGTAACCGGCGGCCTCCAAGCCACCAGCAGCGAGGACGCGTGAGCAGCAAAGCTGATGACTTTGACGTTCGGTTTCGCGACGCGGGCCCGGCGGGGCATGGCCGCCCGCCGGCCGACGGGGGCTTTCGGGGCAACGCCGCAGATGTCGGCTACGACCTGGGCTATGACGCCCCGGGCTGGGACACGCAGGGTTTCCGCCGCCCGGAAGCGGGCTACGTCGACGCTGCTGATGTCAGTAACAGGCACGAGGCCGGCCGGGTCAGCGGTGGCAGGCATGGCGGCGGTGGCAGGCACGGCGGCGGTGTCGGCACCGCGGTAGCAGGCTCACCGGCCGGCCCGCTGTCGGTCACCCCCCCGACGGCCGGTCCGCTCGGAGCGCAGGAAACCAGCGATATGGGCTGGGACTCCGAGGCGACCGGCCTCTGGACGCCCGAGGCCCCGGTCCGTGGCCGCCGCGCGGTAGGCGGTGGCGGCCCAGGCGGGCCGGGCGGGCCCGGCGGACCACGCGGCCCCCGTGGGCCGCGCGGATTCGGCGGACCGGGGCGTCGTGGCCTGCAGCGGCCCAAGGTCAAGGTCAAGGGCAGCTGGTGGCGGCACTGGACCCTGCGCAAAGTCATCGGCCTCCTGCTCGCCATGGTCGGCGGCATCGTCGTGCTCGGCGCGGCCGCGGTGGTCATGGCCTACGAGCAGACCCCGGTTCCCACCGGGGCGCTCGAGGCGACCGGCTTCACCCAGTCGGTGGTCTACTCCAAGGACGGCACCCTCATCGGCCGGTTCGGCAACACCAACCGGAAGATGGTGAGCTACGCCGACCTGCAGAATGCCCCCGCGATCGTCAACGCGGTGCTCGCCGCCGAGGACAGGAACTTCTACACCGAGGGCGGCATCTCGCCCACCGGCATCGCCCGGGCCGCCTACGAGGACGTCAGCGGCGGCGACGGCTCGCTCCAGGGCGGCTCGACCATCACCCAGGAGTTCGTCCGGCAGTACTACAGCGGCATCGGCACCCAGCAGACGATGAGCCGCAAGATCAAGGAAATCTTCGTGGCCATGAAGGTGGCCAAGGAGAAGTCCAAGCAGTGGATCCTCACCAACTACCTGAACACCATCTACTTCGGTGACGGCGCCTACGGCGTCCAGGCGGCGGCCCAGACGTACTACGGCAAGCCGGTCGGCAAGCTGACCGTGGCGCAGGCCGCGGTGATCGCCGCGATCATCCAGCAGCCGAGCAACTACCCGCTGGCGCAGTACCGCCCCCAGCTGGAGAACCGCTGGCACTACGTGCTCAACGGCATGGTGCAGATGGGCAAGCTGACCCAGCAGCAAGCCGACACCATGAAGTTCCCGCGCCCGGGCAACCACGTGCCGCGGACTCTCGGCAAGGACGTCTGGGATCCCTACGTCATGGACATGGTCCAGAACGAGCTGGGCAGCGTCTACAAGCTCACCAAGTCGCAGATCTACAACGGCGGCTACGTCATCCGCACCTCGCTCGACGACGCCAAGATGTCCGCGCTGTATAAGTCGGTAGCGGGCAACGAGGCGCAGATCGACCAGAGTTCCGTCCCGTTCAACCCGGTGACCATGCACGCGGGCGCGGTGCTCGAGGACCCGGCCACCGGCGCCATCGAGGCCCTGTACCCCGGGCCCGGCCACGCCGGCTATCGCTACAACGGGACCGGCAAGGTCATCACCGCGAAGTACTGCGAGAAGATTCACTGCCAGCTGAACATGGCGCTGACCCGCGAGCAGGTCGGTTCCTCGTTCAAGCCGTACATCCTGGCGCAGGCGGTCAAGGACGGCATGAACGTCCAGACCAGCACCCTCAACGGCTACAACTACCTGCACATCGCGCCCGACAGCTCCCCGACGGTGTACTCGTCAGCCGCTCTTCCGGCCAACTCAGCCGGCTGGTCCCTGCCGGTCGGCAACGATTCGAGCGGGGAGAACGGCCCGTACACGCCGCAGGTCGCGATGGGCGCATCGATCAACACCGCCTACGCCGATCTCTGGCACCGGGTGGCCGGATCGGGCGGCCAGGACGTGCTGAGCATGGCGCAGGACTTCGGCGTGAACATCGAAGCGTCGGGCCTGAAATCGATGGCGAACGAGTACGGCATCGCGCTCGGCCAGGCCTCGCTGACCGTCACCGAGCAGGCCACCATGCTGGCGACGATCGACAACGGCGGTATCTACCACAGCGCCCACGTGGTCACCTCCATCACGCGGTCCGCGGCTCCGTCGATCCCGGTCAAGGTCACCAGCTACCCGGTGTTCAGCTCCAACCCGGAGATCAACGAGCACGAGGCCTCCCAGCTGCAGTACGCGATGTCCCAGGTCGACAACCCGTCCTACGGCACCGCCCCCAACGCCGCGATGAGCAACGGCCAGGAGATCGTCGGTAAGACCGGGACGACCAACAAGGCCCAGTCGGCGTTCTTCCTCGGCGCCATCCCCAGCCAGGCCCTGGCCGTCGCGTTTTTCACCGACAACCAGAGCGACACGACCAAGCAGACGCTGGACGGCCTCGGCGGCATCGCGGGCGGTTTCGGTGGCACCTGGCCGGCCAACATCTGGCACACCTACGCCGAGGACCAGTTCGTGCCGCTGGGCGTCGAGCCGTTCCCCGCCCCGGTCTTCACCGGCGCCACCTGGAACCAGGTTCCGCCGGGCCTGCGCAAGGTGGCGAAGAAGCACAGGAAGCCGAACAAGAACCGTGACGGCAACCCGGGCTTCCCGGTCGGCGACGGCGGTGACGGCGGCAACGGCGGCGGCAACCCCAACCCGTTCCCCACCTACACCTGTGACCCGACCGTCGTGACCTGCACGCCGGGCGACGGCACGCAGAACGCGGCCGCCAACCCGGCCCCCACTCCGGCCGGCGCGGCCGGCGCCGTCGTCATCGGCGTCCCCGCGACGTCCCTGTGGGTCCGCCGTCGCCAGCGCAAGAGAACCCCAGGACGGGGTTAACTGTGGGGGTGGATGCCCCCGGATCGACGAATACGCGGTTCGGTGGCGGAGCCGAGCCGTCCGGCTCCGCCGGTTCCGGCCCCTGGACCTCGCTGACGGCCGCCCTCGGCAGCACGATCGTGCTGCTGTCCGCATCCGTACTCGGCATGGTGCTGGCGTTCGCGGAGAAGTCGCCGTGCCGCGCGGGAGCCTGGAATTCTTACGCCAGCCAGTTCCAGCGTGCCTGCTACACCGACATCTACCCGCTGTACTACGGCGAGGGCCTGTCCGCGGGCCAGGTGCCCTACACCGGCCACAAGGTCGAGTACCCGGTGCTCATCGGCGGCGCCATGCAGGCCGCCGCGTGGCTGGTCAGTCACGTCAGCGACACGGCGATCAGAGGCCGCGAGTTCTTCGACGTGACCGTGCTGCTGCTCGCCATCTGCGCGGTGGTGGGCGTGCTCGCCACCGCGCGGGCGGCCGGCGGCCGGGAGCGGCGCTGGCAGGCGCTCATGGTCGCGCTTTCCCCGGCGCTGATCCTGAGCGCGTTCATCAACTGGGACCTGATCGCGTTCGCGCTCACGGCGCTGGGGATCGCTGCCTGGGCCGCTCGCCGCCCCGCGTGGGCGGGCGTCTTGCTCGGTCTCGCGGCCGCGGTCAAGTTCTACCCGCTGGTGGTCATCGGGCCGCTGCTGGTGCTCTGCCTGCGGGCCGGGCGGATGCGCGACTTCGGCCGGATGCTGGCCGGCGCGGTGATCGCGTGGCTGGTCGTGGACCTGCCGGTGATCATCGCGGCGCCGTCCGGCTGGGCCTACTTCTACACGTTCAGCAAGAACCGGGGCGCCGACTGGGGCGCGATCTGGTACCTGCTGGAGTACCACCACGTGCCCGTGCTCGGTAACTCCGATCTCAGCGTGCTGAACGACCTGTCCACCGCCTTCTTCGTGCTGGCCTGTGCCGCGATCGCGGTGCTCGCGCTGGCCGCCGCCCGCCGTCCGCGCCTGCCGCAGCTGTGCTTCCTGGTTCTCGCGGCCTTCCTGATGACGAACAAGGTCTGGTCTCCGCAGTACATCGTCTGGCTGGTGCCGCTGGCCGTGCTCGCCCGGCCCCGGCTGTGGCCCTACCTGCTCTGGCAGCTCGCCGAGGTCACCTACTTCCTCGCCATCTGGGGATACCTCATCTATGTCTCCATCGCCGGAGGCGCCCAGGTGACCGGCTACCAGGGCATCGGCCCGGGATGGTACTTCGCCGCGCTCCTGTTCCGGTTCCTCACCGTAGGCCTGCTCGCCGCCTACGTGGTGCGGGACGTACTTTCCCCCGAACGGGATAAGGTGCGCGCCCACGGCTACGACGACCCGGCCGGCGGCGTACTCGACGGCGCGGGCGATCAGTTCCGGCTGCGCTGGCCTGCCCTGGCTAAGCGGGCAGGTTCTCCTTTAGCCAGCTGACGTCGGCGGCCAGGCCGCCACCGTCGGCGGGCGTCTCGCAGATGACCGGGGCGCCCGCGGCCCGGACCACGCCGAGCAGCAGGGCGGGGTCGATCGTCCCGGACGCGATGTTGGCGTGCCGGTCCCGGCCCGAGCCGAACTCGTCGCGCGAGTTGTTGCAGTGCACGAGGTCGATCCGGCCGGTGATCGCCTTGATCCGGTCGGCCGCGTCGGCGAGGTCGATGCCGGCCGCGTTGGCGTGGCAGGTGTCCAGGCAGAAGCCCAGGTTCGCGTCTTCGCCGTTACCGGCCACGCCGTCGACGGCCTCCCAGAGCTTGCCGATCGCGTCGAGCGTCCGGGCCAGGGCGCCGTCGCCGCCGGCCGTGTTCTCGATCAGCAGCGGCAGCGGGCGCTCGATGCGCTCCACCGCCTTGCGCCAGTTCTCCAGGCCGGCCTCGGCGTCCGTGCCCGCGGTCACGTGCCCGCCGTGCACGATCAGGCCCTTGGCGCCGACCGCGGCGGCCGCCTTGAGGTGCTGGCCGAGCAGCTTCCGGCTCGGGATCCTGATCCGGTTGTTGCTAGTGGCCACGTTGATCACGTACGGCGCGTGGATATAGATGTCGACTCCGGCCGCGGCGAAGGCGTCCTTGACCGCCGCCGGGTCCCCGCCCGGTATCACCGGGGCCTTCCAGCCCTGCGGATCGCCGAGGAAGAACTGGGCCGCGTCCGCGCCGCAGGCGACGGCCTCGTCCAGCGGGTGCTCGACGTGAAAGTGGGCTCCGATGCGCGCCATGCACCTGAGCCTAATAGGAGCGGTCAGGCGGTGAAGCCGCCCTGGCCCAGCGCGATGGCCAGCCCGACGAAGCCGGCGATGATGCCGGTGACGATCAGGATCCGCTGCTCGCGGGTGGACGAGACCATCTGCACGTAGAGCCCGACCAGGCACGCCACCAGCCCGGTGGCCGTGGTGATCACGATCACCGCGGCGCTGGTATGCGCGTTCCGCACGATCATGCCCAGCGCGAACGACACCAGCCCGATCACCAGCGTGAAGAGCGTCAGGGCGTTCTGGACCGGGTGCGGCTGCCCGTCCGAGTTCAGGATGTTGTGGCGCTGGGTGTTCTGGCTCTGGATGTTCTGTCGCTGACCGGAATCGACAGTGCCTGCCACGGATACCACCTCCTGGCTGTTGTCACCGGGAAGTCTTCCCCCGCGCGGGATCGGGGAACCCACCGGTTTGCTGACGGTGTGCTCCAGGTTGGCCGGGTGTTATGACGTGAGGATCGTCGATCTTGAGGTAGGCTGACGGGGCTGCGGACCACCCGGCTGTTTCGGCGCCGGATTCGTGACCGCGACACCTCCTGCCACGGAAAGACCGTGGCCGCACCAGTCCAGAGGAGGACTCGGGACGCCCATGCGCCATTACGAGATCATGATCATCCTCGACCCTAATCTCGAGGAGCGTACCGTCCAGCCGTCACTTGACCAGTTCATGAAGGTCGTGACCGACGGCGGCGGCAAGGTCGAGAAGACCGACATCTGGGGCAAGCGCCGCTTTGCCTACCCGATCGATAAGAAGCCGGAAGGCTACTACGCGATCGTGGACCTGACCGCCGAGCCGAACACCGTGCTCGAGCTCGACCGTCAGCTCAACCTGAACGAGGGCATCCTGCGGACCAAGGTCACGCGGCCCGACCAGCACTAGCCGGGAACCCTGATCCCTCCCGTCTTCATCATCCGTTTAGATCCGGAGTACCCGATGGCAGCAGGCGACACCCAGATCACGATCGCGGGCAACCTCGTCGATGATCCGGAGCTCCGTTTCACCCCGGCCGGCCAACCCGTGGCCCGGTTCCGGGTGGCGTCCACCCCCCGGTTCCTCGACAAGAACACGAACGAGTGGAAGGACGGCGACAGCCTCTTCCTCACCTGCAACGTGTGGCGGCAGGCGG
>JAJKHX010000111.1 GCA_021154785.1 Nocardiopsis sp.
AACGGCACGTCCACCTGCACCGGCGCGTGCGCCGCGGCCTGGCCGCCGGTCACCGTGAGCGGAACGGCGCAGGCGGGCAGTGGCATCACCGAGTCCCTGCTCGGCACGGTCAAGCGGGCCGACGGGACCGAGCAGGTTACCTACAACCACCACCCGCTGTACTACTTCGCCGGTGATAGCGGTCCGGGAATGGCCAAGGGCCAGGCCTCCAAGGACTTCGGGGCCGACTGGTACGTGCTGAACGCCAAGGGATCCAAGATCGACGACGACTGATTGACATCCCGAACGGGCCTGGTGCGTGCCCCCGGCACCGCCACGCCCGTTCGGTGGTTGTCGTGGTCGTTTTGCCAGGACCGGCCGTGACGGCAGACACTGGTGATCATGCCGGCCTGGGCGGACCGGGAACTCGACCGGCGCATCGCCGTACTGGCGCTGCCCGCGCTCGGCGCGATCGCCGCCGAACCCGCCTACAGCCTGGCCGACACGGCCATCGTCGGCCACCTGGGCCGGACCCCGCTCGGCGCGCTGGCCATCGCGACCACCGCATTGACCATGACCGCCTGGCTGGCCATCTTCCTGTCCACCGCGACCACCTCGGCCGTGGCCGGGTTCTCGGCGGGACGGGCCGCTGACCGGGCGGCGCGCTCGGCCGGCGCGGCCTATCTGGTGGCGGCGGGCGGCGGGGCGCTGGTCGCGGTCGTCGTGATCGTGGCCGCCCCCTGGGCGGCGGTCCTGCTGGGCGCGCACGGCGCCGTGCTGTCCGGCGCGGTCGGCTACCTGCGGGCGTCCGCCGCGGGGCTGCCGTTCCTGTACGTGTCGTACGCCGGGAACGGGCACCTGGTCGGGCTGGCCAACGCGCGCACGCCGCTGCGCATCGCGGTCAGCGCCAACGTGCTGAACATCGCGCTCGAGGTCTTCCTCGTGTACGGCCTGCGCCTGGGCCTGCTCGGCTCGGCCGGGGGGACGGTCGCCGCCCAGGCGGTAACGGCCGCGCTGTACCTGGCCGCCTCCCAGCGGGCGGCCGTGCGGCTCGCCCGGCCGGGCCGGGCCGAGGTCACCGCCCTGCTGCGGGACGGGCACCGGCTGTCGGTGCGGACGATCGCGCTCGGCGTGGTCCCGCTGACCACGACCGCTATCGCGGCCCGGCTGGGCCCGGTCGCGCTCGGCGGCCAGCAGGTCGCCATGCGGGTCTGGTACCTGCTGGCCCTGCTGCTCGACGCGCTGGCGGTGCCCGCGCAGGTGTACGTCAGCTCGGCCCTCGGCGCCGGCGACCTGGACGGCGCGCGCCAGGTCGGGCGGCGCACGCTGCGGCTGGGCCTGCTCGCCGGGATCGGGCTCGGCGTCGTCACCGCCGGGCTGGCGTTCTGGGTGCCGGTCCTGTTCACCCCCGATCCCGGGATCCGGCACGCTGCCACGGTGGCCCTGCTGGTCGCGGCGCTGACCCAGCCGGCGGCGGCGCTCGCCTTCGTGCTGGACGGGCTCATCCTCGGCATCTCCGACTACGTGGCCATGCGCCGTGCGATGGTCCTCGCCATCGGCGCCTACGTCCCGGTCGCGGCGCTGGTGCTGGCCTTCCACGGCCTCGGGCTGGCGGGGATCTGGGTGGCGCTGGGCCTGTGGCTGGCGGCCCGGTCCGTCCTGCTCGGCCGCCGCTGGCAAGTCCAGGTCAGCACCTAGGCTGGCCGGGAATGAGGCTCGCCAGCTGGAGCAGGCGGGCGGGCCAGGCGCTCGGCGGCCTGGACCACGCTGGCGCGGCGCCGGGCGTGCTCGGCCGGGTCGCTGTCGTCGGCGCCGGTGAGCATGCGGGCCAGTTGCGGCGCGGACGCCCACCAGGCGGACAGGCCGATGATCATGAACACCAGGTGCTCGGGGTCGACATCGCCGTCGAGGACCCCGTCCCGCTGGGCGGCCGCATAGGCCCCGGCCTTGACCTTGTAGTGCGCGGTGCGGTTCGCCTCGTCGGCGATCCGGCCGCCGGCCAGGCCTTCCCACAGCATCAGCCGGACCAGCTCGGGGTGGGCCGTGTGGTAGTCGAAGGTGCGCCCGGCGAACTCGCCGATGTCCTCGAAACCGGGGACCGGGGCGACCGAGGCGGCGAGCTTGTCGAGTTCGTCGGTGAGCACCGTCTCGAACAGCGCCTGCTTGTCGCCGAAGTACTTGTAGAGGCGCTCCTTGTTGATCCCGGCCCGTTCGGCGATGCGGGCCATGGTGGTGCCGTCCGGTCCGTGCTCGGCGAATTCGGCCGTCGCCGCTTCCTTCAGGCGCCGGCGCGTTCCCTCGGTGTCCCACGCCATGCCAGCATTCTAAGTCACTGCAACTCCAACGTTGCGGTTGGCGCCATTGCGGGCTAGTATCGGAAACTGCAACCGCAACGTTGGAGATGGGATCCAGTGCAGGCAAGGAGAAATACGGACATGGCTGACAGCGTTCCCGGCGGAACTCTCAGGCTCGCCGACGATCTCGTCATCAGCCGCATGGGCTTCGGTGCCATGCAGCTGGCCGGGCCCGGGGTCTTCGGGCCGCCCCGCGACCGCGACCAGGCCCTCGCGGTCCTGCGCGAGGCCGTGGACCTGGGCATCACCCACATCGACACCAGCGACTTCTACGGGCCCTTCGTGGTCAACGAGCTCATCCGGGAGGCGCTGCACCCGTATCCGGCCGACCTGCGCATCGTCACCAAGGTAGGCGCCCGCCGCGGTCAGGACGGCGGCTGGCACCCCGCGCTCGAGCCCGCGGACCTGGTGGCCCAGGTCCGGGACAACCTCGCGCACCTCGGCGTCGACGCCCTCGATGCCGTCAACCTGCGCCTGTCGCACGCGGGCACCGGCGAGGAGTCGGTGGCCGAGTCGTTCGGCGCCCTGGCCGAGCTGCGGAAGGAGGGGCTGATCCGCCACCTCGGCCTGAGCGAGGCGTCCGACGTCCAGCTCACCGAGGCTCAGGGCATCGCCCCCGTGGTCACCGTGCAGAACCTCTACAACCTGGCCCACCGGAGCGACGACGCCCTGGTTGACCGGTGCGCGGCCGAGGGCATCGCCTACGCGCCGTACTTCCCGCTCGGCGGCTTCACCCCGCTCCAGTCGGCGGAGCTGAGGGACGTCGCGGGGCGCCTGGGCGCCTCGCCGCAGCAGGTGGCCCTGGCCTGGCTGCTGCGGCGCTCGCCCGCGATCGTCCTCATTCCCGGCACCTCGTCGGTGGCTCACCTGCGCGAGAACGTCGCCGCGGCGGACCTGGTCCTGCCGCCCGAGGCGGTCACGGCCCTCGACGCCATCGGCCGGTAGCCGGCCCGGTCTCAGCCGCGTGCCGCCAGGGTGAACGCGCCCTTGACGGCGGCGACGATGGCCGGGATGGCGTTGTCGGCCAGCGGCTGCGAGGGGTCCTCGGCTAGCACGGTGACGACGTAACTCTGCCCGGCCCGGGTGGTGGCCAGGTAGGCCAGGCTCAGGGCGCCTGGTTCCGAGCCGCCCTTGAACCAGGTGGTCTTCCACTGGGCCGGGTCGAGCTGCAGGCCGTCGTCGTTGACGGAGAGCGCCTGGCCGATGGGGGACAGGCCCGGCTGGCGGTCGAGTGCCGCGAGCGAGGCGTAGGCCCGGCACAGGTCGGTGGCCGAGCCGAAGTACTCCAGTTTGTCGATCTCGCGTGGCCTGGTCCAGGTGCCCGCCTGCGCCAGCGTGGGCAGCGGAGCCCGGTCGACGGTGCTGGCCAGTAGCGCCCGGCGGCCGGATTCGCTGGCCGCGATGAAGCGCTGCGCCAGCGCCGGCCACTGGTGGAGCTTGAGGACGTAGATCTCCCGGGTGGTCAGGAACGGCAGGTTCATGGCCGGGCTGGCCATCCCGGTGCTATTCAGCGAGGCCTCGACGGCGGACCGGCCCAGCAGGTTGATCAGCATGTCGGCGGCCGTGTTGTCGCTGAGCGAGATCATCTTGCCGGCCGCGTCGAGCACCGAGACCCGGGTGCCGTCCGGCTCGGTCTGCAGCTCGCCGGGCGGGAGGCCCTTGAGCTGGGCGGTAACGGTCAGCGGCTGGTCCCAGCGGACCTTGCCCGCGGCCACCGCGTCGCCCAGCGCGTCGAGCACGTAGAGCTTGAAGGCCGAGCCGAGCGGCGCCGCGGTGCCAGGATCGATGCTGTGCACCGGCACGCAGGATCCGCCGCTGACCCTGGCCACGAGCAGGCGGATCCGGGGAGCGACCGCGCGGAGGGCGGTGTCGACGCCCGCCCAGGTGGCGGGCGTCGGCCCGATGTTGGCCGGGCTGATCCGCAGCCAGCTGATCAGGCCGTGGCTATCGACGTCGAGCCAGACCTGGGCCCGCTCGCCCCCGCCGGCGAGAACGTTGGCGACCAGCGTGCTCGGCTCGCTGATCTGGATCGAGAGCAGATCGAGGCGGATGGCGGCTTCCAGCGACTGGTTGAGCGCGGCCGGGCTGACCTGAGCGAGGAAGGCCGCGTCGAAGTGAGCGCGCACCTGCGCGTCGGACATCGGCAGCCGGGCCAGCTCGGCCATGAGCCAGCGGAGCTGGGCCCCGGCCGGCGTCTGGGGCGGGTCGGTGCTCTTCGCGGGCGCGGTGGAGACCGCGGCGGTGGGAGGCGGCCGCACGATGGTCTGCGTCCCCGCCGACGTGCACGCGGCCGCCAGTAGCACCACCGCGAGCAGCAAGGCAACACCGAACGGCCGCGCGGCCCGGCCCCGCCCGCGGCCCCGCCGGGAATCCGGCCCGAGCATGCGATTCCTCCTTCACCAGCCAGTATCGCCCGGCCGGCCGTCAGATCACCAGAGCGGAACGACCGGGCAGCGAGCTATTTCGAGTCATCGACCGCCGGCAATCACGTCAAATGTTACGGTCAGTAATCATGACGAGACGCTTACGGTTACGCGCTGACGTCAATTCCAGCTCCGTCCGCGCGGAACAATCGTTACAACCCGCACATCTATCGATACGCGGGGCAACCGAGGCTGATGTTACTGCGGTCAAAACTTGGGGGATCACATGGCGACACGAGCCCCGCACAGAGGAGCCATGATGAGCATGTTGTCCTGGATCAGGCGCATCGCGTGCGCATGGCTGCCGCGCCGGGCGTCCCGGCTGGCCGGGTGGCTGCTGCTGGCCGTGGCGGCCGTCGCCGTCTGGCCGGTGGCCGCCGTGACGGGCGCGGGATGCATCGTGGCGCGGCTGCGCGGATGGCCGGCTGCCCGGCTGGGCCGTCAGGCGGGCTGGGCGCTGCCGATGGGCATCGTGTGGATCGCCGCCGAGTCGGCCCGCGGCTGGCGGGCGGTAGCGCTGGATCCGGTCCGGGACGGGGGCAGCGGCTGGCCGCACCTGACCGTGACGACCGTGTTCCGGACGTTCCTGCTGGTCGCACCGGTCACGATCCCGGCCGGGCTGGCGCTGGCCGCGCTGCTATGCGCGTGGCGGATCTATGCGGCCACGACCGGGACCGGCGGCTGGCTGGCCGCCGCGCTAGTCACCGCCGGCACCGTCCCCGAGGTGGCCGTCGCCGAGGCGCCGGCCGCCCAGGCGCCGGTGACACTGCCTGCCCCGCGCCGGGAAACTGCCCCGGTCGCCCTCCGTCGCGAAGGCATCCTCGGTCCGGGAGCACGCCGGTGACCGGAGCCGGCCAGGATCTCGGCGCCGGGGTGCGGCGAGGGCGGATGGGCTGGCTCGTTCGGCAGCTTCCGGGTCGGATCTGGCGCGGGCGCCCGCTTCGCCTGCTGGCCCGCGCCCTGGTCACCTGCCTGCTGGCGCTGGCCGTGCTGCACCTCGTGGCCGGCCAGCCCGCGGCCCCGGCCCTGGTCACCGGCCTGATCACGTGGTTCGGCCTGACCGCCCGCTCGGACCTGGCGCCGCCGCGGGAACGATAAGGCAGGCCCGGTGGGGATGAGCGGCGGCCGGCGCGCCGTCCCGGCCCGGAGCCGTCCGTTGCGGCACAATGCCACTAGGCCCCCTTCATGTATGAGATGAAGGGGGCCTGATACGTCCACCGCCTGGGGCAATCCCGCTGGTCACCGGCATCGCGGTCGAAGTTATCCACCCTGCGGTCCACAGGTTCTCCACAGCTGGCCGGGTGTGTCCGCCGCCTGGCCGGAGCACCGGGCCGGTGCCCGGAATCATCGCCGGGGAATAACCGCGAACATACAATTGCTCCTTTCTGCGTGACGAATTACCATGGATTCATGACGACATGGCAGACGCTGAAACGAGCGGGGTACATGCACCCGATCTCGTCACTCGACGCTGCCCTGTCCGCTAATCGGCGTGGCGTGGTTGTCGTGTAAGCGTCCATCAGGCACTTACCGGCAGCCGTCCCAGGGAAATCTCCCGGGGGCGGTTTTCTTTTACCTGGGGATGAGCCAGCGGATAGACGCCTGGTCTCCGAAACCGGCCGTCCCTGCGCGCCTTTATGCAGGCTTGGTTATTGACACGTCCATAGTGTGAGCACCATGCAACGGCAGGCCGAAGCCCCTGGCTGAGGCCTGCCCGTGGGGGTGACAGCTAAGGAGCGGGCGCGCCCTGCAAGCGTTGCCGTAGCCGGTTCGATTCCGGCCATCTCCACTTCAACGGGATGTGGTGTAAGGGTAAGCGCCCCTGGTTTGGGACCAGGAGGACGGGGTTCGAGTCCCTGCTTCCCGACGGTGCGGATGTCGCTCAACGGCAGGACTTCAGTCTTCCACACTGACAATGAGAGTTCGATTCTCTCCATCCGCTCTCGGCGGTAAAACGGCGCGCCGCTAGCTCAATGGCCAGAGCAGCAGCCTCTTAAGCTGACGGTTCGGGGTTCGAGTCCCTGGCGGCGCACGATGCGGGAGTGACGGGAACCGGGATACCTCGCGAGCTCAGACCTCGCGGCTTGCGCGTTCGAATCGCGCCTTCCGCACTATTGAAGCCAGCCGTACTGTTCCGCGCTCGTACTCCAGCGGCAGAGGGGCCACGTTGAGGACGTGGACAGCGCAGGTTCGAGTCCTGCCGAGCGCACGTGGCCCAACGGCCCAGTGGGGAATGGGGTAACCGGCAGCCCGATAGTCTCTGGAACTATTAGTGCGTGTTCGAATCGCGCTTCCCCAGCTCACGCCGTCCGGATCGGCGTCCGCGGGTCCTCGGTAAGGACGCGTCGCCCGGATCGGCACCGGGGAAGGGCTCATGCGGTTGTAGCTCAGGGGTAGAGCATCACCTTGCCAAGGTGAGGAGCTGGGTTCGAATCCCGGTAACCGCTCGTGGATGAAGAAGCAGGGCAGGAGCGCCCGGTCAAGCAGGTCATCGTCATCCGGCGGGACCTGCGGATGCGCCGCGGCAAGGAGATCGCGCAGGGCGCGCACGCCTCGATGGCATGGCTAAGGCAGCGGATCATGCCGCACCTCACCCCAGCGGGCCGTGCCGACCAGGTGCGGTTCTCCGAGGCCGAACGGACTTGGCTCGACGTCAGCATGCGAAAGGTCACCGTCAAGGTGGGTTCGGAGCAGGAGCTGCTCGACGTGTACGACAAGGCGCTCGCGGCCGGCCTGGTCGTCGAGATGATCACCGACCGGGGCCTGACCGAGTTCGGCGGGGTCCCCACCCGGACCTGCCTGGCCGTGGGCCCGGACTACGACGACCTCATCGACCCGGTAACCCGCGACCTCGAGTTGTACTGACACCTGGAGCGTTGGCTCAGCGGCTACAGCAGCGTCTTGCTACGGCGCGACCTTCGGGTCCGCGGGTTCGAGTCCCGCACGCTCCTCGATGCTGCCACGGAGAGTGAACCTGCCAGGGCCGCAGGCGCCGTCCCGAAAACGGCTGGGCGCGCAAGCGCTGGCGTTCGAGTCGCCCGCTCTCCTCGACGACCGCAGCAAGCACGGCCCCATCGTCTATGGGTAAGATCGCGGCCCTTCAAGCCGCGGAACAGGGTTCGACTCCCTGTGGGGCTACCGCCAATTCCATGATCGCGAAGACTTTTATATCGAAAAACGTAGTAAATCCTTCGCGATCATGGAAAAGCACACCCGATGGCATGTCACCGCGGAATTACCACGCTCCTGTGGTGAAAAGGAGATCATGCCGGCTTACGGATCCGGCGGTGGGGGTTCGAGTCCCTCCGGGAGCGCTTTACGCTCGGCTAGCTCAATGGGAGAGCGCGCGGTTTACACCCGCGAGACGACAGAGGTTCGATTCCTTCGCCGAGCACGGTGGCCGTAGCTCAACCGGGCAGAGCGCCGGGCCGTGATCCCGGAGGCTGCGCGTTCGATTCGCGTCGGCCACCCCACGCCAGGGTCGCGTAATAGGTAGCGCAGCGTCCTGTAAAGCCGTCGGCCGTCCGCCCTCGCGGGCGTACTCGCGCTCGGCGGTGCTCGCCCGGCGTGACCGGCGCAGCCCGAACGCGCCCGCGGCCGCCAGCAGCACGCCGCCGCCCAGCGTGGCCAGCCACGGCACCGGTCCCGGCCCGCCGGGCCCAGGGGCCGTCCCGCCCATCCCGGTCGCCGCGCCGCCCTTGGGAGCGTTGGGGCTCCCGGCCGCGTCGGTCAGGTTGCCGATCTTCAGCTTGGATCCGGAGGCCGCGTCCAGCACCACGATCGTGTGCACCGAACCCGCCGCTAGCCGCACCGCCTTGGCGGCCCGGCCGCCCGCCGCGGTGAACCTGACCACCGGCGTGCCCGCCTTGACGGCCTGGTACGAGGTGGCCTGGCCGAATGCCAGTTGCCGGGCCAGAGTGTCGGCGCCCACGGCGACCGTGACCCGGGGCTGCTTCACCGACGCCTGGATGACCCGGACCAGCACCTGCGAGCCGGCCTGCCCGGACATCTGGTCCGTCAGGACCTGCAGCCGGCGGGCCGAGGCGGGGCCGATGCTGGCTACCGTGTAGTTGGCCCCGGCGCTCACCATGAAGCTGGTCGAGACCGACGGGGGACCGGAGGCCGCCGCGCCCGCCGGGCGCATCGCCACCGTATACTGGCCGGCCTTGACCGGCATGTACTCGGACACGCTGCCGTAGCCGTCGTGCATGAGCACGGTCGGATGCTTCGGATCGCCGAACGGGTACAGGTAGATGTCCTCCGGCGTACCGGGCGACAGGTTGGCGCAGCGCACGAAGCCCTGGTCGGCGGCGGCGGCGGCCGGCTGGCCGGCGGCGAAGGCTTCCGGCGCCAGGACCGTGGCGGTCCCGCCGAGCAGGGTAGCGAGCAGGGCGAGCCGGACGAGCCGCTTACCTAGCCCCATCGCTGGTCCCCTTCCGTCGCCCAGGGACCGATTTAACCAGAAAAGCGGTGCTGTTACCGGGAAGCCGGTGACGACAAGCAGTGCTCTTACCTAGGAAGTCGTGCCGGCCAGCAGCCCGAGCGGGCCGGGCGCGGCGAAGTCGATGCGCAGGGCGGACTGGCCGCTGGCCAGCCGGACGGTAGCGGCCTGGGCCGGGGCGTAGGGCGCGACCTGCGCCCGGACCATGGCGAGCGCGGCGGCCACCGCCTTGGCGTCCGGACCGGTGATGACCATCTGCCGGAGCGGGGCGTCCGCCAGCGGCACCCCCGGGGAGGCGCCGCCGAACGTGACTACCTGCCA
>JAJKHX010000112.1 GCA_021154785.1 Nocardiopsis sp.
ATCGCCGACGCGAACGACGACGTCGGGCCACTCCACGACTGGTACTTCAGCGGGGACCACCCGGTCCCCGAAGACGGCGGCCAGCAGTATGACCATTCCGGAGACGGAAGCAGCATCAAGGTCTCCCGCGCGTCGGCGGACTACGTTCGGCCGATGTGGGCGTCGATCGGCACGATCGTGATGGGCCGCAACCTGTTCGACCTGGTGAACGGCTGGGAAGGTAAGCCGCCCGCGGGCGACCACGTGGTGGTGGTCTCCCACCGGCCCAAGCCCGAGGGCTGGCACCCCGAGGCGTCGTACCATTTCGTCGACGACGTGACAGCGGCGATCGGCAAGGCCCAGGAACTCGCCGGGGAGCGAACCGTCGCGGTGAACGCGGGCGACGTGGGCAGCCAGATCTTCGCGGCCGGACTCGTGGACGAGGTGGCGATGGACGTGGTGCCGGTGGTGTTCGGGTCGGGTAAACGCTACTTCGGCAGCATCGACGGGCAGCATCTGCTGGAGGATCCCCACGTGGTCATCCAGGGCGACCGGGTGCTGCACCTGAAGTTCAAGGTGCGCCGATAGTGCAGGCCTAGGAGCGGGCCAGGGCCTCGCGCAGCGGGTCCAGGCCCATGGCGCCCAGGCTGAGTGCCCTGGTGTGGAAGTCTTTGAGGCTGAAGCTGTCTCCGGCCCTGGTCTTGGCCTCGTCCCTGGCCTGCAGCCAGCTCCGCTCGCCAAGCTTGTAGGACGTAACCTGCCCGGGCCAGCCCAGGTAGCGGTGCAACTCGAAGCGCAGCCGCTTTTCGTCCCAGCTGGAGTGGGCCCGCAGGAAATCCCAGGCGATCTCGGCATTCCAGCGCTTTCCCTCCGGCCAGCCCGTGCCCGCGGGGATCTCCAGCTCCAGGTGAACCCCGATGTCCAGGGCCACGTTGGCGGCGCTCATCAGCTGCATGTCGAGCATCACGAGATACGCCCCCGGGTCGTCGTCCAGGTATCCGAGCTCGCCCATGAGCCGCTCGGCGTAGGTCGCCCAGCCCTCGCCGGAGCCCGAGACCCAGCACATCAGCCGCTGCCAGCGGTTCAGGTTCTCCTGCTCGGCCAGGGCCTGCGCGTTCTGGAGGTGGTGACCGGGAGCGCCCTCGTGGTAGATGGTCGTGACCTCCTTCCAGGTGGTGAAGTCGTCAATCCCGTCCGGCACCGACCACCACATCCGGCCGGGCCGGGACCAGTCCTCCGACGGTCCGGTGTAGTAGATCCCGCCGTTGTTGACCGGGGCGATCAGGGCCTCGATCCGGCGCGCGGGCTCCGGGATGTCGAAGTGCTTGCCGTTCAGCTCCGAGATGGTGCGCTCGGCCAGCTCCTGCATCCAGGCACGGAAGTCCTCCCGTCCCTCGATGCGCCGGGCCGGATCCCTGTCCAGGATCGCCACCGCCTCCTCCCGGGTGGCTCCAGGCCGGATGAGGCTGGCGACCCGGGCCTGCTCGGCGCGCAGCCGGGCGATCTCCTCCCAGTTCCAGGCATAGGCCTGGGGCAGATCGACGGCGGTACCGAGGAAGTAGCGCGAGGCCCGGTCATAGACCTCGGGCCCGCAGGCGTCCTTCTCCCGGGCCAGCGGCAGCAGCTCCTGGCGGAGGAAGGCACCGAGCCCGGCAGTGGCGGCCGTCGCCGCGCGGGCGGCCGCGTCCAGCTCCCCGCGCAGCGAGTCCGAAACCCCGGTGAGCTGCCCCGCCAGCCCCGAATAGAAGGAGTCAGCTGGATCGGACCAGCTGGCGCACTGCCTGGCGACCTCCTCGGCCTGCCGCCGGGCCGGGGGACGGCCGTTCCGGGCCGCGTCGAGCAAGGTCAGCGAGAGCTGACGGTAGGCCTCCGGGACCGCGGCCATGCGCCGGGCGATGTTGACGGCGCCTTCCTCGCCCTCGGTGGGCATCGAATCGAAGAGCTCGCGCACGTACTGCACCCAGCTGTCGATCACGTTGAGCTCGCTGGTGGTGTCCCCGGCGTCGTAGCGCTCGACGGCTATAGTCAGCCGCTCCCGCATCGCAGCCCGCGCGACCTGCTCGCGCTGCCCGGGGACCTCAGCCGCCTCGAGGGCGGCCAGAGCTGAGCGATCCAGTTCGGCGCGTCCGGCGAACCCCTCCGGGCTGAGATCCGGGAGCTGGTCGTCGTGCCCGGTGATCCCGGCCCAGGTGGCGAAGGCCGGGTCCAGGACGGCCGCCCGCTCCACGTAATCCGCGGCGATGCTGTCGATGGAAGGCATAGCCGGGGACTTTAGACTCGTGAGTCACGCATCGCTACCCGGTTCGGCGCGATCATGATGGGCGCAACCTGTTCGACCTGGTGAACGGCTGGAAAGGGCGCGGGCGTAGTCCTCGGTCTGCTATCCGTCGGGTGCGGAGCGTATCAGGAACGGGCAAAGGGTCTCTATTCAAGGTAACGGCGCAGTGAACGTCAGATGACGGGGATACTGCGCATTCGGGGGGCCCGGCAGGGCACGCGGTTCGATGCCGCCGGATTGCTGCCGGGCGTGAGGGAAGGTTCGATGAACGGGAAATTTGTCGGATATGTCGCGAGGGATGACCCGCTGCACGGCTTCCTCAGCATGATCGCGCGTGATCGGCTGGAGGTGCGCAAACCGCGGCTGGCGTTCCGGGCGTTCCGGCTGTGCGGAAGCAACGAGGTCTACGCGTACGAGGAGAAGTTCAGCGGCGCCAAGGTCATCTGCAAGTTCTACGGCACCAGGTTCGCGACGGATCTCGACAAGGCCGCCTGGATGGCACGCCAGGAGTACGAAGGGCTGGAAACGCTACGCCGGTACAACCTGGTGGGGTCGCCGCACCACGTGATCCGTCCGCTGGGGCTGAGCCGCGATATCAACGGCGTGCTGGCCGTCGAATACTACGCCGGCGAGGAATTCAGCCAGGCGATCGCGCGCGCGACGCAGCACGGGGACGACACGCACCTGTACTGGCGGCTGAAGTCGCTGGCGTACTTCCTCGCCACCCAGCACAACCGGACGGCCAACGGGGCCACCGTGGATTTCGATCCCGAGTGCCGGTACTTCGACACGATCGTCAGCAGGCTCAGCCGGGCCCGGCGCATCGGGCAGCAGGACGTCGACGAGCTCAGGAAGCTGCGCGATCGCTGGCGGGAACGGCCGCAGATGTGGCAGGACCGCCAGGTCTGGCTGCACGGCGACGCGACTCCGGCTAACTTCCTGTTCGGTCACGGACTGGACGTGGCCGCGATCGACCTGGAGCGCATGAAGCGCGGGGACCGGATGTTCGACGTCGGGCGGGTGGCGGGCGAGCTCCAGCACGTGTTCATGCGCGACTCCGGCGACTGGCGTAACGCGGAGCCGTTCATCGGGCACTTCCTGTGGGAGTACAGCAGTCATTTCCCCGACCGCGAGCAGACGTTCGAGTCGATTACCGACCGCGCGCCGTTTTACATGGCGCTGAACCTGCTGCGGATCGCGCGCAACGGCTACATCAGCCAGGATTACGGCGGGAGGCTCGTCCGGCAGGCGAAGCGGATGCTGCGAGCGGCCTAGACTCATTGCAACGCCCTGCCGAGCGAGGGGACCTTGCCCAGAACATGTACATCAAAGCGGTCGCCTTCGACGTGAACGGCACCCTGGTCCGGATCCTGACCGACGACGGCGACGAGCAGGTCTTCCGGGCCGCGGCTCACTTCCTCACCTACCAGGGCATCGAACTGCACCGGCACGAGCTCCGTGACCTCTATTTCCAGATCATGAAGGAGCAGCTGCGGGCCAGCCCGGAGAAATACCCCGAGTTCGACGCCGTCGGCATCTGGCGCAGCATCATCGACGATCACGCGACGGACTTCACCCGCGCCCTGCCCGCGGGCAAGCTCCAGCAGATGCCGCTGTTCCTGGCCGAGATGACCCGCGGCGTGTCGCGCCGGCGGCTCAGCCTGTACCCGCACGTTCGTGAGGTGCTCGACGTCCTGCGCGCCCGCGGCCCGCTCGCGATCGTCACCGACGCGCAGAGCGCATACGCGCGCAGCGAGCTGCATAAGGTCAGCCTGCTGGGCTACTTCGACCCGATCGTCGTTTCCGGCGACCACGGGTACCGCAAACCCGACCGGCGGCTCTTCGAGGCGGCGCTCGACGGCATGGGGACAGCGGCCGAGAACGCGCTGTACGTCGGCAATGACATGTACCGCGACATTTACGGAGCCCGCGAAGCCGGCCTGACGACCGTGATGTTCGATTCCGATCAGGGCGAGAAGACCTACCGGGATTGCCAGCCCGACTACACGATCACGGATTTCCGCGACCTGCTGCAGATCCTCCGCTGAGCGCGTCGGGGTGAGCTGGGGCGGGGACGACACTCGTTTGGTGCTCAGGTTTCGGCGGGGTGGGGTACGGGCGGTCAGCAACGGTTGGGGGTCCGTGAAGCACGCCGCTGCGGGGCGGGCGGCCTTAGGGTTAGCCGGAGGGGTGCTCGCGATATCCCGGACAGGAGCAAGCAGCGATGGCCGGAGAGACTGAGTTCGCGATGGGGGCCACGGCAAGTTGCGCGGACGGCCCAGGTGGCACGGTGAGCCGCCTGATCATCGATCCGGCCACCGAGACGGTGACGCACCTGGTCATCGAGCCGAAGCACCGGCTGGGGGTGGGCAGGCTCGTCCCGCTCGACCTGGTCGACACCACGGCGGGCGACATCAGGCTGCGCTGCACCGTGGAAGAGTTCGGCGGGCTGGAGCCTGCCCAGGAGACGGAGCTGATCGATGACGCCGGCGACCTGGGGCTCGGCGGCCTGAACGCGCCGATGGGCGTCATATCGCCGGTGCAGGCCATTCTCCAGGACACTGTCCCGCTGGGTGAGGCAGACGTGGAACGTGGTGATCCCGTCCATGCCCTCGACGGTGAGATCGGGCGGGTCCAGGGCCTCCTGGTCGACCCGGACGACCACCGGGTGACCCACGTGCTGCTCCAGGAGGGGCATCTGTGGGGGCGCAAGAACGTCTCTATCCCGGTCAGCGCGGTAACCGGTGTCGAGAACGGGATCCGGCTCAGCCTGACCAAGAGGCAAGTAGAAGACCTGCCGCCAGCCGGCTGAACGGGCCGCCTGCTGCGCCTTTTATCTAGCGGCGCACGGGAATAGTTTGGTGTCGGTGTGAACGGGATCGTATTCGCGGTAATCGTGCTGGCCACCAGCATCGTGCTGGTGGCGGTCCTGGCGTGGCTATCGCGGCGGCTGCTCGGGTTGCCGGTCGGAGTGCTGCGGGCGCTGATCGCGGGCCTGGTCGGGTTCGTCGCCGCGCTGATCGTGGGCCAGGCGCTGCGGGCGTCCGAGTCCGGGCATCTGGCCGTGTTCTTCAGCGTCGCGATTGGCGTCCCGCTGATCGTTGCGATGATCTTCATCGTGGCGGCGGAGGCGGTGGTGCCGACCGGGGCCGGGCCGCAGCCGGTGGAGCTCGCCCTGCGCGCACGGCGATCGGTCGCGCGCTCGCGGCGCTACGCGCAGATCAGCCGGATCCTGGTGCGGCACGGGCTGGGCCCCTACCTGCAGGGGCGGCCGCTGCGCGGCTGGGAGACGGCGGAGGGGCGGACGGCGATCGCGGTGTCGCTGCGGCGTGCGCTGGAAGAGGGCGGGGTTACCTTCGTCAAGTTCGGCCAGCTGCTGTCCACTCGCCGTGACCTGCTCCCCGAGGAGTTCACCGACGAGCTCTCCTCGCTCCAGGATCGGGCCGAGCCGGCACCGTGGGAGCAGGTGGAGGAACTGATAAGCCAGTCGCTCGGGGCGCCGGCGAAGGAGGTCTTCGCGGAGCTGCAGCCGGAACCGGCCGCGGCCGCGTCGATCGCCCAGGTGCACAAGGCCCGGCTGCGGTGCGAAGCCGGCCCGAGCGCCACGGTGGCGGTGAAGGTCCAGCGGCCCGAGATCCGCGCCACCGTCGAACAGGACCTGGACATCCTGCTGCGGCTGGCGGCCAGGCTCGAGGAGCACGCCCGCTGGGCGCGGGCGGTCGGCGCGGTGGGCGTGGCCCGCGGGTTCGGCGCCGCCATCCGGGAAGAACTCGACTTCGGCGTGGAGGCACGGAACATGGCCGCCGTGGCCGCCACCTGGAAGAGGCAGCAGCGCGTCGTGGGGCGGCGCGTCCCGGTGGTGATTCCGGCCGTGCACGAGGAGCTGTGCACCGAGCATGTGCTCGTCATCGAGTGGCTGGACGGGATCAACCTGCGCGCGGCCGGGCCGCTGATCGAGGACAAGGGGCTGGACCGGGCCGCGCTGGCCCGGGCGCTGCTGCGCAGCATGGTGTACCAGATCACGGAGGGCGGCGTGTTCCACGCCGACCCGCATCCGGGCAACGTCCTGCTGCTCACCGACGGGCGCCTGGCCCTGCTTGATTTCGGCTCGGTCGGCCGCCTGGACGCCCAGCAGCGAGCCGCGCTGCTGAACCTGCTGTCCGCGGTCGGCCGCGGCGACCCGGCGGCGCTCCGCGACGCGCTGCTGGACCTGGTCACGCGCCCGGATGACATCGACGAGCAGCAGCTGGAGCGGGCGCTCGGCCGGTTCATGGCCCGCCACCTCGCGGGCGGGGCCGCCACCGCCGAGATGTTCACGGACCTGTTCCGCCTGGCTTCCCGCTTCGAGCTGTCCATTCCGCCCGAGGTCGCCACCGTCCTGCGCGCCCTCGGCACCCTGGAAGGCACCCTCAGCCTGCTGACGCCGACGATCGACATCGTCGGCGAAGCGCGCGCGTACGCGGCGGACCGCATCGCCGCGCAGGTGTCTCCGGGAGCCGTGCAGAAGACCGTCACCGACGAACTGGCCGCGCTGCTCCCCGTGCTGCGCCGGCTGCCCCGCCGGTTCGACCGCGTCACCGGCGCGCTGGAACAAGGCAGGCTCAGCGTCAACGTGCGGCAGTTCGCCGACGAACGTGACCGCCGGATGATCACTGGCCTGGCCAATCAGTTCCTGATGGCGTTCCTCGGCGTCGGTTCCGGCATCGTCGCCGCCATGCTGCTCGGCACGTCCGGCGGCCCCACGATCACTCCCGGCCTCAGCCTCTACCAGTTCATCGGCTACAACCTGCTCATCGTCGCCGCCATCCTCGCGCTGCGCGTGCTCTTCACGATCCTCAGGAGCCGGTAAGGGCGGGGATCAGCGGTTACTGCTGCGGCAGGTACATGAGCGAGCCAGGGGTGGTCAGCGTCTGCCCGGTCTCGAGCCACGTCTTCAGGCCGGACAAGATCATCGGCCAGCCGCCGTAGAGCTCGGCCGGCGCGTCCGGCGGCAGCTGATCGTGGATTACCATCAGGCGGCACGAGTCGCCGACCGGCTCGATCTCCCAGGTCACCCGCGACGTGCCGGCCCGCTCGGCGTCAGGACCCCACAGCGCGCGCATCGTCTGCACCAGCCGGCTCGGCCGTTCGACGACCAGGTTCTCCCCCTCGATCAGCGACCGCTCCGCGGCCGGATCCCCGAGCCGGTAGGACGAGCCCGCCGTCCAGTCCGACTCGATCGAGGCGCCGAACTGGTACTTCGCCCTGATCGCCGGGTCGGTGATCGCCCCCCACAGCCGCTCGGGCGTGGTGCGGATATAGATCTCGAAGACCTTCTCCATCTGCTCCTCCAACTCGTGCTTCAGGCCGGCGAGCCCGGCCGCCCACGGCTCGGCGTACTTGCTGACCCACCGGTCGTGGACGAGGCGGATCGGGACCGGGTTGAGGTAGTGCAGCTTCTCGCGGCCCCGCCGCCTGCTCACGACGAGCCCGGCGTCCTCCAGGATCTTCAGGTGCTTCGCCACGGCGATGCGCGTCATGTCGTGCCGCGCCGTGAGGGACACGAGCGTCTGACCGTCGCGGGCGAACAGCTCGTCAAGCAGCGCCCGCCGGGTCGGGTCGGCCAGTGCCCTGAACACGGGATCCACGTCACCCACAATAGGAAACCATTTGGTTTCCTGTCAATCGGTCCGTGTCATACTGAAGGCATGTCATCACCACTGAACTGCCTAGTTACCGGCGCGTCGGGGTACATCGGCGGGCGGCTGGTCCCGGAGCTGCTGAGCGCGGGATACGCGGTCCGGTGCATGGCGCGCGATCCGGGGAAGCTCAGCGACCGCCCGTGGTCGGATGATGTCGAGATCGCGGTCGCCGACGTGATGGACGCCAGCGCGGTGCGGCGCGCCCTGCAGGGCGTGGACGTCGCCTACTACCTGATCCACTCCCTGGGCACGGGCGCGTCGTTCGAACGGCGCGACCGCATCGCGGCGGGGATCTTCGCCGCGGCAGCGAAGGACGCGGGAGTGCGGCGCATCGTCTATCTGGGCGGCATCATTTCCGGGCGGGCCGGGAACCTGTCCCCGCACCTGCGCTCCCGCGCCGAGGTCGGTGACATCCTGCTGGCCAGCGGCGTGCCGACGGCCGCGCTGCAGGCCGCGGTGATCATCGGCAGCGGATCGGCGTCGTTCGAGATGCTCCGCTACCTCACCGAGCGGCTGCCGGCCATGATCACTCCCCAGTGGGTGGACACCCGCATCCAGCCGATCGCCGTCCGCGACGTGCTGCGTTACCTGGCCGGCAGCGCCACGCTGCCGGCCGAGGTCAGCCGCCGCTTCGACATCGGCGGCCCGGACGTGCTCACCTACGCGGAGATGATGCGCCTGTACGCCAAGGTGGCCGGGCTCAAGCCGCGGATAATCGTGCAGGTGCCGGTGCTGACGCCGCGGCTGTCGTCGCTGTGGGTCGGGCTGGTGACGCCGGTGCCCGCCGCCCTGGCCATGCCGCTGGTGGAATCCCTGCGGAACGAGGTCGTCTGCTCCGAGCACGACATCGCCGAGTACATCCCGGACCCGCCCGAGGGGCTCCTGCCCCTCGCTCAGGCCATCGACCTGGCATTGCGGTCCACTCGCGAGGGCATCGTCTCCACCCGGTGGTCGTCGGCCGCGACGCCCGGCGCGCCCAGCGATCCGCTGCCAACCGATCCGTCGTGGGCTGGCGGATCGCTGTACGTCGACGCGCGCAACAGCGTCGTTCATGCCTCGCCCGCGGCGCTGTTGCGAGTGATCGAGGGCATCGGCGGGGAGACCGGGTGGTATTCCTTCCCGGCCGCCTGGGCCGTCCGCGGGCTGCTCGACCGGCTGGCCGGCGGGGTCGGGCTGCGCCGCGGCCGCCGCGACCCCCGGCATCTGCTCATGGGCGACGCCCTGGATTTCTGGCGGGTCGAGATGATCGAGCCGGGCAAACTGCTGCGGCTGCGCGCGGAAATGAAGCTGCCGGGCCTGGCCTGGCTGGAACTGTCGGTGGGCAAGGACTATGACGGGATGACGACCTACAGCCAACGGGCGATCTTCCAGCCGCACGGGCTCGCAGGTCACGCCTACTGGCGGTCCATTTCGCCGTTCCACGGCGTCGTCTTCGGCGGCATGCTCAAGAACATCACCGCCGCCGCCGAAAAAGCCGAACGGGCTCCTGGCCGGGCGCTCAGAACCTGACCGGTATCGGCCGGGCCGTGGCACAGTGTCGTCACCGACCGTACGAAAGTGGACGGGGATCCATCGACACCTAGCCGGGCCAGGGCGCGGTCAGGTTTTAGCGGGTCCGGCTGACCTTCGGAGGAGCTGGGCACACTGCTGCTGAGCGTGACCGCCTTGCGGCGGGCCCGGAGCCTCCGGAAAACTTGTTGGCGGACCACGGCGGCCACTGCTACTTTTCTGGAGGCCGTGCGAGAGAACGAGGAGGTGGTACCCGTGAACGTATCGACATGGGTGCTCCCCTCTGGGGTCACGGTCGGGCGGTAGGTCGTCCGGGAGCGCCGTTCACGAGCACTCCCGAAAGGCACGACCATGCGATTCACTTCTGAACAGCGCCTCGACGACGGTGTCCTCGAGCGCGGATTCACCCTCGGCGAGATTCCCGGCATCCTGTGGACGCCCGGATCCGCATCCGGGCCGGCCCCGCTGATCCTGCTCGGCCACCCCGGCGGACTGCACACGATGTACCCCCGGCTGGCGGCCCGGGCCCGGCACTCCGCGGCGGAGGGCTTCGCCGCGGCCACCATCGAGCTCCCCGGGAGCGGTGACCGGCCCCGTTCGGCCGCCGCCGAGCAGGCCCGCGCCGACCTGCGCCGGGCGCTCGAGGCCGGCGAGCCGGCCGGCGACGAGATCGTCGACCGGCTCATCCTGCCGCTGGTCGAACAGGCGGTCCCGGAATGGCGGACCGCTCTGGACGCCCTCCTTTCGCTGCCCGGGGTGGGCGGCCCGGTCGGGTACGCGGGAGGGGTGATCGCCATCGGCATCCGGCTGGCGGTGGTCGAGCCGCGCATCTCGGCCGCCCTTCTGTTCGCCGGGAGTTTCGTGCCCCGCACCCTGTTCGAGGAGGCCCGGCAGGTCACCATTCCGCTGCAGGTCCTGCTGCAGTGGGATGACGAGGGGAACGACCGGCAGGCGGCCCTGGACCTGTTCGACGCCTTCGGCTCCGCGGAGAAGACGCTGCACGCCAATATGGGCGGGCACACCGGCGTCCCGCAGTTCGAGGGGGACGCCGGGAACCGGTTCTTCGCCCGGCAC
>JAJKHX010000113.1 GCA_021154785.1 Nocardiopsis sp.
CTGCCCGCCCGGGTGTCACGGCCGGTAACCAGCCCGCGCCCGGCGTGGGCGAGCTGGGTCGGCTGGGCCTCCGTCGTGACGCTGATCGGCCTGGTCGCGGTGGGGCGCACCGCGTCCCGGCTAGCTTCGGCGCCGGTCAGCGGGAGCCTGGAGGACCTGGCGGCGGCGACCGCCGACGCGCTGCACGCCACGGGGCTGGCCAGCCGGGGCGGGGACGCGGTGCGGGTCGAGGTCCAGCCCGACGGCAGCTACCGGGCCCGTCTGGAGGAGGTGCCCGCGGCCGAGTCGGCCCTGTTCGCCGAGGCGCTGGACGAGGTGCTGTCCCCGCTCAGCCAGCCTCGTTATGTCATCCCGCGGCTGATCCTGGCGCCGCCCGCGGGGCGGGCCGCGGCCGCCCGGCTGGCTGCCCGCCGCTTGCTCACCGGGCAGGTGCCGGCCACGGTCGTCTACCACGCGGTGCCGTCCGCGCTGAGCGGCAACAAGAAGCTGGCCACCGCGTTCGAGCGGGCCTGGAACACCCGGGTCGGACCGGGCGCCGCCGTCTACGCGGGTTCCCCCGAGGGCGCGGGCATCCTGGCCGCCCAGCGCGGCGACGACCCGTTCGCCCTCACCACCCAGATCCGCACTTTGTGGCGTTAAGACACACGCCCCAAAATTCAGTGGTTGTGGCGTTCTACCCTCTCTATCCGGTAGGACGCCACAACCATTGAATGGAAATGATGCTGGTGGGATGAGAGGGGACGATGGGATTACGGGCGGAAGGCGTCGGCGGCTTGCGGGGATGAGAGGGGTGGATGGGGTTACGGGGCGGGAGACGTCGGCGGCTTGCGGGATGAGAGGGGTGTAGGGGGTTAGGTGGTTAGGAGGGGGGCGAAGAGGTCGCCGTGGGCTTCTACCCGGGCGAGGGTGTCTTGGGCAGTGAAGAAGAGGTCCTGGGGTTGGGTGCAGGATTCCACTTCGTCCCAGGTGACGGGGGTGGAGACGGTGGGGAACTGGCGGGCGCGCAGGGAGTAGGGGGCGATGGTGGTCTTGGAGCCGTTGTTCTGGCTCCAGTCGATGAGGACCTTGCCGGCCCGGAGCTTCCTGGTCATGCGGGACAGGACCAGGTCGGGGTGGGAGCGCTCGAGGCGTTCGGCGTAGGCCTTGGCCTGGTCGCTGGCCTGCTCGGCGGTGATGCCGGCGACGGCGGCGTAGAGCTGCAGGCCCTTGCCGCCGGAGGTCTTGGCCAGGGGGGCGAGGCCGTCCGCCTCCAGCAGCGGGCGCAGCTCGCAGGCGACCTGGCAGCAGTCCACCACGTTGGCGGGGGCGCCCGGGTCGAGGTCGAAGACGAGCAGGTCGGGCTCGCGGACATGCGGCATCCGCCACATCGGGACGTGCAGTTCCAGGCCGGCCAGGTTGGCCGCCCAGATCAGCGCGGGCAGGCCGTCGACGACCAGGTAGGTCACCGTGGGGGTGCGGGCCCGGGAACCTTCCGACTCCACGGTGGCGGTCTGGATCCAGTCCGGCCGGTGGGCGGAGACGTGCTTGTGGAAGAAGGCCTCGCCGTTCACGCCCTCGGGGTAGCGCTTGAGGGTCAGCGGGCGGCCCGCGATGTGCGGCAGCAGGACCGGCGCCACCCGCTGGTAGTAGTCGAGCACCTCGGCCTTGGTGAAGCCGCTGTCCGGGTACAGCACCTTGGTCAGGTTGGTCAGCGTCAGCGTCCGCCCGTCCACCTGGACGGCGACCTTCTGGTCAGGACTCACGGATCACGTCCGCGGGGTCGATGTCGTCGCGCAGGCCCTTGTAGACCGGGGCGCGCATCCGCCCGGCCTTGGTCCATCGGTCGAAGGCCACCTCGATCACCAGCCGGGGCTCTACCCAGACGGCGGTGCGGGCATACATCTGCGGCACCGGCCCGTCGAACGGAGACGACCGGCGGCGCAGCGGTTCGAGCCGGTCGGTCAGCATGCGCAGCGTGTCGGCGTTGAACCCGGTGCCGACGTGGCCCGCGTAGATCAGGCCGGATTCGTCGTTCACCCCGATGAGCAGCGAGCCGACCAGGCCGGCCCGGTTACCCTGGCCCGGCTTGTAGCCGGCCACCACGGCGTCCTGGCTCAGGTGGTTCTTGATCTTGCGCCAGTCGCTGGTCCTGGCTCCGGGCTGGTACCTCGAGGCCAGTCGCTTGGCCACCAGGCCTTCCATGCCGTGCTCGGCCGAGACCGACTGCACCGCGGCGAAGTCCTCGCCGGGGAACGCCGGCGGGGTCTGCCAGTAAGAACCGGCCAGCTCCAGTGATTCGAGCAGCTCACGGCGCTGCGAGTACGGCACGTCGAGCAGCGGCCGGCCGTCCAGCTGCAGCAGGTCGAAGACCAGGTAGGTGACCGGGTTCTGGCCGGCCAGCAGCCGGGCCGCCCCGGCGTCGGCGACGTGCATCCGAGGTTGCAGCGCCTCGAACGAGGGCCAGCCGTCCGGGCCGAACACCACGATCTCCCCGTCCAGCACCAGCTGCTTGCGGTCGGTGGCGCGGCCCAGGGCGGCCAGCTCCGGGTAAGTGGCGGTGATGTCGCGTTCGGTCCGGGACATCAGGCGCACCTGGCCGCGCTCGACGAAGGCCAGCGCGCGGACGCCGTCCCACTTCAGCTCCAGCGCCCAGGCGTCGTCGTCCGGCGGCGGCGCCGACGTCAGCGTGGCCAGCATCGGCCGCAGGCCCGGCGGGAGCGGCTGGCGCTCCCGGTGCATCATCCACTGTTTCCCCCCGGTCTGGAACAACGTGTAGCCCCCCGTCACCCGTTGCCCGTACAGCCTGACCTTGACCTCGCGGTTCGTCCACTTCAGCGTCTCGTACCGGCCGTGATCCCAGATCGTCATCGAGCCCGCCCCGTACTCCCCGCGCGGGATCTGCCCCTCGAAGGTCCCGTACTCCAGCGGGTGGTCCTCGGTGTGCACGGCCAGGTGGTTCACGGCCGGGTCGTCCGGCACTCCCTTCGGCACCGCCCAGGACACCAGCACCCCGTCGCGCTCGAGCCGGACGTCGTAGTGCAGCCGCCGGGCGTGGTGCTCCTGGATGACGAACGTCCCGCCGTCCTCGGCGCCTGCGTCCGGCGTCGGTGTTTCCCCCGGCACCGGCTCGGGCGTGCGGGCCGGGTCGCGCTTGTCCCGGTACTCCCGCAGCTTGTCGGCGTCCACGCCAGCTTAAGTACCCGGGTTGAGCAGGGCGGGAACGGGTAGCCCGACCCGTTCGGTGCCCAGGTTTTGATCTTGGGGGCCGTTACAAGTGTTTCCGACATTGCCTAGTTGTAAATTAAGGTTGTAGGGAATGTGAGGAAACCCGTGAGCTCCGGGCGGAAGGATCATGGATGAGCCTCAGCTTGTACGTCGTGCTCGGCAGCGCCGTGGTCGGGCTGCTGGTCGGGCTGACCGGGGCAGGCGGCGGCGCCCTGATGACGCCGATGCTCATCTTGCTGTTCTCGGTCAAGCCGTCCGCCGCCATCTCCAGCGACCTGGTCGCCGCGGTGGTGATGCGGCCGGTCGGCGCCGCCGTTCACCTGCACAAGGGCACGGTGAACGTGCGGCTGGTGGGGCTGATGACGCTCGGCTCGGTGCCGATGGCGTTCCTCGGCTCGTTCCTGCTCCGCGAGATGGGCGACAGCGGCCCCGACCAGGCAGGAGTCGAGATCGCGCTGGGCGCGGCGCTGCTGATCGGCTCGGCCGCCATGGTGCTGCGTTACATCCTGGACAAGCGGTCGGGGCGGCCGCGCACCGGGAAGATCGCCGAGGTCACCCTGCGCCCGGTCCCGACCGTCCTGATCGGCATGGTGGGCGGCCTGATCGTCGGCATCACGTCGGTCGGCTCCGGCTCGCTGATGATCATCCTGCTGCTGTTCACGTACCCGCTGCTCAGCGCGGGCCAGCTGGTCGGGACCGACCTGGCCCAGGCGGTGCCGCTGACGGCGGCGGCGGCGCTGGGCGCGCTGACGTTCGGGCACGTGGAGTTCGGCGTGACCGCCTCGATCATCGCCGGCAGCGTGCCCGCGGTGCTGATCGGCTCGCTGCTCTCCTCCCGGGCGCCGGACAAGTTCATCCGGCCCGCCATCACCTTCGTGATCTTCGCGTCCGGGCTGAAGTACGTCGGCGTGCCCACCTACCCGCTGGGCTTCGTGATGGGCGCCATCCTGGTGGCGGCCGCGGCCTACGGGCTGTTTCGGTGGCAGGCCCAGCGTCGGGAGCCGGCCCCCGCGCTCACGGCGGAGGCGGCTCCCGGACCGCTGGACGACGTGCCGGTCCGCTAGGGGGTCAGCCGGCGTACTTCTGCACCATCGCGCCGAGGGTCGGCAGCGCCGCCGTGACGTGCTTGGAGGCGCCGCCGCGGACGGAGCGGTAGGCCTTCTGGATGGTCGGCCGGGTGGAGCCCTCGGCGTGCGCGTCGGTCACCGACAGCAGCGCCTCGGACACTTCGTCGCCGTGCTTGACCAGGTAGTCGCCGAAGTCGCCGGCGCCGGAAGCGGCGAAGTCGGCCCAGAACGGCTCGAGCTTGACCACCATCTCGGGGGCCAGCTTCTCCACCATGCCGTGTATGTAACCGGAGGCAAACGTGTTGGCGGTCTTGTAGGCGAGCTTGACCGCGGTGCCGGAGATTCCGGACTTGCTCGACACCTCATCGTGGATCAGCGTGACGCAGTCGTCCACGACGTGGGGCTGGTTCTCCGGGGTGAGCAGGGTCTGCTGCAGGGTGGCCATGAAATCTCCTTAGGCAATTCAACGAATAATGACGCATGCCGCGGGGAGCCCCGGCCCAGGCGCAGTGCCTGGCTCCCCCCTAAGCCGAACTAAAGTAGCGCACCGGAATGCCGCCTGTACGCCGAGTTCTCCCGTTGTTACTTCGGCCGGCATCACGCGCAGGCACCGCCTACAGTGGTCGGCGTGACGGAAACATGGCAGGTGGAACCGTCGGGGCCGCTACGCGGCGACATCGGGGTGCGCGGGTCGAAGAACGCGGTGACCAAGCACATGGTCGCGGCGATGCTCGGCGACGGCCCCAGCACCATCAGGAACGCGCCGGAGGTCGGTGACGTCGACATCACGGCCGCGATGCTGGAAGCGGTCGGCTTCGCGGTCAGCCGGGACGGCGGCGAGATCACCATCGCGCCGAACGGAAAGCTGGAATCGCGGGTACCGGCGGCGTTCACCGGGCTGAACCGGATCCCCATCTTGATGCTCGGGCCGCTGCTGCACCGGACCGGAGAGGCGTTCGTTCCGCTGGTGGGCGGGGACCCGATCGGGCGGCGGCCGGTCGATTTCCACGTGTCCGCGCTGCGCGCCCTGGGGGCCGAGGTCGAGGCCGGGCCGGACGGGATCACCGCTCGCGCCACCCGGCTGCACGGGGCCCGGATCGACCTGCCCTACCCGAGCGTGGGCGCGACCGAGACCGTGCTGCTGTCCGCGGTGCGGGCCGAGGGCAAGACGGTGGTGCGCAACGCGGCCACCGAGCCCGAGGTGGTCGAGCTCGCCCTGTTCCTGCAGCGGATGGGCGCGCACATCGAGCTCAGCCCGGACCGCCGGATCGTGATCGAGGGGGTGCCCCGGCTGCGCGGCGCCTCCCGGTGGCTGGCCGGCGACCGGCTCGAGGCGTTCTCCTACCTGGCCGCCGGGCTGATCACCCGGGGCGAGGTCCGGGTGCACGGCTGCCCGCAGGACCGGCTGGTCACCGCGATCACCACGCTGGCCAAGATGGGCGCGCAGATCGACATCACCGACGAGTGGATCACCGCTTCGGCCCCGTCCGGGCTGCGCCCGGCCGCGGTCAGCACCGACACCCACCCCGGGTTCATGACCGACTGGCAGCAGCCCCTGATGGTGCTGTTCACCCAGGCCGAGGGCATGTCGGTGCTGCACGAGACGGTGTTCGAGAACCGGCTGGTGTACGTGCCCGCGCTGCAGAAGATGGGCTGCGAGATCGAGACGTTCGCGGCCTGCCTGGGCGGCGAGGCGTGCCGGTTCCACGACACCAACGCGGTGCACTCCGCCGTCATCAGGGGCGTGTCCAAGCTGGTCGGCGCCGACGTCACGCTGCCCGACGTGCGGGCCGGCTTCTCGGCCGTGCTGGCCGCCGCGGTGGCCGACCGCCCGTCGGTGCTGCGCGGCATCCACCACATCGAGCGGGGCTACCACCGCCCGTTCGATCAGTTCGGGTCCCTGGGGCTGACCATCCACCGGGGCTGAAGATCTCCACGGACCGAACGGGTGGCTAGGCTGCCGTCATGACCACGGCTTTCGTGCTGGGGGGCGGAGGGCTGCTGGGCGCTCACGAGGTCGGCATGCTGCGAGCCCTGGCCGACGCGGGCATCCGGCCCGACCTGGTGGTAGGCACCTCGATAGGGGCCATGAACGGGGTGATCGTGGCGGCCGATCCGTTGAGCGGGGCGCAGCGACTGAGCCGGATGTGGCAGGGAGAAGAGCTCCGGCTGGCGTTCAGCGAGAAGCTGTGGGGACGGGCGGTGCGCCTGGTTCGTTCGGGTACGCATCTGCACTCGATGGAGCCTTTGGGCCGCCTGCTGTCCGCGATCCTGCCCGGGCCATCGTTTTCCGATCTCGCGCTGCCGTTCGCTTGCGTGGCGGCTTCGATCGAGGGGGCGTCGGCGCGCTGGTTCTCGTCCGGGCCGGTGGTGCCCGCGGTGATGGCGTCGTGCGCGGTGCCGGGGCTGCTGCCGCCGGTCGAGATCGACGGTTCGCATTACTTCGACGGCGGGCTGGTCGACTCGATCCCGGTCGGGCGGGCGGTCGCGCTCGGGGCTTCGGTGGTCTACGTGCTGCAGGTGGGACGGATCGAGAGCCCGCTGACGGTGCCGCGCCGCCCGTGGGAGGTGGGGCTGGTCGCGTTCGAGATCGCCCGGCGGCACCGGTTCCACGAGGAGATGTCGGCGCTGCCATCCTCGGTCCGCGTGCATGTGCTGCCGACGGGCGGCGACCGCCTCCCGCCGGGGCGCGCGCAGTTCCGCTACCGGGACCAGACCCGGGTGGCGCTGTCCATCGAGCGCGCCTACACGGCTACCGCCAGCTACCTAGCCGCCCTCGCCCGCAACTAAGGGGCCATGGTCAGGTCGGTCTCGGGGGTCGCGGCGTCGGGGGTCGCGGCGTCAGGCGTGGCCGTGGTGGCCTCGGGCCAGCGCTTGAGCTCGACCTGCGGGATCAGCCAGGTGGCCAGGAAGGCGAGCGCCGCGATCGGCACCGCCACCAGGAAGACCGTCTGGATCGACTCGGCGTAGCCGGACACGATGCCCTGATGCACCGCGGCGGGCAGGCGGGACAGCCCCGCCGGGGTGACATCCGCGCTGGCGAAGCCCTTCGGCAGGGAAACTCCGTGCAGGTGGCTGGCCAGGTTCGGAGTCAGCACGTTGGCGAAGATGGCGCCGAAGACCGCCGTGCCGAACGAGCCGCCGATCGAGCGGAAGAACGTGGCACCCGACGTGGCGACGCCCAGCTCGCTGTGCGGCACGCCGTTCTGCACGATGATGACGAGTACCTGCATCACGCCGCCGATGCCCATCCCGAGGACCAGCATGTACAGGGCGTCCAGGGCAGTCGGCGTGTGCACCCCCATCAGGTGCAGCAGGAACAGGCCCACCGTCATGAACGCGGCGCCCGCGATCGGGAAGAACCGGTACTTGCCGGTCTTGGAGATGATCTGCCCGGAGGAGATCGAGACCAGCAGCAGCCCGGCCATCAGCGGGAGCAGGTACACCCCGGAGATGGTCGGCGAGATGCCGCGGACGACCTGGAAGAACGCCGGCAGGTAGGTGATCGCGCCGAACATCGCGAAGCCGACGATGAAGCCGACGACGCTGGTCACCGAGAAGGTGCGCAGCCTGAACAGGTGCAGGGGCAGCACCGGCTCGGCCGCCCGCCGCTCGACCAGCACGAACACGCCGATGAGGAGCACGCCGGCCACGCCCAGGAGGTAGCTGGGCGCCGACCGCCACGGGTAGGTGGTACCGCCCAGGCTGGTCAGCAGGACCAGCGCGGTGACGGCGAGCGACAGCACGGCGGTGCCGAGGTAGTCGATCACGTGATGCACCCGGCGCAGCTGGCCGGGCACCTGGCTGGCCACCACGACCAGCGCGATGACGCCGATCGGCACGTTGATGTAGAAGATCCAGCGCCAGCTCAGGTTGTCCACGAACACGCCGCCGAGCAGCGGGCCGACCACGCTGGCCAGGCCGAAGACCGCGCCGAAGAGCCCGACGTACTTGCCGCGCTCGCGGGGCGAGACGATGTCGCCGACGATGGCCTGCGCGCCGACCATCAGGCCGCCGGCGCCCAGCCCCTGCACGGCGCGGAACGCGATGAGCTCGATCATGGACGTGCTGAGGCCGGACAGGATCGAGCCGACCAGGAAGATGACGATCGCGGCCTGGAAGAAGATCTTCCGGCCGTACTGGTCGCCCAGCTTGCCCCACAGCGGGGTGGACACCGTGGTGGCGAGCAGGTAGGCGGTGATGATCCAGGCGATGTGGGAACCGCCCTGGAGGTCGCCGACGATCGTCGGCAGGGCCGTGGACACGATCGTCTGGTCGAGCGCGGCGAGCAGCATGCCGAGCATGAGCGCGCCGATGA
>JAJKHX010000114.1 GCA_021154785.1 Nocardiopsis sp.
GGGGACCGGGGTCGTTCGGGATACTGGTCCTGACCTGGCCGTGCTTCGCGCGTTCACCGTCGCCGGCAGCGGATCGACTGCTTGAATGGTCGTTCCGAAGGGCAGGACCGGCCGGGGGGATCGATGGAAGACGATGCGGGCATGGACCGGCGAGCAGCGGTCAGGACGATGTTCGGCCTGGGGGCGCTGCCGCTGGTCGGCGCCTGCGCCGGGACCGCGCTGACGCGGACCGGGCAGTCGCAGCCGGCGCTGACGCCACGGCAGCTGGCCGGCCAGCGGGTGATCTTCTCCTATCCCGGGCTGACCGTGCCGTCCGCCCTGCTCCAGCAGATCAGGGCGGGCCAGGCCGCCGGGGTGATCTTCTTCGGCGAGAACATCTCGAACGAGACCCAGATCGCGTCGGTGATCCGGCAGCTGCGCCAGGCCCAGCGGAGCAGCCCAGTGACGTCACCGCTGCTGCTGATGACGGACCAGGAGGGCGGCCTGGTCCGGCGGCTGCCCGGGGCGCCGGCGCCGTCGGAGAAGCAGGTCGGCGCGGCCGCGCACCCGGCCGCGGCGGCCAGGTCGGCCGGCACCAGCGCGGGCCGGAACCTAGCGGGCGTGGGCATGAACGTCAACCTGGCCCCCGTCCTCGACGTCTACCACGCGCCCGGCGACTTCACCGATCAGTACCAGCGCTCTTACAGCAGCCACGCGGCGACCGTGACCGCCTGCGGGAAGGCCTTCATCACCGCCCAGCAGCGGGCCGGCGTGGCGGCCACGGCCAAGCACTTCCCCGGCCTGGGGACGGCCACCGCGGCGCAGAACACCGACACCGGCCGGGTCACCCTCGCCGAATCCCTGTCCGGCCTGCGGGCCAGGGACGAAGCGCCCTACCCGGCCGCCATCGCCGCCGGGGTCAAGCTTGTCATGGCGTCCTGGGCGGTCTACCCGGCGCTGGACGCCAGGCGGCCGGCCGGGCTGTCGCCGGCGGTGATCCAGGGCGAGCTGCGCGGCCGCCTCGGCTACCGCGGAGTGACGATCACCGACGCCATCGAGGCGGGTGCGCTGGCCGCCTTCGGGAGCTACCCGCAGCGCGCCGTGCTCGCGGCCAGGGCCGGGATGGACCTGCTGCTGTGCTCGGCCCGGGACGTGTCGCAGGGCCGGGCCGTGGTCACCGCCCTGGCCGGCGCGCTGGGCAGCGGGAAGCTCGGCGCGGGCGGCTTCCAGGCCGCCGCCCGGCGGGTGACCGCGCTGCGCGACAGCCTGCACTGAGCGTCAGGTCCGGGCGGGGCCCCCAGACCAGGCGGCCAGGGCCGCGCCCGCCCACTCGGCGTGCAGGCGGGCGAACAGGGCGGCGGCCGTGGCGCCGGCCCACGGCGCGGGCAGGAACTGGGCCGGCAGGCCGGGGTCGACCCACGGGAACCGGCGCCAGGCGTGCACGAGGTCGATAACGCGGACGAGCGGGTCGGGCGTGACGTCACCGCCGAACGCCGTGATGAACTCGTCGTACTCCCGGGTCAGCTCGTCCAGGTCCCAGGCGCTGCCGACCATCGCGGCCAGCGCGCTGCCGCCCTGGTACTCGGCCGTGAACAGGTAGCCGTCCGGCAGGCCGGCCTCGGCGAGGACCTGGAGCACCTCGCCGCCGCGGTCGCTGCGCGGGCTGACCCAGACCCCGGGCATCACGCTGCCGAATCCGGCCCAGCGCAGCCGCGTCCTGAGCACGTGCCGGGCGGCGCGCTCGGTCTCCGGAGCGCGCGCGATCACGACGGTCCAGCGCCCGTCCCAGTCCGCGGCGGCCGCGGTGAAGCCGAAGATGCGCTCGGTGCCGTCCCGCAGCAGCCGCTCGGCGGCCGGGGTGAGCCGCCACCGGGTCCGCCGCCCGATCCGCTCCGGGCTGAGCCAGCCGTCGGCGGCGGTGCGCATCAGCGCCTGCCTGGCCGCCTTCTCCTCGACGCCCAGCCGGCCGAACACGTCGATGAACGCCGACGTCCAGGCCTCGCCGCCCGTCGGCAGGACCAGCTCGCCGAGCACGGTGAACAGCACGCTCCGGGCGCTGTCCGCGCCCGCGGCGTGGCGCCGCGGGAGGGCGGGCTGCTCGGTGTCGGTCATGGCAAACTAAATACTACGAACTCTTGACGTTCAACTCAAGATTTGTAGAGTATTGAACATCGGCAGGAAGGAACCGGCCATGCCCGACGCGACGAACACTGCGGCGACGAACAGCGAGGCGGGCGAACCGCGGGTCGAGTTCCGGGTCAGCCCGGACCAGTACCGGCACTGGAAGCTGTCGGCCGACGGTCCGGTCGCGACCCTGGTGATGGACGTCGACGAGCAGGGCGGCCTGGTTCCCGGCTACGAGCTCAAGCTGAACTCCTACGACCTCGGCGTCGACATCGAGCTGTACGACGCGGTGCAGCGGCTGCGCTTCGAGCACCCCGGCGTGCGCACCGTCGTGATCACCAGCGGCAAGCCGAAGATCTTCTGCGCCGGGGCCAACATCCGCATGCTGGCCGCCTCGCCGCACGGCTGGAAGGTGAACTTCTGCAAGTTCACCAACGAGACCAGGAACGGCATCGAGGACGCCACCGCGAACTCCGGCCAGACGTACCTGGCCGCGGTGAACGGCACCGCCTCCGGCGGCGGCTACGAGCTGGCGCTGGCCTGCGATCACATCATGCTGGTCGACGACCGGTCCTCGGCGGTCTCACTGCCCGAGCTGCCGCTGCTCGGCGTGCTGCCGGGCACCGGCGGGCTGACCCGGGTCTCCGACAAGCGGCACGTGCGGCGGGACCTGGCCGACTACTTCTCGACCAAGTCCGAGGGCATCGGGGGCAAGAAGGCGGTTCAGTGGCGGCTGGTCGACGAGGCCGTGCCGCGGCCCCGCTGGGACGAGACCGTCGCGGAGCGGGCCGCCGAGCTGGCCGCGCGCTCCGGCCGCCCGCCGGACGGCACCGGCGTCACGCTGAGCCCGCTGGCCAAGACCCGCGACGACGACGCGATCAGCTACCGATACGTCACCGCCCGGCTCGACCGCGACGCGGGAAAAGTCGATATAACGGTAAAAGGCCCGCCTGGCGACCCGCCGGCCAGCATCGGCGACGCCCGGAGCGCGGATTTCTGGCCGCTGGCCATGACCCGCGAGCTCGATGACCTGATCCTGGACCTGCGCACCAACGAGCCGGACCTCGGCACCTGGCTTTTCCGCACCGAGGGCGATCCGGCCCTGGTCCTGGCCTACGACGAGTTCCTGCTCAGTAACAAGGACGACTGGTTCGCCAACGAGGTCCTGCACTACCTCAAGCGAACCCTGCGGCGCCTCGACGTCACCAGCCGCAGCCTGATCGCGGCGATCGAGCCGGGCAGCTGCTTCGCCGGGTCGCTGCTCGAGCTGGCCCTGGCCGCCGACCGCTCGTTCTCACTCGCCGGGATCTTCGAGGACAAGGACCCGGACGCCACCCCGGCCGCCATCACCGTCGGGAACCTCAATACCGGCCCGCTGACCATGAGCAACGGGCTGACCCGGCTGCAGGCCCGGTTCTGGGGCGACGAGGCCGGCTACGAGGCGGCCGCCAAGCGCAAGGGCGAGGCACTGGAGGCCGAGGACGCCGCCGACCTGGGCCTGATCACGTTCGCGCCGGACGACATCGACTGGGACGACGAGCTGCGGATCACGACCGAGGAACGGGCCAGCTTCAGCCCCGACGCCCTGACCGGCCTGGAGGCCAACTACCGGTTCGCGGGTCCCGAGACGATGGAAACCAAGATCTTCGGCCGGCTGACGGCCTGGCAGAACTGGATATTCAACCGGCCCAACGCGTCGGGCCCGGACGGCGCGCTGCGCCGGTTCGGCACCGGCCAGCGGGCCGTCTTCGACCGGAAGCGAGTCTGACCGCCATGACCACAACCGCCGACTACGGCGAGAAGATCCCGAACAACGTCCGCCTGCACGAGGACCGGCGGCTGCAGCGGGCCCTGGAGTCCTGGCAGCCGAACTTCCTCACCTGGTGGCAGACGATGGGACCGACGCTGCCGACCCAGGACGTCTACCTGCGCACCGCGGTCAACGTCGGCCGGGACGGCTGGGCGCAGTTCGGCCACGTGCCGATGCCGGAGTACCGCTGGGGGATCTTCCTGGCCGAGCGGGACCCGGGCCGCACGGTCGGGTTCGGCGAGCACAAGGGCGAGCCGGTGTGGGACAAGGTACCGGGGGAGTACCGGGCCGAGCTGCAGCGGCTGATCGTGATCCAGGGCGACACCGAGCCCGCCTCGGTGGAGCAGCAGCGCAACCTGGGCGCCACCGCGCCCAGCCTGTATGACCTGCGCAACCTGTTCCAGGTGAACGTCGAGGAGGGGCGGCACCTGTGGGCGATGGTCTACCTGCTGCACGCCTACTTCGGCCGGGAGGGGCGGGAGGAGGCCGAGGAGCTGCTGCACCGCAACTCCGGCAGCGAGGACTCGCCGCGCATCCTGGGCGCGTTCAACGAGGAGACCCCGGACTGGCTCTCGTTCTACATGTTCACGTACTTCACCGACCGGGACGGCAAGTACCAGCTCGGCACGCTCAAGGAATCGGCGTTCGACCCGCTGTCGCGGACCTGCGAGTTCATGCTCAAGGAGGAAGCGCACCACATGATGGTGGGCACCACCGGCGTGGACCGGGTGGTGCAGCGCACCGTCGAGGTGATGCGCGAGCACGACACCGCCGACGTGGGCGGCCTCGGCGCGATCCCGCTGCCGGTGATCCAGAAGTACCTGAACTTCCACTACTCGGTCTCGCTCGACCTGTTCGGCGGCGAGACCTCCACGAACGTGGCCAACTACTACACCGCCGGGATCAAGGGCCGGTGGATGGAGGACCGGCGCAAGGACGACCACAAGCTGGGCAGCGACTCGATCATGGTGGACGCGCTCGTCGGCGACGCCAGTGGTGAGCCGAGCATTGGGCAGACCGAGGTCTCCGCACTGGTCGGCCTCAACACCGACCTGCGGCGCGAGTACATCGCCGACTGCCAGGGCGGCGTCAAGCGGTGGAACCGCATCCTGGAGGAGGGAGGCGTGACGCAGCGGCTCAAGCTGCCGCACGCCGCCTTCAACCGCAAGGTCGGCGCGTTCGCCGGGATCGAGGCGACGCCGGACGGCGAGAAGATCTCCGCGCCGGAGTGGCAGCGCCGCCAGGACGAGTGGCTGCCCAGCGCGGTCGACAAGACCTACGTCCGGTCGCTGATGCGGCCGGTGCACGAGCGCGGCAAGATTGCCGCATGGATCGCACCGCCGCGCAACGGCATCAACGGCCAGCCGTTCGACTACGACTACGTCCACCTCGCCTGAGCTGCCTCCGGGGGACCCGATGAGCGCCGCGGAGTTCAACGCCTGTGACTACCTGCTCGACCGGCACGTCCGGGAGGGGCGCGGGCACCGGCTCGCGCTGACCGGGCCGGGCGGCGACGTCAGGTACGCCGAGCTCGCCGGCCGGGTCGCGCGGGCCGCCGTGGGCCTGCGCGGGCTGGGCCTGCAGGCCGAGCAGCGCGTGGTCATGGTGATGGCGGACTCGCCCGAGTTCGTCGTGGTGTACCTGGCGGCCATGCGGATCGGCGCAGTGCCGGTGCCGGTCTCGACCATGCTGCGGGCCGGCGGCATCGCGGAGATCCTGGCCGACTCGCGGGCCCGGATGGTCGCCGTCAGCTCGGCGTACCGGGAGGTCGTGGCGGCCGCGCTGGGCTTCCCCGGCGTCAGCGAGGTGATGGCGGTGGTCACCGATGAGGCGGGTGAGCCGGTGGCCGGGCTGTCTACCACCGCGCTGGACGGGCTGGCTGCGGACACGCCGGACCAGATCTATCCCACGACCGCGGACTCCCCGGCCTTCTGGCTGTACACCTCCGGGACGACCGGGACGCCCAAGGGCGCGATGCACCGGCACGGCTCGGTCCAGGTGGTGTGCGAGACCTACGCCACCCAGGTGCTCGGCATCACCCCGGAGGACCGGTGCCTGTCGGCGGCCAAGGCGTTCTTCGCCTACGGCCTGGGCAACTCGGTGCTGTTCCCCCTGTCCGTGGGGGCGGCCGCCGTACTCGAGCCGGCCCCGGCGCGGCCAGACCTTATGGCCGAACGGGTCCGGTCCTACGCCCCGTCCCTGTTCTTCGCCGGGCCGACGTTCTTCGCCGGCATGCTGCGCGCCGGCCTGCCGGGCGACGCGCTGGCCGGGGTACGGCTGGCCGCCTCGGCCGGCGAGGCCCTCCCGGCCGCGCTGTACCAGCGGTGGACCTCGCACTTCGGGGTGGACATCCTCGACGGGATCGGCATGACCGAGATGCTGCACATCTTCCTGTCCAACCGGCCGGGCCAGGTCAGGCCCGGGACCACCGGTGTCCCGGTGCCCGGCTACGACCTGCGCGTGCTCGGCGAGGACGGGCAGGAGGTCCCGCCGGGGACGCCCGGGACGCTGTTCGTCCGGGGCGCCTCGGCCGCCACCGGGTACTGGTCCCGCTACGACGCCTCCCGCCAGGTGTTCCAGGGCGAGTGGCTGCGCACCGGGGACACCTACGTGGTGGACTCCGACGGGTACCACGCCTGCCTGGGGCGTACCGGGGACATGCTCAAGGCCAGCGGCATCTGGGTCTCACCGGCCGAGGTCGAGGCCCGGCTGCTGGCCCACGCGGACGTGGTCCAGGCCGTGGTGGTCGCCGCGCACGACGCCGACGGACTGGAGAAGCCGGTGGCGTTCGTCCAGCTCGGCCCGGGCGGCACGGCCGACGAGGAGACGCTGATCGGGTTCTGCCGGGACGGCCTGCCGTCGTTCAAGAGGCCCCGCCGGATCGTGTTCGTGACCGAGTACCCGACGACCGCCACCGGCAAGATCCGCCGGGTGGAGCTGCGCGCGCAGGCCGCGACGATCATGGCGGCGCCCCTGCAGGCGCAGGCGCCCGCCGATCCGGTCCCGCCGCGACCGGGCCACTGAAGGAGCCACCATGACGCTGACCTGGATCAAGGAGAACTCGCCGCGCTGGGACGCCGACAAGCAGCGGATCTTCAGCCCGGCCGAGCTGGCCGCGACCGGCCTGGGTGAACCGCGGCCCGGCGAGCCGGTCGCGGACGAGTGGTGGCGGGTGACCGACGGCGCCGAGGTCGCCGGGTACGGCTGGCTCGACACCGAATGGGGCGACGCCCGGATCACCTTCGTCGTCGCGCCCGGACAGCGCGGCCGCGGCGTCGGCGCCTTCATCCTGGAGCACCTGGAGGACGAGGCCGCCGCGCGGGGCCTGAACTACATCTACAACGTGGTGCCCGGCTCGCACCCCGACGGGGCGTGGATCCGGAACTGGCTGTCCATGCACGGCTTCCACGAGGCCTCCCGCGGCCAGCTCCGCCGCCAGGTCGCCACCCAGATCACCCGGTAGAGCCCTCCGGGGGCTGCCTGGTGTATCAGAACCCGCGCCGGGCGCTCCGGACATACGACGGGCCAGCACGAGACGCCGTCGGCGCCGGCCCGGGTCCAGACGCCTGCGGGGTGAGCGGGTTCGCCCGCCGCCACCCCGTCACCACGTCCGGCCCCGCCGGTTAGGGCCCCGGCGGGGCCGGGCAAAATATATCGCGCCACGGGTGTATCAGGAATGCCCGGAGGCTCCTCCGCTTTGAGAAGCAGCAGGTATCACCCCGAACGGCCCATAACTATCGCCCGACGCGAGGAGCCGCGATGTACGTCGGCGATCTTCCGCTCACCAGCCTGGCCGGCCCCGCCGTGGCCGGGAACCGCCTGGCCTGGCTGAGCTACGACTCCGCGCTGGAACCGGTCCGCTGCCTGCGCGGCGATCCGGGTCAGGCACGCGTCCTGATCTTCACCACGACGCCGATGTCGCTGGAACTCGAGGTGATGGCCGGCCACGTGGCCGGCCAGATCGTCCCGCCGGGGCCGGGGGAGATCGTGGTGGAGACCCCGGACGGTACCAGCGTCCGGATCGAGGCCGATGACATCGGCTTCTTCGACTTCGCCGGCCTGCCGCGCGGCCAGATCCGGCTGCGCTGCGACACCCCGTCGGGGCGGCTGGTCACCGACTGGATCTGCCTGTGACTGCGCCCGGCCCCGGGTCAGGCCCCCAGGGCGATGAAGGAGTAGGCGGTGGCCTGGGCCACCGGGTCATCGCTCATGGCCTGCCGGGCCCGGGTCAGGGCGGCGGCCAGTCCGGTGCCGGTCCGGAGCTGATCGTGCAGGGCGGTCATGAGGGGGACGGTGGCGGGGTCGTTGACCGGGACGACGCTGGCGATTACGCCGGCCGAGCCCAGCGAGATCAGGGCGCTGACCAGGCCGAGGAGCTCATCGGCGCCGACCGCTACGCTGACGGCCGAGCTGCAGCTGGACAGCACGACGTGGTACGGAGCCTGTTTGAGCCGTTCGAGGTCGTAGACGGTCAGCGGCCCGTCCGCCAGCTCGATCGCGGAGAACAGCGGGCTGTCATCCCGGAACGTGCCGTGCGCCGCCATGTGCACCAGCCACGCCCCGTCGATGGCGGCCATCACCCGGTCGGCGGTCGCGTCGCCATCGGCCAGGACGGTCGCGTCCGGGTACTGCCCGGTCAGGGCGCTGACCTCGGCGTCGCCGGTGAGCAGCCGCGGGCCGCCGACCAGGACCACCCGGTTCTCGTCCGGGCGGGCGGCCTGCCGGGCCCGGAGCCATGCCGATGCCGAGGGCGACACGGCCGTGGGCCGGTCTCGCAGCGAGGGCATCATTCCCCACGGCACGGCGTGCAGTTTCCCGGTCGGCACCACCACCAGCGGCCCGTCGCCCAGCAGTCCGACCGACTCACCCAGCAGGCTGGCCTCCAGGCGGCGGCCGATCTCGGTCAGGTCGAGCCGGTGGGTACCGCGGCCGGCGCCCTCGCGGCGCAAGGCGAACAAGGCGTGGGCCAGCGCGCGGGTGGCCGTCTGGGTCGGGCCGACGTGAACCAGATGCAGCCGTCCGCCGGTGACCACGACGGCGTGCAGCTGGCCGTCGACGTCGGTGAGTTCCAGCAGGCCGGTCTCGCCGAGCTGGCCAACGAGGTCGGCGGCGCGCAAGGCCTCGGCCTGTCCGGCTGCCACCGCGGGTGTACGCAGAACCCGCTGCCGGACAGCGGTTTCAAGCCGGCGGCGTTCCCGCTCGAGCGCCGGGGCTGCGGCCCGGCTGTCCAGGGCGCTGTCCAGGCGGGTGGCGACGTTCCGCAGGGCGGCCAGGTCGGCCATCAGCTCGCTGTCGGGCGGCGGGCGTACGGGGGTGATCCGGAGCACCGTGCCGCGCCAGCGCTCGCTCCATTGCAACAGCAGCCTGGCGTCGGCCCGGCGCACGGCGTGCCGCAGCGCCATGCCCGCCAGAGCCGCGCCGTTGGCGGTGGCCAGCGTGCGCAGTTCGGTGGCGCCGAGCGTCTGCAAGTGCAGGTCGAGCAGGGCCAGGCCGCGGTCGCACGCGGCCAGCATGCCCCGCCAGTTCTCCTCGGCCTCGCACCAGGTGGCCCGGGCCAGCCAGCCCACGCTGCGGACGCGCGGCTGGCCCCGGTGCCGGGCGGCCGACGCGGTCTGCAGATGGCGTGCCGCCTCGTCGCGCCGGCCCCGGGCCAGCGCGACCCGGCCGGTGAGCAGGTGCGCGTCGACGGCCCGGGCCGGATCGAGCTCGTCCAGCTGCGCGGTCACCCGTCGAGCCGCCTGCAGCAGCACCGCCGAACGATCCTCACCCTCCGCGAACCGGCAGAGCAGCAGGGTCAACTCGGCGCGGGCCGCCCACCACGGGCGCTGCTGGCGGCGGAACAGCCGGAAGGCTTCGGTGCTGCGATCCTGCGCGAGGCTGAAATCACGGGTCGCGGTGGCGGCGACGGCGGAGGAATACAGCAGCTCGGCGCGCCTGGTCGCCGAGCCATGGTCCTGCTCGATCCTGGCCACCGCGGCATTGACCTCGCGCAGGGCATCTTGGGCCAGGCCGGCCGCCAGCAGCACTGTGCACTTATGGACGAACAGGTCGGCCATGAAGATGTCGAGCCCGTCCAGCAGGGCCTGGGCATGATCGAGATAGGCGAGGGCGGCGGGGAGGTCGCCTCGGATGTGCGCGGCCAGTCCGCGCTCCAGGCGGGCGAAAGCGTAGTCTGCTCGCTGGCCGCATTCGAGCCACAGCGTCTCGACCTGGGCGTAGTCGCGGTCGGCCCGTTCGATATCGCCCATGGCGAGGTATACCGCTGCGCGGTAGTGCAGCGCACGCGCCTCCCAGACCAGGTCGCCTGTGCCGGACAGCAGGCTCACTGCGGCCCGGGCGTCCTGCAGTGCCTCGGTGTTACGGCCGAGGACAAGAAAGGCGGCGACCCTGCGGATCAAGATGCGACCCGTGAGGACGCCGCCGCCACTGCGCTCCACCAGGGAGTCCAGGACCGACAGGCCACGCCGGGGCTGGCCGGAGTGCATCAGGGCCATGCCCAGGCTGGCCGAGACGTCAGACTCCCGATCCGGGTCCCCGGCCTGGCGCGCGAACTGGCGCGCGGCCTTGAACTCCTTGATCGCCTGACCGATATCGCCAAAGTCCCTGAAGACCACGCCGGCCGCCTGGTGCGCGATCGCCGCTTGTGCCGGCGACGGGTGCCCGGCCAGCACCTCACGGGCCGCGGTGAGCGCCTCTGGTGGCCGCGACAGGGCCAGGGCCAGCAGCTTGTCTGGCTCCCAGGCCACCGAGGCGACATCAGGCACGACCGGCATTTACGAATCGTATTTAGTGTTTCAGCATTCCGTCGAGACCATCACCTGAGCAGAGAGGCATACATGCCTGTAAACGACCGCGCGAGGGCGCAGGCCCAGCTGATCTTTAACGGACATCCCGGCGCCGCGGCGCACCCGGCCCCCGACCGCTGGGAGGATGTGGACGACTTCGATTACCTCTACCGTGAGTACGCCGTTCTCGTCCGCGCCGAGGACGTGGAGGAGGTGACCGGCGAGCTGGGGCGGATCTTCGAGGACGCCGGCTACGGAGACGTCCCGGAGGGGGAGGCGCGGGACATCCAGCGCGAGCAGGTCAGCCGGGGCCTCGTCCGCCTGACCGTGCCGACCACACCGACACTGGTGCCGGACCTCATCGGTCGCCTCGACGCGGCTCTCGGGCCGGGGGTGGCCAGGCCCGAGCATAAGGTGTACGTCTGCCCGAATCCGTGTCCCGCCACCGAGCCGGGCGTGGTGCCGTCGGGCACCACCGAACCCGTCCCGCCGCCCGACCCTGCCCTGCGTGTGCCCTGGGCGGGAAACAACGGTAGCGGCGTCAACGTCAGCGTGATCGACACCGGGCTGATCCCGAACGCCGCCGCCGGTCACCCCTGGCTGGCCGGGGTGCAGGGCACGGCGGAGGAGCCGTACACCACCGACAGCGCCGGCGACTCGGTGATCGTCCCGTACGCCGGTCACGGGACGTTCGTCGCCGGCGTGCTGCGTTGCGTGGCTCCGAAGGCGTCGGTCTACGTCGAGCGGGCCTTCGACATCGCCGGCGCCGACTACGAGACCCGCCTGCTGGGCAGCCTGGAGGACGCGCTCGCACGGGATCCGGACATTCTCGTATTCACCTTCACCTCCACCACCCACCGCGATCAGTCCCTGCATACCTTCGACGAGCTGTACGAGCGGCGCATTCGCAGCATCAAGGGCCTGGTCGTACTCGCCCCGGCGGGCAACGAAGGGTCGCCGCGCCTGCACTGGCCCGCCGCCCACCCGGGGGTGATCGCCGTGGGTGCCCTGGCCGCGAACTGGCGGGACCGGGCACGCTTCAGCAACTACGGCCGGTGGGTGGACGTGTACGCGCCGGGCGAGGATCTCGTCAACGCTTTTCCGGAGGGAACATACGTGTGCACCGAGCCGCCCGATGTCGGGCAGCGCCGGCACTTCCACGGAATGGCCCTGTGGAGCGGAACATCGTTCAGCACCCCGCTTGTCGCCGGGCTGATCGCCGCCCGGATGTCGCAGACGGGGGAGAACGCCAGCCAGGCCGCCGACGCGCTCCTGCGGCTGGCCGCCAGCCAGGCGATTCCCGGCGTCGGCCCGGTGCTCTATCCCGGCCAGGCCCTGTCGTAAGCCCGGGCCAGGACGGGCCTCAGATAGCCTCCACTTCCGGGTAGGCGGGTTCCCACATGGCCGCGCGGACCCGCTCGGCCAGTCCGTCGAGCGGCACCTCGGACAGCCCCTCGGCCACCGCGGCCCGGGCCACCGCCTCGCCCACCGCGGCGGACACCTCGCGCAGGCTGGTGACCGGCGGCAGCACGGCCGCGCCGGGACTGGTGACGTCGGCCAGCCCGGCCAGCGCGTTGGCCGCGGCGGCCAGCATGGCGTCGCTGACGCGGCGGGCCCGGGCGACGGTGACGCCGAGACCGAGGCCGGGGAAGATCAGCGCGTTGTTGGCCTGGGCGACCTGGTACTCGACCCCGCCGTAGCTCACCGGCGGGAACGGGCTGCCGGTCGCGATGAGCGCCCGGCCCCCGGTCCAGGCGATCAGGTCGGCGGCCTGGGCCTCGGAGCGGGAGGTCGGGTTGGACAGCGGCATGATGACCGGCCGCTCGGAATAGCCGGCCATCGCGGTGACGATCGGCTCGGAGAACGCCCCGGGCTGGGTGGAGGTCCCGATCAGCATGGTGGGACGGGTCCGGGTCACCACCTCGGCCAGGCCGATGCACCCGTCCGCGTCACGCTCCCACCCGGCTACCTCCGCGGCGGTCCGGGCGTACGGCACCTGGAAGTCGCGCAGCGTCCCCGGGTAGCCCTCGGCGAGCAGGCCCTTGCTGCCGAGGGCGTAGAACCGGGTCATGGCCTCCGCCGGGCTGAGGCCGTCGTCGATCATGACCTGCCGCAGCGCGTCGGCGATCCCGATCCCGGCCGTGCCCGCGCCGTGGATCACGATCACCTGGTCGCGCATCGCGGTGCCCGCGGCCCGGGTGGCACCCAGCGCGGCGGCCAGCACCACGGCGGCGGTGCCCTGGATGTCGTCGTTGAACGTGCAGCAGCTGCCGGCGTACTTCAGCAGGATCCGGCGGGCGTTGGCGGCGCCGAAATCCTCCCAGTGCAGCATCGCGTGCGGGAACAGCTTGGCCGCGGCGCTGACGTAGGCGTCGATCAGCTGGTCGTACCGCTCGTCCCGCACCCGCGGGTGCCGGGCGCCCAGGTACATGTCCTCGGCCAGCAGGGCCTCGTTGTCGGTCCCGGTGTCCAGCACGACCGGGATGACCCGGCGGGGGTGCAGCCCGGCCGCCGCGGTGTAGACGGCCAGTTTCCCGTCCGCGATCGCGATGCCGCCCACCCCCCAGTCGCCGATGCCCAGGATGCCCTCGGAGTCGGTGGCGACGATCAGGTCTACCTCGTCGGCTTCCAGCCCGTAGTTGCGGAAGGCCGTCTCCACCTGGTCAGGGTGATCCACCGACAGGTACACCCCGCGCGGGCGGGCGAACTCCAGGCTGTACCGCTCGATCACGGTCCCGATCGTCGGGGTGTACACGATCGGCAGCATCTCGTGGATGTGCTCGGCCAGCAGCCGGTAGAACAGCACCTCGTTGCGGTTGCGTATCTGGCCGAGATGCAGGCTCTTGGCCAGGTCGTCAGGCTGGCGCAGGTACTGCGCGTAGACCCGGCGCAGCTGCCCCTCGATCGTCGAGACGCCGCCGGGCAGCAGGCCGGTGAGCCCGAGCGCCTCCCGTTCGGCCAGCGTGAAGGCGGTGCCCTTGTTGAGCATGGGCGAGAAGAGCACCGAGGTGCCCCGCAGCCGGACCCTGGCTACCGTGCCGGTCTGGTCGAGCTCGAACGGACGATCTGGCATTGCGTCACCTCGTGTCCGGGCCAACGTGCGTGTGCCAAGAAGTAACACACGACGAACCCGTCGCGCACCCGGAGCCGGTGACGCGATGCCAGAAGCCGTCTCTCAGTCGAACGAGGGCTTGCGGTCCCTGCTCCGCTTGAGCTCGAAGAAGCCGTCGGTCCCGGTGACCAGCGCCACCCCGTCGTACAGCCGTCCGGCCGCCTCGCCGCGCGGCGCGGGCGTGATGACCGGGCCGAAGATGGTGTTCCCGGCGATGCGGATGACCGGGGTGCCGACGTCGATGCCGACCTGGTCGAAGGCCTCGTTGTGGGAGTCCTTGATGAGCTGGTCGAGCTCGTCGCTGTCCGCGGCGGCGGCCAGCGAGGCGGGCAGGCCCACCTCGGCCAGGGCCTCGGGGATCACCTGCGGGTCCTCACGACGGCCCTCGTTGTGGAGCCGGGTGCCGATCGCGGTGTACAGCGGCCCGAGGATGTCGGTGCCGCTGTGCTGGGCGGCGGCCGCGACGACCCGGATCGGCCCCCAGGCCTTGCTCATCCGCTCCAGGTACTCCTCGTTCAGGCCCTGGCCCTCATGCTGGATCAGGTTGAGGTAGGCCAGGGACATGATCCGCCAGTCGGTGCGCACCGGCCGGACCTTCTCGACCTCCAGCATCCAGCGGGAGGTGATCCAGGCCCAGGGGCACAGCGGGTCGAACCAGAACTGAACGTCTTCTCTTTCCGTCTGTTCCGTCACGACCGCGCCAACCGCCGCCGGCGCGCCGCTATTCCCCGCCCCGGCCTCAGGACCCGGCGCCGCCGGACAGGACGAACCCGGTGACGGCCGCGGCCACGTCGCGGTGCACGGTCTCGTTGAGGATGTCGTGGCGGGCCCCGGCGAACTCGGCCAGGCGGGCCCGCTTCAGCCGCCCGGCCCACTCCCGGGCGTGCCCGGCCGGTACCACCGGGTCCTCCGCGCCGTGCACGAACAGGACGGGCAGCGTCACCTGCCCGAAGCCGGCGGCCAGCTCATCCCAGGCCGCGGGGAGCACGTCAGCCAGGCTGCGGGCGCCGGCCGCGCTGGTGAACGCCAGCGGATCGTAGGCCAGCTCGTCCAGGTAGAACGGATCACCGGACAGGCCGGCCGGATCCAGGTCAAGGTCCGGGGCGTCAGCGTCGCCAAGCGCGACAACCCAGTCCAGCGGGGAGATCGCCGCTCCGGACAGGATGAGCCCCGCGTACCGGCCGGGGTCGCGGGCCGCCGACACGGCGGCGGCCGCCGCCCCGAGCGAGTGCCCGGCCAGCCAGACCGGCCGTCCCGGCTGGGCCGCCTCGGCGATGGCGGTCAGCCGGCGTCCGTTCTCCACCAGGTCGTCGATGGACCGGATGACGGCCCGGTCGCCGTCGGTGAGCCCGTGGCCGATCTCGTCGAGCGCCCACAGGTCGATCCCGGCGTTGTTCAGCGCGTTCCCGTACCGGTGGTACAGGCCTGAGTGCTCGCCGAAGCCGTGCAGGAAGACCACCGTCGCGGCGCTGGGGGCCGGGACGCGCCAGGCCTTGTAGTACACCTGTCCGGTTACTCCGCTGAAAGTGGGCACGCCTGCTCCTGTCTTCTTACCGGCACTATGTATTAATCGTGCCCGGGGCCGCCTCGTCAAGGGGGCGGGTGCGCTGATCTCGCCGCGTCAGGGCGGGACTACCCGGCCGGGCGGCGGGGAACGCGTGGCGGCGCGCGACCGCGACCGTGCCCAGCGCGGCGGCGCCGAACGCCAGCGTGACCCAGGGCAGGCCGGCCGGCCCGGCCCGGCCCAGGACCAGGCCGCCGGCCAGTGACCCGGCGGCGATGCCGGCGTTGTACACCGTGGTCTGCAGGGCGGTCGCCACGTCGGCGCGAGCCGGGCCGGCCGCGTCGATCAGCGCCGTCTGCAGCAGCGCCGGCGCCCCGCCGAACGCCGCGCCCCACAGCGCCACCGCGGCCAGCAGCGCGGCCGGCTGGCGCCCGGCCAGGCCCAGGGCCGTCATCGCCGCGGCGATCATGGCCATGGCGGTGAGCAGCGCCAGCCGCAGGTACCGGTCGGCGGCGATGCCGGCGATCCAGATCCCGGCCACGGTCGCCACGCCGAACACCAGCAGGACGAGCCCGGCCCGGCCCGGTGCGAAGGGGGCGAGGTAGGTGTACATCGCCTGGTGCCCGGTGAGCAGCAGCACGGTGGCGGCGAGCACGGCGGGCACGCCGGGTCCGGACGCCACCTGGCGGAGCGGGACCCGGCGGGCCGGGGGCTCGCCGCCGAGGGCGGGGACCTGGCTCCCGGTCCAGGGCACCAGCAGCAGCGCCACGGCCGCCAGCAGGCCGAAGACGGCCCGCCAGCCGAGCAGGCCGGCCAGCGCCGCCCCGGCCGGGATGCCGGCGGACAGCGCGACGGTGATGCCGCCCAGGACGACCGCGATGGCCCGGCCGCGCTGGGCGGCCGGCACCATCCGCGCCGCGTAGCCGGCCAGCATCGACCACAGGGCGCCGCCCATGACGCCCGCCAGCAGCCGGGCCGCGAAGGTCAGCGGGTACCAGGGCGAGATCGCGGTCACCGCGTCGAGCAGCGCGAAGCCGGCCAGCACCGCCTGCAGCACGGGCCGCCGGGGCAGCCCCCGCAGGGCCGCGGTGACCGGGATCGCGGCCAGCGCCGAGGCGACCGCGAACGCGCTGACCAGCAGCCCGGCCCGCGCCTCCGGCACGTGCAGGCCGCTGCTCAGCTGCGGGAGCAGGCCGGCCGGGAGCAGGTCGGTCGTCACGTCGGTGAAGGCCGCCGTGGCCAGGGCCAGCAGGCCCGCCCAGGGAAACGCGTCGGGAAGCATTCCGCCATGGTCCGACCTTCACATCAGTGTGAAGGCAAATCCTGGGAGCACCGGTGCGGATCGGTGAGCTGTCCGCCCGGACGGGCGTCCCCGCCCGGCTGCTGCGCTACTACGAAGAGCAGGACCTGCTGCACCCCGAGCGGGACGCCAGCGGGTACCGCAGCTACGGCGAGGCCGACGCCGGCCGCGTCGAGCAGATCCGGGGGCTGCTCGACGCCGGCCTCACCACCGAGATCATCCGCCAGCTCCTGCCGTTCCTCGGCGGCGGCATCCACCTGCCCGCGCCGTGCCTGACTGCGGACATGGCGCAGCTGCTGGAACTACAGGCCAGCCGGCTCGGGCGGCGCATCGACTGCCTGAGCCGCAACCGGGACGCCCTGCTGGGCTACCTGGCCGCCATCCGCGGGCCGCTACAGGACCGCTTCGGCGAGCAGGGTGACCTGGTCGGGTGAGGCGGTGGCCGGGACGAAGATGAGCTCGTCGCAGCCGGCCGCCTCGAACGCGGCGGCGTAGCCCTGGGCCATCTCGGTGCTGACGGCGGCGCCCGCCGCGATCTGCCGGGCGACGTCGCCCAGCCAGTTGTAGTAGTGCAGCAGGTAGTTGTCCGCGTGGCCGCGGGCCTCGGGTCCCAGCGCGAAGTAGGCCAGCGAGAGCTTGCGCGGCCTGCCCGGGCGGCCCGCCTCGGCCCAGGCCCGGTCGACCTGCGCCCCGGCCTGGGCGAACATGTCCGGGGTGCCGCCGCCCATGATCCAGCCGTCACCGAGCAGGGCCACCCGGCGGAAACTCGCCTCGGCGTTGCCGCCGAGGATGAGCTCGGGGCCGCCGCGCCGTACCGGCTCGGGCCCGATCGCCCCGGCGTAGCCGTAGTGCTCGCCGGACCAGATCCGCTTCATCTCGGCCAGCTGCTGGTCCAGCCGGCGCCCCTTGCCCTCGGTCGGCAGCGCGCTGGCCGCGTAGTCGTCGTCACGGCCGCCCAGGCCCAGGCCGAGCACCAGGCGCCCCCCGGAGAGCCGGTCGAGCGAGGCGGCCTGCTTGGCGAACAGCGCCGTGTTGGCGTACAGGGGCGCCAGCAGCACGCTGGTGGTCAGCCGGATCCGGCTGGTGACCGCGGCCGCGGCCGACAGCGCGATCAGCTCCTCGTAGTTCGGGTAGACCAGGCGCCCGATCGTCCCCAGCGTGCTGAAGCCGGCCTGCTCGGCGTCCCTGGCCCAGTCGACGAGCCTGCGGCCGTCGACGCCCGGCACGGTGTTGGGCAGGCCGATTCCGATGTCCATGGTTCATCCAACCACAGGTGCTAGGAGCCGCCCGCGGGCCGGCGGCTGACCGCCAGCCGCGAGAACCCGGAGGTGGCGTCGATGTCGTACCGCGCGGTGGCGCCCGCCCAGCCGGGCGACGTCACCACCGTGCCGCCCGCCAGCCCGGTCAGGTGCTGGCCGTCGAGCGAGACGAAGGCCGCGCCGCCGTCCGCCGTCACCCGGGCCGGCACGCCGGGCGGGAGGCTGAGCAGGAACTGGCTCACCCCGCCGGCCAGCAGCAGCGGCACGGTCCCGGCCGGCCGGGGCAGGCTCATGTCCAGGGTGCCCGAGCCCGCCATGACGGCGATCCCGGCCACCTTGCCGCCGCGCAGGTCGGCCTTCGTGAGCTGGGTACCGCCGGCCAGGTCCAGGCTCCACGTGACGGCCGGGCTGAGGACCACCTTCACCGCGTAGCCGGAGCCCGGGCCCGGGGACCCCGGCCCGCCGGGGGCCGTGCCGTCCAGCGACAGCACGATCAGGCGGGAGCCGGACAGCACCGGCCGGACCGGGGCCCCGTCCGGCACCGAGACGCGGAGCAGGGGCCCGCCGGGCCTGCCCACCGTGATGTCGAGGACCGCGGTCCCCGACGTGACCTTGAGCTCGGCGCGGGTCAGCCCGCCCCGGGACATGACGGCGACATGCCGCGAGCCGGCTCCGCCGAGGGCCAGGGCGGTGCCGGCCGCGCCCGCGGCGACGGCGATCGCGGCCGCGAGCACCATGATCAGCCGCGGCCGGGTGAGCCAGCCTGGCATACCACGCACGGCCCCACCCTAGGCCGTCCCGCGCGGCGGCCGGGGGAACCAAAGGACGGCGTCAGGGAATCGTCACCGGGTCCCGCGGGCCATGCCGATCAGCCGGCCGAGCACGGCCGGGCCGTCAGCCCGCAGGCCGTTGTGCTCGTACTCGCTGGTCACCCAGGTTTGCAGGCCGCGGATGGCGCGGGCCGTCTGCATCGAGAACTCGCGGTCCACGTACATGTCGTCGTAGTAGACCGCGGCGGCCGCCGGCACCTCGCTGGCCGCGAGGCGCGACGGGTCGTACAAGGGCGGCCAGCCGTCCCGTTCGGCCAGCAGTTCGGCCGCCCGCCGGAACGGGCGCAGCACCGGGTCACGGTCGATCATCCACGGGTAGATCATCTCCCCGGTGAAGTACAGCGGGCTGGCGTCCGGGGCGAACTCCGGGTACTCCGCCCGGATCCGCTGCGCGGACCACCGGGTGGCCTGTCCCTGCGCGTACGCCGCCTCGTGCAGCAGCGCGTACAGCGGCCCGGTCGCGAAGCTGATCTGCTCCATCATCGCGTACAGGAACGCGTCGGACAGTTCGCCCCCGGCGAACGGGTCCTCGAGCAGGTAGTGCAGCGCGTGGCTGCCGCCGCTGGTGCCGAGCATCATCCCGGCCGACTGGAACGCCTCCACCGGCAGCAGGCTGCCGTCCGGCAGCCGCACCTCGCCGCCGGCCAGGTGCTCCGCGACCCGCCGGGCCTGGTCCGCGTCCTGCGGGTACCGCTCGTAGTGGGCGGCGTTCTTGGCCGCCACCGTCCGGTAGGTCTGCCGGTAGACGTCGTCAGCGGTCGCGGTGAGCCCGGGCAGGCCGCCGGTGATGAACGCCTCCCGGATGCCGTGCGGCGCGAACGACAGGTAGGTGACGGTGCACATGCCGCCGAAGCTCTGGCCGAGCACGCTCCACGGCTCGTCGGTGAGCTGGCGCCTGATCAGCTCGGCGTCGAGCACGATGGCATCGGCGCGGAAGTGCGCCAGGCGGCCGGCCTGAGCCTGCGGATCCAGCCCGGCCAGGGTCTTGCGGTTCACCGGGGAGGAGCGGCCGGTGCCGCGCTGGTCGAGCAGCAGCACCCGGTAGTCCTCCAGGGCCCGGTCCAGCCAGCCCTCCCGGCCCTCCGGGCGCTGCGCCCCGAACCCGGGCCCGCCCTGCAGGAACAGCAGCCAGGGCAGGTCCGCGCCGGCCTGGCCGGCCGCGACAACCTCGCGGGCGAATACCTCGATCTGCTCGCCGTCCGGCCGGGAATGGTCCAGCGGGACGGCGAATAACCGGTCGGTGAGCACGGTGCCGGGGTGGCGGAAGCTGATCACGCTCCGACCGTACCTGCCCGCTCCGGGGCCGCCCGTGAGTAGGGTCGTCGTCATGGGAAGCGGTATCCGGCCTGTCAGCGTAGCCGAGCGGCGGGCGCGGCTGGCGGCCCGGCACCACCTGGCCCCCGCGTCCAGGGGCGCGGCGTCGCCGGCCGGGGTGGCCGGCGCCGTGGCGGACATCATCGCGCTGCACGGCACCGACCCGGCTTCGGTCTACCTGGCCGCGCGGGCCCGGACCGGGGCCGCCCGGGCGGACATCGAGAGCGCGCTGTACGACCAGGGCACGCTGGTGCGGATGCTCGGCATGCGGCGGACGGTGTTCGTCGTCCCGGCCGCCCTGATGCCGGTGATCCAGGCCGCCTGCACCGACCAGATCGCCGCGCGGATGCGGCGTGACCTGGGCAGGCGGGTCCAGGAGTCGGCGATCGCCGCGGACGGCGCCGCGTGGCTCGACGAGGCGGGCGCGGCCGTGGTGGCGGCGCTGGCCGCCCGCGGCAGCGCCACCGGCGCTGAGCTGTCCCGGGACGAGCCGCGGCTGCGCGCCCAGATCGTCTACCCCGCCGCCGCGGGCAAGAGCTACGGCGGCCCGGTGAACGTCACCAGCCAGCTCCTGACGCTGCTGGCGGCCGAGGGCCTGATCGTGCGCGGCCGGCCGCGGGGCGGCTGGACCTCCAGCCAGTTCACCTGGTCCGCCGCGCCGGATCAGCCCAAGCCGGACGCCGCCGCCGCCCGGGCCGAGCTGGCCCGCCGCTGGCTGCTGGCCTTCGGCCCGGCCGCCCCGGCCGACCTGCAGTGGTGGGCCGGCTGGACGGCGACGCAGGCCAGGCAGGCGCTGAGCCAGCTCGAGCTGGCCGAGGTGGACCTGGACGGGACGGCCGGGGTGATGCTGGCCGCCGACCAGGACGCACCCCCGGCGGAACCGTGGGCCGGGCTCCTGCCCGCCCTCGACCCGGCCGCGATGGGCTGGCGCGAGCGCGGCTGGTACCTCGGAGGGCACGCGGCCGCGCTGTTCGACCGGTCCGGGAACATCGGCCCGACCGTGTGGTGGGACGGCCGGATCGTGGGCGGCTGGGCGCACCGCCCGGACGGCGAGATCGCCGTCCGGCTGCTCGAAGATCCCGGCGCCGAGGCCGCGGCGGCCATTAACGCCGAGGCCGGGCGGCTGCGGGAGTGGATCGGCGAGGACACCAAGATCCGGATCACCCCCCGGTTCCGCACCCCGCTCGAACGCGAGCTGGCCGGCTAGGGACGGCCTTTTCCATCACGATTCGGCCTAGCACACATAAAACCCGGGAACGGGGAAGCTTACCGGCATGGTTACTTTCATTATCGTTTTGATCATCATCGGCCTCATCGCCGGCGCTGTCGCGCGGCTCCTCATCCCCGGCCGCGACCCCATCGGGCTGCTCGGCACCATCCTGCTGGGCATCGTGGGCTCGTTCGTGGGCGGCTTCCTGCAGAACCTGATCCAGCACCACACGCTGAGCATCCACAGCTTCCACACCGTCGGGATCATCGGGTCGATCATCGGTGCGCTGATACTCCTCCTCCTCCTCCGCCTGTTCCACGCCGAGCCCGGCCGCCGCCGCTGACAGCCGCCGGAACACCGGGCGCGGGGGCGGCAGCCGCCCGTCCGCGCCCGGGGTGCACTGCGCGGCGACGCGGGCGGCCAGGTCCGGCAGGAACGGCGCCAGCTCCCGGCCCAGCACCGAGCAGGCTCCCAGCAGCTGCGCGAGCACCGCGTCGGGCTGTTCAACCCCCTCCCGCCCGGCCCGGGCCAGTTCCCAGGTCCGGGCCCGGTTGACGTAGGCGTTCGCCTCATCGACGATCCGCCAGATCGCTGCCGTCGCCCGCCGGAAGTCGAAATCCTCCAGGGCGGCGCCCGCCGCCGCGTTCGCCTCGCGGCACGCCGCGGCCAGGCGCCCGCCGCCCGGCGCGACGGCCAGTGCGGCGTCCGGCGCGACAGCCGGTGCCGCGGTAACGCCGGGAACCCGGCCGCCGCGGTAACGGCCGATCATGGCGACGACCCGGTTGACCAGGTTGCCCAGGCCGTTGGCGAGCTCGTCGTCGGCCCGGGCCACCAGGCGCCCGGCGGTGAAGTCGGCGTCGCCCACCCGCGGTACCTCGCGGAGCAGCCACCAGCGCACCGCATCGGCTCCGTACGCGGCGGCCAGCCCGGCGGGCTCCAGCGCGGCCGCCTCCGGTCCGGCCGCGGACTTGCTGATCTTGCGGCCGCCGGCGGTCAGGTAGTCATGCACGGACAGGGCGGTCGGCAGCGGCTGCCCGGATGACAGCAGCATGGCCGGCCAGTAGACCGCGTGGAACCGCAGCACGCCCTTGCCGAGCAGGTGAATGCGGTTCCCCGGGCCGGCCCACCACCGCCGGCAGTCCTCCTCGCCGGGACCGAGCGCGGTCACGTAGCTGCACAGCGCGTCGAACCAGACGTAGATCACCTGCCCGGGGTCGCCGGGCACCGGGATGCCCCAGCCGCCGGCCCGCCCGGCGGGCCGTGACACCGAGAAATCCTCCAGGCCGGCGTCGATGAACGCGAGTACCTCGTTCCGCCGCCCGGCTGGCTCGATGCGCAGCTCGCCGGACGTGATCGCCGCGCGCAGCGGGGCGGCGTAGCGGGACAGCCGGAAGAACCAGTTCTGCTCACTGACCTGCTGCGGCACCGTCCCGTGGTCCCGGCAGCGGCCGTCGCGCAGCTCGGCCGGGGTGTAGAACTGCTCGCAGCCGGTGCAGTACAGCCCCTCGTACCGCCGGCGGTACAGGTCCCGGGCGCAGGCCCGCCAGAACCGCTCGACGCCGGGCCGGTGCCGGGGGTCACGGCTGGTCCGGATGAAGTCGTCGACGGTCAGCGACAGCGCGCCGCCGAGGGCGGCGAACGCCCCGGCGTTGCGGTCGACGAACGCGCGCACCGGAGTCCCGGCGGCCTCGGCGGCCAGCACGTTCTTCAGCGAGTTGTCGTCGGTGCCGGACTGGAACCGGACGTCCTCGCCGCGGGCGCGGCGGTAGCGGGCCAGCACATCGGCCTGCACGAACTCGAGGGCGTGCCCGATGTGCGGGCGCGCGTTCACGTACGGAATGGTGGTGGTGATGTAGGTCGCGGTCATCGCAGCCTCCTCCCGGGGGCTCCGCCTGTGCCGCACGCACATTGCCGCAAACACGTCGAGGCCCCGTCACAGGGCCTCGGAAACGTCAGTGTCCGGACGTGTCAGCGGCCCCGCGTGCGGGGCATCATGACCTGTCGTCCGGAAGTGCTCACGAGTTCAAGGATACCGCCCCGGTGCCGGGTGCCGGCCGGGTCACTGGATAGGTTATTCACGACATCGATCCGGAACGGAGCTGAGGTGACACCTACCGAGCACGCGCCCGGCCGTCCTGACGGCGTCGCCCCGGAGGACCTCCCGCATCTGCGCCGCTGCGTCGAACTGGCCGCCGAGGCCGTGGACGCCGGGGATTACCCGTTCGGCTCGGTGCTCGTCGCGGCCGGCGGCCAGGTCCTGGCCGAGGACCGCAACCGCGAGAACACCGCGGGCGATGCGACCCGCCATCCGGAATTCGAGCTGGCCCGCTGGGCCGCGGCCAACATGACGGCGGCCGGCCGGTCCGCCGCCACCGTGTTCACGTCGGGGGAGCACTGCCCGATGTGCGCGGCCGCGCACGCCTGGACGGGGCTCGGCCGCATCGTCTACGTGAGCTCGTCCGAGCAGCTGACGGCGTGGCTCGCCGAGCTGGGAGTGCCGCCGTCCCCGGTCCGCGCGCTGGCCATCGGCGAGGTCGCTCCCGGCCTGACGGTCCAGGGCCCGGTCGCCGGCCTCGACGAGCAGGTCCGCGAGCTGCACCGCCGTTTCCGCGGCTGATGCGGGACCGGGTTCCCCGCGGTCATTCCGGCGTCCGCCGGCGTGTCGTTTTGCCTGGCTGTCGCCTTGGTGGGCATCGTAAGAGCGACGTAACCCGCGATTCTCTCACCGCGCACGACAGTCAGCATGCACACTGGAAGGCGAAAGGGGGGCACCCCGGAGCATGGGCGAGGGCAGCGTCGTGACCTGGCCGGACGCCGTGGCGGACCCGCCCGGTATGTCGGCTCCGTGGCCGTTGTCGACGTCACTGGTGCTGGGTGCCCTGCCCGGCGCCACCCCGAGTGCCCGCCTGCACGCCCGGGCCGTACTGACCGAATGGGAGCTCGGCGACCTGGTCGAGGCGGCCGAGCTCATCGTCAGCGAGCTGGTCACGAACGCCGTCCGGGCCTCGACCGGGCCGGACGGCAGGCCCCGGTACGACGGCGCCTCGATGCCGGTCGTGGTGCTGCGGCTGGCCAGCGACCGGATCCGGCTGCTGATCGAGGTGTGGGACGCCATCCCCGGCGCGCCGGCGGCGGCGCACCCCGGGCCCGACGAAGAGGGCGGCCGGGGCCTGATGCTCGTCGAGGCGATGTGCGACCGCTGGCACTGGCAGGCCGTCCCGGGCTGGGCCGGCAAGGTCGTCTGGGCCGAGCTGCACAGCGATTAGCCCCGCCGGCGGGTAGCCTCCGCTACAGCCAGCGGACCGGGTCGCCGGTGCTGATCCGGCCGGGGTGCAGCACCTCGGCGTAGACCCCGGCGCACGGCTCGGGACCGGCCTGCGGCAGCTCGGGACCGGCCTGCAGCAGCGGGCTGACCCGGTTGTGCCGGGCGAGGACCCGCAGGGCCTCGGCGTCCCGGGGCAGTTCGCCGTGGGCCAGGGTGGGAATCGCGCACCGCGGGGTCCGGGCGATCACGCGCAGCACGAGGTCCGCGCCGATCCGCAGGTCCCGGCCGAGCCAGTCGTTCTCGGTGAACCCGGCCGCCCCGGTGCCGATGACGACGTTGGGGCGGTACCGCTCCAGGTGGGCCCGCCGGTACGGGCTGAGCTCGGCGATCCGGTCCAGCGTCGCGCTGGTCAGCAGGTGGAGCGGGGCGAAGTCGACGAACGTGCCGGGCGGGGCGCCTGCGCCGATCTCGACCAGCCTGGCCTCGACCGGGGCCGTTATCCCGTCGCGGAGCACCGCCTCGGGGACGGCCCGGTCCAGCGAGGCCCCGGGCGGCGGGACCGAGGTCAGCGTGACCGGCTCGTTCAGCAGCCTGGACAGCACGTCGTCGACGTCCGCGTCGGTACTGGCGACGGTCTTGCCGTCCGGCAGCGTGATCAGGGCGGCCACCGCGGGGCCGGCTCCGCCGAGGGCCCTGGCGGACAGGGTGAGCAGGTCCCGCCACAGCCGCGGGTACTTGGCGCTCGCGATCTTGCCGGTGCGGCGGCTGACCACGGCCAGCCGCCGGTCCCCGGCCAGGCCGGCCCGGCTGACATCGCCGGCGACCAGGTCCTCGCCCAGCATCGACTTGACCGGATAACGCCGCAGCCTGGTCACCGTCCCGAGCATGCTCCGAGCCTAAGTCCTCCGGCGCTGCGGTCAGGACTCCCCGGGCGCCCGGTACGCGGGCGACTTCGTGATCACCTGGTCCATTTCCGCCGGTGTCATCAGCGGCCTCCAGTCCGGCCGGCGTCGCGTGGCCTGCCGGCGTCAGCCCGCGGCGACGGCGACGGCGACGGCCTCGATCTCGACCAGCTGGCCCGGGTAGCCGAGCACGGCCACGCCGAGCAGGGTGCTGGGCGCGTCGTGCTCACCGAACGCCGCGCTGACGACATCCCAGGCCGCCACCAGGTCAGCCCGCTCGGCCGACGCGACGAACACGGTGGTCTTGAGCACGTCGGCCAGCGTGGCCCCGGCCTCGGCCAGGGCGGTGGCCAGGTTGGCCACCGCCAGGCTGGCCTGCGCCCGCACGTCACCCGGGCCGACGACCTCGCCCCGGTCGTCCAGGGGACACGCCCCGGCGGTGAAGACCAGGGCACCGCGCGGGGCCACCGCGGCATACGCGTAGGGAACGCCGGAGAACAGGCTGCCGGACCGGATCAAGTTGATCATCTCAGCAGCCTGCCACCTGTTACGACCACTTTTCCCCGTTCTGGAAGCCGGCGGCGGAGGTGCTGGCGATCGCGGACATCACGGCGTGGCTGGAGGTGATCAGCCCGAGCTCGCGGTTCTGGTTGAGGGAGGTGCTGGAGAAGTTCTCCGAGCCGATGAAGACCTTGGCGTGGCTGGTGCCGTAGTCGGCCTCGATGACCTTGCCGTGGATATAGAAGCCCTTGGAGGAACTGCAGTAGCTGATCGGACGCCGCCTCCCCGCAGACCTGTACCTCGGCGCCGCGATCGCAAGACCTTCATGATGTCTCCAAAATTTCCCGGGCCGGTGACGCAGGCCGGGCGCTAGCCCAGCTTCCACAGCTGGCTGAGGTCGAACAGGTCGCAGTCTTCGACCACCAGGCGGGTGCCGTTGCCGTCGCTGGAGTTGCTCGGGGAGACGCACGAGTTGGTGAAATTCACGGGCCAGGTGCGGAGCCCGAAATCTGGGCCGGCCGTGTTGCTGGCGTCGGGCAGCTCCCACCACTGCCCGCCGGTCGCCAGGTTGCAGGGGCGCAGGATCAGCTGGGTGCCGGGGGCCAGGTTCGGATCGGTGAGGCACATGCCGCCTGCCAGGTTGTAGATCTCATAGACGGGGCTGCCGTTACTGTCGTAGACGAGGTTGCCGTTGAGGTCGTCGGGCGGGATGACCACCGACCGCTGCATGGCCCCGCTGGAGGCGTACCCGTGGCAGCGCCACAGCTGCAGCCGCGTGCCGCTGGATTGGGACCCGCCCGGGTCATCGAAGCACAGGGTATTCCCCTGGGCGTGCAGGTACGGGCTGAAGATCTCGGCCCACCCCCCGGGCGGCGGGACGATATCGGCCCGCGCGGGTCCGGTGCCGGCCAGGGTCAGCCCGGCCGCCAGCGCGATCGCGGCGAGCGCGCCCGCTAGCCTCGTCCTTGGTCTCATGTCGCGTTCTCCTTCTGAAAGTCACAGCGGACGCCGCACGTCGCCGGGGCGCGCACCGATGTAGAGGTAACGTTCGATTCTCGACATGATCAACTCGGCGTGACCCTGGGCTTCGGCCAGTTCGGGTGACGCTTGTCCTGGATGCAGATCACAGCAGGCTTCCCGTCACCCGCAAGGCGGCGGTCCCGATGACCCTGTTACTCCAGCGCATGCTCTACCCCCGGCACCTCGACGAGCGTTTCTGATTCCGCCGTCACCGTTAAGAGGGCGTCTGGCCGGCCGTGATACCCCGTTGACAGCCTGACTTTCTGCGCACCCCACCCCTGCCGCGCAGAAGACCCAGCCCGTCCAGCGGCGCTGCTCGTCGGCATTGAGGTTGTCGGGGCGGCGGCGGATCCAGCTGGTGATGTGACGGACCTTGGGCGGGGTGGGGGACGGCCGGCGGGGCCGCCTTGCCCTTGAAGGGCCTGAGATAGGCGTAGACGGTGCCGTAGCTACCGCAGAAGCCCAGCGCCTTGACCTCTCTGTACAGTTGCTGGATGTTGGTGCAGCCCTCGTTCCACCGCTGGTGGAGGTAGGGTTTGTGGTCGTCCAGCATGCCCGGCCATCCGGCCAGCGCACCCGCCACCAGCTCATCGACGCTGGTCGCGTGGAAGTAGCGCGCGCCGTCCCAGGAGCCAGGCGCAGTTCCCGCTGGATCGCAGCGATGCGCATGCCCTCGGCCTTCAGCTTCTGGACCTGGCCATATCGCTGCCGGGTCCGGACCACCCGGGCCCTGTTCTCGGCGTGCTCGGCGATTGCCTGCCCCGCCGTCCGGGCAGGATCGGGGGCCTGCGCAGCGGCCGTCTGCTTGAGGACGGCGTAATGGTCCTTGATGCAGCCATGGTGGGCGGCAACGGTCTTCTTCACGTAGCCGCCCAGGTCGTCCCACATGTGCCACCTGTCGGCAACCTGCCGGGCATCGGGCGCGCCCTCCCGGCCGCCCAGCGCGAAGCCGCCGGCCCGGTCCCGGCAGATCAGCCGGACACCAGGATGAGCGCGGAGCCACCGGGCGAAGGTGCCGGCCTCCCGGTCGGGAGGATGTCGATGATGCGGTGGGTGTCCATGTCCAGCAGGACGCTGGCGTACGACTGGCCACGCCGCTTGGCCCAGTCATCTATGCCGAGCACCGCCGTGGACCCGTGTCGCAGGCTCGCCGCACTCCGGACAGGTCACCGGCGACGTGCGCGTGCGCGCCACGAGCCGGACCAGATCGCCAAGGTCCTCCACTTGGTCCAGCTCCAAGCCGCCCAGGTGGGCGAACAGCGAGTAAGTCAGGCGGGCTTCCTCAGCGGACAACTCATGCCGCACAATCGACCTCCACGGCCGCTTCGTTGATGATCAGGACTTCGGCAACCCGGTTCATTACGAGGCGGCCGTGCTCACACGCAGCTCGTTGCAAGATCGCGATCGCTCCGTGATCGCCACCACGCACCACGAGTCCCGGTAGGACAGGACCGGGGGCGGCAATTCGTAATCGCTCCGCATTGGATGTGCCATACCACTTACCGCCGAAGATCACAATTTTCACCTGATCTCCACAGCTTCTCCGCCCGGCCGGCACGAGTATTGCCTTCGCTGGGGTGGCGTAGCCGGCTCTGCGAGTTACCTCCCGTATCCGGCGCGCCCGTGTACGGGATGTGAGGCCTATGGCGTCTGGGTGGACGTTGCGCGATCCCGGGTGCGCCCCGGAGGCGGCCGGGTTGACCCTGATGGGGGAGTTCGAGCTGCTCGTCAGGGGATGCCAGTTGAGGATTCCGCGTAGTGCCGAGCGTGTGCTGACCTATCTTGCCCTGGCCGGCCGGCCGGTGGCCCGGACACGGTTGACGGGAGTGTTGTGGGAGGAGGGCTCCGGCCAGGGTGCGGCTAAGAGCCTACGCAGCACGTTGTGGCGGATCCGCCGTGCGGGAGCCGATCTTGTGCTGGCCCGTGATGATCGCCTCTGGCTGTGCCCGGACGTCACTGTGGACGTCGCTGACCTGACCGTCCTGGCCAAGCGGTTGATCCATCAGCCAGATACCGAGGCGCTGACGCGGCTGCCGCTCCTGGTCGAGTGTGCCGAGCTTCTGCCTGACTGGGATGACGAGTGGGTGGTGGCTGACCGGGAGCGTTACCGTCTGCTGCGACTGGAAGCACTGGAGCGCGCGGCCTCGGCCCTGGTGGAGCGATCCCATTTCGGCGATGCCCTCGTGGCGGCGCTGGCTGCGGCGCAAGCCGACCCGCTGCGCGAAAGCGCGCGCCGTCTGGTTGTTCAGGTGCGGATCGCGCAGGGAAACGCGGCCGAGGCTATCCGCTCCTACCGCGAGTACCAGGCGCTTCTGCGCCGGGAGTTCGACCTGGAACCGTCGCGGCTCATGGATCAGCTGATCCATCCCTTGTATCACCGGTGAAGGCGGCATGCCATGGCCGTTATCTGCGGCTGACTGGGGGAGATGCACTCTGAATGCCACGGCGTACGGGCCCGCTGACGGCCGCCATGCGGTGGCTGTCGTGCGCGTCGAGGTTCGCGACGGGATTCCGGGTGAGCTGCTGATCGTGTTGATCGAGGTGGGCCGGGAACGCGACCGGCTTCTGGGGCGGGCGGCGAATACGGCTGATGCCTGCCGGGTCCTCGAGGCATGGCTGCGGGACCTGGCGGCTGGAGCGGATCGCGAACCGCTCCCGCAGCCCGAAGACGATGGGGTGACGGGGCGGTGACGCCGGGGGGACGCCGGGGGGTCAGCGCCTCCGCATGCTGTTGTGAGGACATCGGGCCATAGCGTGTCCGAGTCAGTACCGCTTTCAGAATCGTAGGAGGGGCATCGTGGTCGGGGAAGGCTGCTTGTGTCACCGCGGTGAGGAAGATACGCGATGAGGTCCTGGGCCGCCTTGGCGGCGGGATCGGCGCTGCTGGCGAGCGTGCTGCTACTGGGGGGTGCGCCGCTGGCGGCGGCCGGCGCCGGGCCGGCCGGGCCGTACCGGGTGCAGGCTCTGCGGGTGGTGTCGGGGCCGAGCCCGTTTGCGGCCGGCTGTCCCGGCGCCCGGTTCGACGACAAGACCATCACCGGCCACGAGCTGGAACCGATGATCGCCGTCAACCCCGCCAACCCGCGGAACATCGTCGCCGCCTGGAAGCAGGATGTCGGCTCCGCGAACCAGACGCTCAGTGACCTGGTTGCCTCCTCACTGGACGGTGGCAAGACATGGACGCGCAGCACGATTCCCGGCCTGTCGGTGTGCACCGGCGGGACGGCCGACTCCCCCTCCGACCCGTGGGTGGCGGCCGGCCGCGACGGTACTGTCTACTTCAGCGGGCTTGCCGCCTCGCTGTCGACCGATCCGCCTACGACCGCGGTCGTGGCGAGCCACTCCCGCGACGGCGGGCGCAGCTGGCCGGTGCCGGCGACAGTGGCAGCGCCGCTGGCGGGCAATGAGACCGATGCGATCACCGCCAGTCCCAGGCTGGCCGGGCATGCTTACCTGGCCTGGGCCAACTTCGTCTTCGAGCAGCTCCCCAGGACCAATTCCCTGGAGTTCTCGCGCACGACCGACGGCGGGCGCACGTGGTCGCCTCCCGTCCTGGTCGACCAGCCAGGCCCGCTCGCCATCGACCAGGCCCCCAGAGTCCTCGTGCTGCCGGACGGGACGCTGCTGGACGTGTTCCTGCGCGTCGACTTCGAGCTCGGGCTCGGCCAGCTCTACGCCGCGCGCTCGCTCGACGAGGGGCGGACGTGGCTGCCGCCGGTGCTGGCCGGCTCCAACCCGATCCCGTCGGACACCCCTGTCGATCCCGACACGGGCCTCCCGCTGCCGGAGCCGGGGTTTCCCAGCGCGGCGGTCGCCCCGGACGGCACCGTCTACGTCGCCTTCGAAAACAGCACCTCGGCGAGCTCGGGGGCGATCGGCGTGGCGAGGTCGCGGGACGGAGGCCGCACCTGGACCAGCGCCCCGCTGCCCGGCATCACCGCGTTCGCGTTCGAGCCCGCGATCGCCGTTGATGCACACGGCACGGTCGGCGTGACCTGGTACGACCTGCGCAACGACCGGCCGGACGATAGCCACCTGAGCGCCGATGTCTGGTTCGCGCACTCCGAGGATCGTGGTCAGTCCTGGCGGCAGGCCCATGTTGCCGGCCCCACCGACCTGCGCACCGCGCCGCTTCCCAGCCACAACTACGTGGGCGAGTACCAAGGACTGGCGGCGCTCGGGAGCCGCGGCTTCGCCGCGATCTTCACCCTGGCGGGCCCGCAGGCCAGGAACGGGCCGACGGATATCTTCTTCGCCCGGATCGGTCCGGGCTGATCGGCACGCCCGCTGCCGCCCATGACACCGCGCAACGGGCGGGCGGGAGGTGGCCACCTCCCGCCGCGGCCACTGGATTTCCTGGTCACACTCGGGAGCGTTTCCGCCCGGACCCGGCCGCCGCCAGGACTCGGCCAGCAGGGCGGTAATCGGGGAGGTCATCGCCGCCACGCGGCGGCAGTGGACCGGGCCGCCTGCAAGACGCGGTAAACCCCAAGGCTAAGTCGGAAAGATCAAGTTCTGGAAGAGGCTCATGTTCGGCAGAGCCAACCTCGACTTGCTCAGGAAGATGGCCCTCTGGAACTGAACCCAGATCACCGGCCGTGACCACTCCCCGTCAAGTGGGCCACACCGCCGAAGGTCACAGTCAGGTTGACGGTCATGATGATCGCCTTAGATCCGCCGGCAGTGATGGTCTTCGGGTGGGTGTACCGGTAATCCGAGGAAGACCAGGTGACCTTGACGTGGTGGGAGCGGAGATAGTAGTAGGCGCCCGAGTTGATCTCCTTCGCCCGTAAACGTGCGTGGACCAGCCCGAACTAGTCCCGCACGGCGAGGCAGATGGCCGCGATGCCGTGCCCGCGTCACCGCCACCTGGAAGCGTCACCCGGACTGATAACAGCAAGAAGCGGGGAGGGCGGAAAAACGGTCGACCGAGCCGGGGGAGCGGAGGAAGGGGAGCCGAGCGAGCGTTCGTCAGGGCCACCCTCTTGTCCGCAGCGCGCTTCCCGCGGTCACCCGCTCTGGCGGGCGATAATAAGCGCCGTGGATGACAGCCATTACAGCCTGGTCATCGCCGCGGCCCAGGCCGCTGGGCCGTGTGTTCCCGGTGAGGAGGCGGCCTGGGGCCGCCGGGTGCACGGCCTTACCGTGGACCTGCACCTGATCGCCCAGCAGGCGAAGCAGGACATCGACCGGCTGGAGTCGTCACGGACCTTCATCGCGTTCCTGGAAAACGTCGAGATCGAGGAGTCGAGCCGCCGCGGTCTGCTGACGCTGCGCCTGCCGTCGGGTGAGGCGGAGACGATCCGCACCGAGCAGAAGGACACCGACCGCGGCCAGGCGCTGATCGACCGGGCCCAGTCCCTGGAAGGCCGCTGGGTGCTGGTCTACCGGTACAACGAGCGGAAGGCCGGGCAGCGGAACCAGTCGGTCCGCATGCTGGCGCACCTGCTGGATCTGGGCATGGACGGAGCCGTGCCCAGCACCACGGCGAAGAAGATGGTGCTGCAGGAGGCGGGCGGGGACGTGGCCCGCGCACAGCGGGCGTGGGCCGAGGCGGGCCTGCCGGGAAGCGGGCCAGTCAGCGCCGAGCAGCTGGAACAGGCCCGCGCAGTGGCACGGGCGGCAGGCTGATAACCGTCGGACCGACGGCGGGCACATCACGGAAAGACGTTGATAACAGCAAGAAGCGTTCAAGTGATCAGGTCGGCCCTCGCACTCGGGGGAGTGGACTGGTCCGGGTCGATCCGGCTCGGACCGATCCGAGTCAAATCGATTCGTCCCGGACCCGTAAAAAACCTTGCAGATTGACATGAAGCCACGTCGATGCTCTCAGCTTCTTGCTGTTATCGGGTTCGGGTCGCTATTCTTCGGACATGCCATCAGGGGAGACACGCCGCCCGGCACGCGACGCTATCGACGCCTTCGTCCGTCACCTGTCGGGCCGCCAGCTGGCGGATGCCACGCTGCGGATCCGCAGGCACGTCCTGGACGAGTACCTGCAGCACGCTGAGCAGGCCGCCGGTGCTACCGGCATCTCGGTCGTCGAGCTCATGGATCCCGCGCGTGCCGCCGCGTGGCTCGCTGACGCGTCCGCCGGGAAGACCCGCACCCGCAACAGCCTCTACGGGCCCGCGGCGGCCGCGTACTCCAACTCGATGCGGGTCCGCGTCGACTCCTACAACGCCTTCGCCGAGTTCCTGGGGCGGCCAGGCCGGCTGGACAGCCAGGCGCCCGCCAGCGGCTTCAGCCTGACGCCCGCCGACACCGAGCGTCTCCTCCACGACCTGTCCGTCCGCAGGCCCGTGCACGCCAACGCGGCGACGGCACTGCGCACCGTCGCCGTGGCCGCGCTCGTCGCCGACACCGGACGGGGCGTCCCCGAGCTCGCCCGGCTCAGGCTCGGCGCGCTGCACCTCGACGGCGTGGCGCGCGTCGAGCTCGGCGATGAGTCGTGCCCGCTCGGCGCCGCGACCGTGCAGATCCTGAACCGCTGGCTCCTGGCCCGGGCGGAGATCATCGCCGAGCTCGAGGGCAGTGATCCCGGGCACCTGTGGATCCCGACCAAGCCAGGCCGCCCCCGGGGCGGCAACCCGCCGGTCAAGCCGGGCCTGACCCGCGCTGCGGTCCGCACCCTGCACGCCGCGCACCGCAGCCTCGTCAGCCAGGTGCTCGGCACCCCGCTGCGGCCTGGTGCCTTCCGCGTGCCGGCGCAGTCACGACCTGGCGGGGGAGCGGCGTAGGGGACCTACGTCAGTGCGTCGCGAGCGTGAAGATCACTGCCTGCCGGCTGAGGGCCGGGGCGACCGGGCCTATCCCGGTCAGCGCAGAGCGGGTGGCCTCCAGCGCGGTGATCTCATGTGTCCGCCCTGTGCCGGAACCGGTGATGCCGCTGACGTGCGGCCGCGCCCACCTGTTCCCGGCACCGAGCGTCCACACGACAACCTCCTGCCCGCCAGTCCCGCTATATTCCCCGGCGGCGGCGAAGCCGCGGGTGCTGGCGGTGAGCGCGGTGACGGCCGTGTCGGGCCCGGGCAGGCCGAGCGGTATCTCCCGCCAGGTCATGCCGCTATCCGTCGAGAGCTCGGCAAACGCCCGGGTGGCCGCTCCGGTAATGGCGGGACCGCCAGTCGCGACGACGCGGCTGCCGCTGACCGCGATCTGGTTGAGCTGGGCGTTGGGCGCACCGGCGGGAAGCGGCAGCACGATCGTCCGCCAGACCCGGCCGTTGGACGTCACCCACACAGCGGGCTTGCCCTGGTGCGAGCCGACTGACACGAAGCCA
>JAJKHX010000115.1 GCA_021154785.1 Nocardiopsis sp.
CGGCTGAAGTCGCTGGCGTCGCGGAAGGCCCTTGTTCAGTCGAGAGCCCGGACGGCGAGGATGCCCCGGACGGGGCGGACAAAGCCGTCGCCGAATCACCCGAAGACGCTGAAGTCGCTGCGGTGGGAGAATTCCCTCCGATTCCCGCGCACGCAGTCAGGCCAGTACCGGCGACGACGACGGCGATGATCACAGCCGGCACCCGACATATCCGCATTCGCTTCTACCCCTCGGAGAGTAACCAAAGTTAAAGATGATGACAATAACGGCCCGGCTGACACCATAGGCGACGACTGCCGGGGCGCGCGGTGACTTAACCAGAACCAGAGCAGTTCGGCCGCGGGCCGTGCGGAGGCTGCCGAACCGGCTGTCGACGAGCGAGGTATTTTCAGGCCTCGGCCGCGCCGGCGAGGGCCGCGAGCACGAGCGGGCCGAGGGTGGGCAGGTCGTAGCCGCCCTCCTGGATCAGCACGGTCGGCGCGAGGGCGGCGGTCAGGCGGCCCGCCTCCCGGTAGCCGGCTTCGGTGATCCGCAGCGGGCTCTCGGGGTCGGACTCGGCGGCGTCCACGCCGAGCGAGACCACGACGGCATCGGCGCCGCGCGCGGCCGCGGCCGCGCACAGGTCGCGCACCGCCGCGAGCCAGCCCTCGTCGGCGGTGCCGGGCGGCAGCGGCCGGTTCTGGTTGGCGCCCTCCCCCGGGCCGGCGCCGCGCTCGTCGGCGTAGCCGACGTAGTGCGGGAACCAGCCCGCCCCCGGGTCGACATGGACGGAGCCGTACCACACGTCGCCGCGGGTGTAGAAGATCGACTGGGTGCCGTTCCCGTGGTGGGCGTCGATGTCGAGCACGGCGACCCGTTCGGCCCCGGCCGCGACCAGCGCCTGGGCCGCGATCGCGGCGTTGTTGAGGTAGCAGGAGCCGCCGTAGGCGGCCCGGGTGACGTGATGGCCCGGCGGCCGGCACAGCGCGTAGGCCAGCCGCTCCCCCGCGCTCACCAGGCCGGCCGCGGTCAGCGCGGCGTCGGCGGCGCCGCGGATCGCCGTCCAGCTGCCCGGCCCGACCAGCGTCATGGTGTCGTAGCAGAACCGCCCGGCCCGGCCGTGCACGGCCGGGGGCATCCGCCCCGGCAGGTCGCCGAGCATCGCGGGCGTGGGAAACACGTAGGGGACCACCCGGTCCCGGCCCCACTCAGCCGGGAACCCGGCCCGCTCCCACTCGGCCCACACCCCGGCCAGGTGATCGATCAGCTCCGGGTCATGCACCATGCGCAGGATCTCGTCGCCGTACGCGACGGCGGCTACCTCTGGCGCTCCGGCCGCGGCCAGCGCGTCCCGCAGTACCAGGGCACGCTCGGGCACCTCGGTGCCCGCGTCCCGCACGCCCAGCCATACCTCCCCGCCGGGGTCATGGAGCAGGCACTCCTCGCTCCACACCACCGGGACCGGCAGTTTTTCCGTCATTTGTCTATAGTCCCGGATATGGAACCGCCAGTGGCGCCGGCCCGGGACGGCGCCGACCCTTACGCCTGGATGCGCGACACGACCGACCCGGCCATGCTCGGTTACCTCGCCACGGAACGCGCGTACTACGACGAGCAGACCGCCCATACCGCGGCGCTGCGTGACGCGCTGACGGCGGAGCTGTCGGCCCGGCTGGCGCCCGCCGAGGAATCGGCGGGCTGGGAGCTCGGCGGCTGGCACTACTTCACCCGGACGCTGCCCGGCCTGAACTACGAGCAGTTCTGCCGGCGCCCGCTGTCCGGGGGTGAGGAGCAGGTGCTGCTGGATGAGAACCTGCTGCTGGACGACCCGGCCTGCGGCGGGGATTACGTCGCGCTCGGCGTGCGGGAGGTCAGCCCGGACGGGCGGCTGCTCGCCTACTCGGCCGACTTCGACGGCGACGAGGTCTACCAGCTGCGCATCCGCGACCTGGCCACCGGAGCCGATCGGGCGGAACGGATAGAGCGCAGTTATTACGGGCTGGCCTGGTCGGCTGACTCACGTTCGGTCTTCTACACGGTCATCGACGCCATCTACCGGCCGTACCAGGTGTGGCGGCACGACGTCGGCACCGCCGCCGGCGAGGACGTCTGCGTGTTCACCGAGCCGGACGAGCGCTTCGAGGTCACGGTGCGGGCCAGCCGCAGCGGTGCGCTCATCTTCATCGAGTGCGAGAGCCGCGACACCACGGAGACGCTGGTCATTCCGGCGACGGACACCCGTTCGGTCCCTAGGGTTGTCGAGCCCCGGCGGCGCGGCACCGAGTACCGGGCCGATCATGGCGACGGTCCGGACGGGGGCGAGCTGTACCTGGTCACCAACGACGGCGCCACCGAGTTCCGGCTGGTGCGGGCGCCGGTCGCGGCGCCGGGCGCGGGCGGCTGGAGCGAGGTCGTTCCGGAGTCGGCCGATACCCGGCTGGTGTCCTGCGACGTGTTCAGCCGGTACCTGGTCCTGACCGAGCGGCGCGGGGCGGCGACGCAGCTGCGGGTCCTCGACCGGAACACCGGGGCGCAGCGCCTGACCCAGCCCGCCAGCCCGCATACCTCCCTGGAACTGGCCGGCAACCACGACTACCGGGCGACCAGCATCACGGTGCGCACCGAATCGCTGATCGCCCCGCCGGCCTGGCACGACATCGACCTGGCGAGCGGCGAGTGGCGGCTGCGCAAGCAGCGGGAGGTACCGGGCTACGACCCGGCGCGGTACCGGACCGCGCGGTTCGCGGTGCCCGCGGCCGACGGCACGGCGATACCGGTCACGGTCGCCTACCGGGCCGGGCTACGCCGCGACGGCACCGCCCCGTGCCTGCTCTACGGGTACGGCGCGTACGAGGCGTGCTCGTGGCCCGCGTTCGAGCTGCCGGCGGTCAGCCTGCTGGACCGCGGCTACGTGTACGCGGTCGCGCACGTCCGGGGCGGCGGCGAGGGCGGGCGGCGGTGGTGGCTCGACGGGCGGCTGGACCGCAAGCGGAACACGTTCACCGACTTCATCGCGGTCGCGGACGCCCTGGCGGCGGACGGCTGGGCCGCTCCGGACGCGATCGTGTCCCGTGGCCTGTCGGCCGGCGGCCTGCTCCAGGGCGCGGTGTTCTCGATGGCTCCGCGGCGGTGGCGGGCGGTCGTCGCCGAAGTCCCGTTCGTCGACTGCGTCACCACCATGCTGGACCCGGGCATCCCGCTGACGGCCGGCGAGTGGGACGAATGGGGCGACCCCCGGGACCCGGCGGCCCGCGCCTACCTGGCCTCCTACAGCCCCTACGACAACGTGCCGGACGGGGCGCGCCCGAGCCTGCTGGTCACCGGGAGCCTGCATGACCCGCGGGTGCTGATCCACGAGCCGGCCAAATGGGTGGCGCGGCTGCGGGCCACCGCCGCGCCGGGCGGCCGGCTGCTGTTCCGCCCCGAGCTGGGCGCGGGCGCTCACGTCGGCCCGGCCGGACGGTACGACCACCTGCGGTACGAGGCCGAGGTGCTCGCCTTCATCCTGGACGAGGCGCCGGGCGGCGTGAGCCTGTCGTTATTCGGCGTGGAGGACGAAGAACAGGAAGCACAGGAAGCTCGGCTTCTCCGCGAGCAGGTCGGGGAACAGGTCGCGGGCTTCCGGTACCGGGTCCGGTTCGCTGATGACGGAGATACGGAAGCCGGCCGCGGTGAAGGCGTCGGTCATCGCGTGCAGCGGCCGGTTCCAGAAGCTCATCGGGACCGTCTCACCGCCTATGGTCCATTCCTCGGTCCAGTTGTAGGTCGCGAAATAGTCGACCTTTCTCCCTTCCTGGCGCTGGAGCCCGACGATGGCGAAGGGATGGTCGACGGACGCGATCAGCCGGCCGCCGGGCTTCAGCACGCGCCGCAGCTCGGCCAGCGCCGGTCCCCAGTCTTCCAGGTAGTGCAGGACCAGGGAGGCGATGACATCGTCGAACGCGCCGTGCGCGTACGGCAGCGGGCGGCCCAGGTCGGCCACCAGCAAGCTGGCGTCGTCACCGAGCCGCCGCCGGGCCTGCGCCAGCATCCCGGCGCTGCTGTCGAACCCGGTCACGATCGCGCCCCGGTCGCGCAGCGCCGCGAACAGCGGACCGGAGCCGCAGCCGGCGTCCAGGATCCGCCGGCCGGCCACGTCCCCGGCCAGGGCCAGCATCGCGGGTCTCTCGTAGTAGGCATTGAACAGGCTGGTCTCGTTCGAGGCCGTGTATCCCTCAGCCAGGGTGTCATAGTCGTTGACCCTGGGCGGCTCGGCGGGCAGGACGCGATTTCCGGGTACGGCAGACATGCGGTCCATGCTGGCATAGGGACGAATAGTCACGACCCGCTTCGCTGGCCCGGCCGATCCGCGGTGCCCGCGCAATGGCGGGTCAGCAGGTCGTCGAACGCGCTGGCACCCAGCGGCGGCACCAGGAGAGCGAGGATCACGAAGAAGGCCTCGTCCACTTGAGATTTGTGGTACGCAAATCGCAGAATGCGGCCACATGCACCGGTGCCCAGGCGGCCGCGCGGCGACCGGGGTGATCGGCCGCATCCCTATCGGCGGGCGGGGCGCGCGCGATAGAAAGAGCACTAGACGATCAAGAAAGGCAGCCGCCGATGGATGTCATCGAGTTCCGCCCGGAACGGGACCAGTACGCCTTCACCTTCGGCGGCGTCGCGCCTGTCCGTAAGGTCCAGCCGGGGACGATGCTGCAGCTGTGGACGGACGACGCGTTCTGCGGCGCCCTGCGGGACCCGTCCGACATGCCCAGCGCCAAGCTGACGATGCCGTTCGTCAATCCCCAGACCGGCCCGTTCTACGTCGAGGGAGCGGAGCCGGGGGACATGCTCGCGCTGCACTTCGTGGACCTGAGCCCGGCGCGGGACTTCGGCGCGTCCAGCACCATCCCGTTTTTCGGCGGCCTGACGGGCACTGACCGCACCGTCACGCTGCAGGACCCGCTGGAAGAGCGGACCTGGATCTACGAGGTGGACCGGGACCGGCGGACCGTCGCGTTCCAGGCCCGGTCCAGCGACCTGCGGCTGGAGCTGCCGATGGATCCGATGCTGGGCACGGTGGGCGTGGCCCCGGCGGCTGGCGAGGTGCGGTCCTCGCTGGTCCCGGACGCCTTCGGCGGGAACATGGACACCCCCGAGATGCGGGCCGGCGCCAGCTGCTACCTGGGGGTCAACGTACCGGGGGCGCTGTTCTCGGTCGGCGACGGCCACTACCGGCAGGGCGAGGGCGAGTCGTGCGGGACGGCGGTGGAGGGCGCGATGAACGTCAGCCTCATCGTGGACCTGGTCAAGGGCGGCGGGCCGGCCTGGCCGCGGATCGAGACCGACGACTACCTCATGGTGGTGGGGTCGAGCCGTCCGCTGGAGGACGCCTGGCGGATCAGCCAGGCGGGCATGACCGGCTGGCTGAGCGACCTGTACGGGCTGGACAAGCTCGACGCCTACCAGCTGCTCACCCAGGTCAGCGAGTGCCCGCTGGCCAACGTGGTGGACGTCAACTACAGCTCGGTCACCAAGGTGCGCAAGAGCCTGCTGCCCCCGGCCGACGCCTACGACGGCGTGCACCGGCGGCTGCGCGAGCTGGGCGGGACAACTAGCTAAGGAGATCTCAGATGGACCTGGGACTGAAGGGTTTGCGCGCTCTGGTGACCGGCGGTACCCGGGGCATCGGGCGGGCCATCGTGGAGACGCTCGCGGACGAGGGCGCCGCGGTCGCGTTCTGCGCCCGGACCGCGGACGACGTGACCCGGGCGGCGGAGAAGGTGGCCGGCCGGGGCGGCGTGGTGACCGGCCGGTGCGTCGATGTCTCCGACCGCGATGGCCTGCGGCAGTGGGTCGGCGACACCGCCGCCGAGCTAGGCGGCCTGGACATCGTGGTGGCCAACGTGAGCGCGCTGGCCATCCCGGACGAAGAGGCCAACTGGCGGGCGAGCTTCGACGTGGACATGATGGGCACGGTCCACCTGGTGAACGCCGCGCTGCCGCACCTGGAACACAGCGAGGCGGCCTCGATCGTGACGATCGCCAGCGTGTCCGGCCGCGAGGTCGACTTCGCGGCCGGGCCCTACGGCACCATGAAGGCGGCGATCATCCACTACACGCAGGGCCTCGCCTACCAGCTCGCGGCCAAGGGCATCCGGGCCAACAGCCTGTCCCCTGGCAACACCTACTTCCCCGGCGGCGTGTGGGAGAACATCGAGGCCAACAACCCCGAGCTGTTCGCCATGGCGCTGGGACTGAACCCCACCGGGCGGATGGCGCGGCCGGAGGAGATCGCCCGGGGCGCGGTCTTCCTGGCCAGCCCGGCCGCCAGCTTCGTCACCGGCACCAACCTGGTGGTGGACGGAGCCCTCACCCGCGGCGTCCAGTTCTGAGCCGGAGGCTCCAGCGGCTGGGGGTTCAGCGGCTGGCGAGCTGCTCGATCGCGGTGGCGTAGGGACGGAAGTCGCCGTGAACGGCGATTCCGGCGGCCTCTTCTTCGGTGAGCGGCCCGACGGCGACCTTGACGACGTGGACCCGGACGGCACCGGGGCCGGCTTCGGTGAGCTCGTACTCGCTGTCCAGGGTGATCCCGGCGCCGAGCCGGCCCCGGGTGGCCCACCGGGCGGGCGGATCATAGGCGGTGACGTGGCCGTAGAGATGGCCGGCGGGCGCGCCCCAGTCTTCGTAGTGGGCGCCGCCGACGCGGGGCTCGAGCACGACCCGGCGGGTCCGCTCGCCGCCGTAGGAGTGCGGCCGCCAGTCGGACATCTGCTGGGTCATCACCTCGAACGTCCGCTCGGCACTGGCATTGATCCGCAGCTCGTAGGCGAGCCGCACGGTACGGATCGGCTCGATCGCATCGGACATCGGGGCGGTTCCCTTCTCGGCGGCCCGCTTGAGCGCCAGGAGTTCGGCGGCGCCGGTATCGGCCAGGGGCTGGACCCACCGCTCGTACCACTCGCGCAGGGGAACGGGGTTGAGGTGGTTGACGCGGTCCCGCCCGCGGCGTTCGGGCAGGACGAGACCGGCTTCGGTGAGCACGGCCAGATGCTGCATGACCGCGAACCGGCTGAGCTCCGGGAGCCCGGCGGCCAGTTCACCGGTCGTGGCCGGCGCGGTCCGGAGCCGGTCGAGCAGGCGCCGGCGCCACGGGCTGGCCAGTGCCCGCCAGACGTCAGGTCCGGCTTCGTCGGCCATGGCGGGATTCCCTGGCGACATGTGATAAAAATATCACAGATTGGCCCGCTCGTCTCCCGTGGCAAAATCGGCTACGTGCAGATCGGGATGCTCGGATCGACGGAGGTCCGCACGGACGACGGCGTCCTGGCCGACGTGCCGGGCGCCCGGCTGCGCGGGCTGCTGATCGCGCTCGCGCTCGAGCCGGGTCACGTGGTCCCGAAGGCCACGCTGGTCGACTGGATCTGGGGTGAGGACCCTCCTCCGGGCGCGGCGAACGCCCTGCAGCGCCTGGTTTCCCGGCTGCGGAAGGTGCTGCCGGAAGGGCTCGTCGAGGGACTGGCGGACGGTTACCGGCTGACGGTGGATCCCGACGCGGTCGACGCCGTGCGGTTCGAGCGGCTCCTCGGCCAGGCCCGCGCTGACTCCGGTCCAGGGCGGGTACGGCTGCTGCGCGAGGCCCTCGCGCTGTGGCGCGGGGCGGCCATGCAGGACGTCGGCCTGCAGGACAGCGCGGCGTTCGACGCGGCCGTCACCCGGCTCGAGGGGCTGCGCCTGAGGGCCCTGGAGGACCGGTTCGATGCGGAGACCAGCCTCGGCCACGGCGCGGAGCTGGTCACGGAGCTGACCGACCTGGTGGCCGCCCATCCGCTGCGCGAACGGCTGGCTGCCACGCTGATGCGTGCGCTCGTGGCGGCCGGCCGCAACGCCGAGGCGCTGCTGGTGTACCAGCGCACGAGAGAAGCCCTGGCCGACGCGCTGGGCGTCGACCCCGCGCCGGAGCTGTCCGCGTTGCACGTCGCGCTGCTGCGGGGCGAGCTGGGGCGGCGGGAGCAAGACCGCAAGACCAACCTGCGGGCCGAGCTGACCAGCTTCGTCGGCCGGGACGCCGATGTCGCCGTGGTCCGCGAGCTCGTCGCCGAGCACCGGCTCGTCACCTTGACCGGGCCGGGCGGCGCGGGGAAGACCCGGCTGGCCACGGAGACGGCGCGGACGCTGCTCGGTGACGTGCCGGACGGGGCCTGGCTGGTGGAGCTGGCGGCCATCGGCGCCGACGGTGACGTGGCGCAGCCGGCGCTAGCCGCCCTCGGCCTCCGCGATGCCCTGCTCAGCGGGCCGCCGAACGCGGAGCTGACCGACCGCCTCATCGCCGCCATCCGCGAGCGGGAGGCGCTGCTGATCCTGGACAACTGCGAGCACGTGATCGAGGCGGCGGCGGCGTTCGCCCACCGGGTACTCGGGGAATGCCCTCGGCTGCGGATCCTGGCGACAAGCCGGGAACCGCTCGGCATCACCGGTGAGGCGCTGTGGCCGGTCGAGCCGCTGGCCGTGCCGCAGGCGGATGCCAGCCCGGGCGAGATCGAGTCCTCCCCCGCCGTCCAGCTGCTGCGGGACCGGGCGGGCGCGGTGCGCAAGGACCTCGTCGCCCGGCATCAGCTCGATGGCCGCATGCTGGCGACGATGGTGCGGATCTGCCGGGCGCTGGACGGGATGCCGCTGGCGATCGAACTGGCCGCGGCCACGTTGCGCACCATGTCCGTCGATCAGCTCGCCCGCCGCCTCGACGACCGGTTCCGCCTGCTGACCGGCGGCAGCCGGACCGCGCGGCCGCGGCACCGGACGCTGCGGGCGGTGGTCGACTGGAGCTGGGAGCTGCTCACCGACCCCGAGCGGATGGTCCTGCGCAGGCTCTCGGTGTTCTCGGGCGGTGCGAGCCTGGACGCGGCCGAGCGGGTCTGTGCCGGCGGTGGCGTCGAGCAGGAGCAGGTGCTCGAGCTGCTGACCGCCCTGGCCGAGAAATCGCTGCTGGTCACCGAGGGCGATGGCGCACCGCGCTACCGGATGCTCGGCACGATCAGGGAGTACGCCGGGCACCGGCTCGCGGAGGCGGGGGAAGCGGACCGGGCGCGCCGTGCGCACCTGGCCTACTTCATCGACCTCACCGAGACCGCGGATCCGCATCTTCGCCGCGCCGAGCAGCTGGAGTGGGCAGCCACGCTCGAAGCCGATCACGACAACATCGTCGCGGCGATGCGCGGCGCCGTCGCGGCGGGCGAGGCCCAGGAAGCGATGCGGCTCGCCGCGGCCGCGGGCACGTACTGGTGGCTCGGCGGGTACAAGACCGAGGGCTTCAAGCTGATCACCGCGGCCACCAAGATGCCCGGCGAGGTCACCGACGAGGTCCGGGCCACGGTGTACGCGATCGTCGTCATGTTCGTGAGCTCCGGGCGGGGCGACGAGCACCAGGCGGCGGAGTGGATCCGCAAGGCCTACGAGTTCAGCCAGCGCAGCCAGTCCGGCGACCCGCGGCTGGGGCTCGTCGTCCCGCTGGAACGCTTGCTGCAGGGTCCGGAGGAGTTCCTGGCCGCGCTGGAGCCGGTGCTGGACCACGACGACCCATGGGTACGCGCACTGGCCCGGCTGCACCTCGGCAAGATGCGGATCATCCTCGGCCAGGGCGGCCGGGACGCGGACGCCTACCTCGAGATGGCGCTGACCGAGTTCCGGGCCGTCGGCGAACGGTTCGGGATCTCGTTCGCCCTCGCTGAGCTAGCGGACCGGATCGCCACGCGCGGCGAGTTCGCCGGTGCGTGCGAGTACTACGAACAGGCCATCGCGGTCGTCACCGAGATCGGCGCGATCGAGGATGTCATCCGGATGCGGTCGCGGCAGGCTCAGCTGTACTGGCTGCTAGGCGACGAGGATGCCAGTGCGGCCGCGATAGCCGAGGCGCAACGGTGCGCGGAGCGAGTCACCTGGCCGGACGCGCTGGCCGAGCTGGCCCTGTCGAAGGCGGAACTCGCCCGGTGGCGCGGCGACGCCGAGGAGGCGTACCAGCAGCTCGACGTCGCGGTCAAGGTGCTGGGCGACCAAGCGGAGCTGCCGGTCATCCGCGCGGCGACGCACGACCTGCTCGGCTACCTGGCCACCGATCTCGGCGAGGCCCGGGCACAGCGCGCGGCGGCCTGCCGGGCGGCGTCCGAGGCGGGACACGCGCCCCTGATCGCGCACGTACTCGTCGGGCTCGCGGACCTGGCGTTCCGTCGTGACCAGTACGACCAGGCCGCGCGGCTGCTCGCGGCCAGCGCCGGATTGCGCGGGCTGACCGATCGTTCCCACCCGGATGTGGCCCGGATCGGGCAGGCCGCACGGCGTCACCTCGGCGACGCACGGTTCGCCGAGGTGACGCGGGAGGGTACGCAAGCGGACTGGTCCGAGCTGGCCGCGATCACGCTCGCTGGCTGAACGCCGTCCCGGCATTTCAGGCGATCTTGCGCCGGTAGGCCATCATGGCGAGCACGTAGGCGACCACGAGGACGCCGGCGCACCAGGCCAGGGCGATCCAGATGTCATGGCCGACCGGCTGCCGCGCGAACAGCGCCCTGATCGTGTCCACGATCGAGGTGACCGGCTGGTTCTCCGCGAAGGCGCGCACCGGACCCGGCATCGAGGCGGTGGGCACGAAGGCCGAGCTGATGAACGGCAGGAAGATGATCGGGTAGGCGAAGGCGCCCGCCCCGTCCGCGGACTTCGCCGACAACCCGGCGATCACCGCGATCCAGGTCAGCGTGAGCGTGAACAGCACCAGGATGCCGACCACCGCGAGCCATGCCAGCACCCCGGCCGAGGAGCGGAAGCCGATGAGCAGCCCCACCAAGACGATGACCACCACGGAGATCATGTTGGCCGCCAGCGAGGTCAGGACGTGCCCCCACAGCACCGACGAGCGGGCGATCGGCATCGAGTGGAACCGCTCGAAGATGCCGCTCTGCAGGTCGGTGAACAGGCGGAAGGCGGTGTAGGCGATGCCGCTGGCGATCGCGATGAGCAAGATGCCGGGCATCAGGTAGTTCACGTAGTGGCCGGCGCCGGCCTTGATGGCGCCGCCGAACACGTAGACGAACAGCAGCATGAAGGCGATCGGCATGATCGTCACCGTGATGATGGTGTCCATGCTGCGCGTGACGTGCCGCAGGGAGCGCCCGAGCATCACGCTCGTGTCGGCGAAAAAGTGCGTGCTCATCGTGGTTCCTTCGTGTCACTGTTGTCGCTGCCGGTAATCGCCAGGAAGATCTCTTCCAGGGTGGGCTGCCGTTCCACGTATTCGGCTTTCGCGGGCGGGAGCAGCTTCCTCAGGTTCGCCAGGGTGCCGGACACGATGATCGTGCCCTGGTGCAGGATCGCGATCCGGTCGGCGAGCTTCTCGGCCTCGTCGAGGTACTGGGTCGTCAGGAACACCGTCGTGCCGCTGTCGGCGAGGTTCTGGATCACCTTCCACACCTCGATGCGGCCCTCCGGGTCGAGGCCGGTGGTCGGCTCGTCCAGGAAGATGATCTGCGGGCTGCCGATGAGGCTCATGGCGATGTCGAGGCGGCGGCGCATGCCGCCGGAGTAGGTCGACACCCGGCGGCCGGCCGCCTCGGCGAGGCCGAACCGGCCGAGCAGGTCGTCTGCTATCTGCCCGGCGTGCTTCACGTGCCGCAGCCGGGCGATCATGATCAGGTTCTCCCGGCCGGTGAGGATCTCGTCCACCGCCGCGAACTGACCGGTCAGGCTGATCGACTCCCGCACCCGGGCCGGCTGCGACCCGACGTCGAATCCGCCGACGCTCGCCGTGCCGCTGTCCGGCTTGAGCAAGGTGGTGAGGATCCGCACGATCGTGGTCTTGCCGGCTCCGTTCGAGCCGAGCAGCGCGAAGATGCTTCCGCGGGCCACGTCGAAGTCCACGCCCCTGAGCACGTGCACCTTGTCGTAGGACTTCTCCAGTCCGCGGACCTGCAGCGCCGTGGTGCTGGCTTCCATGTCTGCCATCTCCTTGCCTGCCGTGTCCTCAGGCCACGGTCACGTGGGACAGGTCCGCGCCCATGCCCCTGAGCCCGGCGTAGGTGAGCTTGTCCATCCGCGCCCCGTCGAAGGCGACCGTGCGCAGGGCGGCGCGGTACCGCCTGGTCGTGGCACGGAAGGAGACGTCCCGCAGCGTCGCGTCCCGGAACGTGACGCCCTCGAGTCCCGCCCGGTCGAACCGCACGCTGGTGAAGGCCGCCCCGTCCAGGTCCAGGCCGCGCAGGTCGGAGTGGGTGAAGTCCGCCCCGGTGAAAGCGCAGTCCTCGAAGACCGTGCGCCGCAGGTCGGTCAGGCGGAGCCTGACATCGGTGAGCGCGACCCCGGCGAACCGGGCCCCGGCCAGTGAGGATCTGCTGAAGTCAGTACGCACCAGGACGGAGCCGCGGAAGCTGGCCCGGGCCAGCTCGATCCCCGACATGTTCGCGTCGGTCAGGTCGGCGCCGTCGAAACTGGCGTCCGCCACGTGGCTGCCCTTGAAGGAGCTGCCGGTGAGATCGGCGTGCGAGAAATCGGAGCCGCGCAGCATGCTCGCCTCGAACTTCCAGCCCCGCACCTCGACGCCCGCGAAGTCGCTGTCATCGAGCGCGCTCGCGTCGAATCTCGTGACCGGCCGCCGCTCGGGCGAGTGGGAGGGGCTGGAAACTGTCATCGCTGAAGTGTTCATGTCACCACTGTCGGGGCCCCGCCTGACACGGCCCTGACACGGCCTGGACACCGCCGCTGACACGGCGCCCTTGACCTGGAATGCGATAGTACTTATCGTCACCTTGTGTCCGGTGACCAGCTGTTCGACACCATCGGTGCTACCTACGCGGCGACGCGGCCAGGCGATCCGCGGATCGCGGCGCGGATCTGGGCCGCGCTCGGCGACGCGCGCACGGTCGTCAACGTGGGGGCGGGGACCGGGTCCTATGAGCCGCCGGATCGTGAGGTCACCGCGGTCGAGCCGTCGGCGGTCATGCGGGTGCAGCGGCCGGCCGGGGCGGCGCCGTGCGTGCCGGGCGTGGCGGGCCGCCTGCCGTTCGCCGACCAGTCATTCGACGCTGCGATGGCGGTGCTGACCGACCAGCACTGGCCGGATGTCATCGCCGGCTACCGGGAGATGCGGCGCGTCGCCCGGCGGGTCGTGACCTTCCATTTCGACATCAGCCGCCTGGAAGGTGATTTCTGGCTGATCCGCGACTACATGCCCGAGCACGCGCGGCTAACCAGCGGCCGGCCGGCGCTGGCCGAGCGGGCCCGCGCGATCGGCGCCCGGCTGGAGCCGCTGCCCATCCCGTGGGACTGCTGCGACGGCAACTTCCCGTCCTACTGGCGGCGCCCGGAGGCGTACCTGGACGAGCGGGTCCGGCGGGCGGTATCGGTGTGGCACCTGGTCGGCCGCGACGTCGAGGAGCGGGTGGTATGCGACCTGCGCGCCGACCTGGAATCGGGCCGGTGGGCCGAGCGTAACTCCGGACTGCTCGATCTGGACGAGATCGACATCGGCGGCAGGCTCCTGATCGCCTGACGGCCCTGGCTCTATCACAATGGTAGGTATGGCCACTTCGCGATTCCATGACGACGCCCCGGACGTGGACGGCTTGTACGCCGACCTGGCGACCGCTGACCTGCAGCCGCTGTGGGTCCAGGAGGGCCTGCTGACCCGGACGCCCGGCCGGCTCACGCCGCATATCTGGCGGTGGAAGACGCTGCGGGATCTCGCCGAGCGGTCCGGCGACCTGGTCGGCATCGACGGGGGCGGAGACCGCCGGGTGCTGTCGCTGTCGCATCCGGATCTCGGCGGGCAGCCGTTCGCGACTCACACGCTGTGGGGCGCGGTGCAGTTCCTGGGCGGCGGGGAGCTCGCGCCCGCGCACCGGCACACCCCCGCCGCGCTGCGGTTCGTGCTCGAAGGCAGCGGGGTGTGGACGCTGGTGAACGGCGACCCGATCCACATGGCACCGGGCGACCTGGTGCTCACTCCCAGCTGGACCTGGCACGAGCATCACAACCCGGGCCGGGAGCCGATGATCTGGTTCGACGGACTGGACGTTCCCCTGGTCCGGAACCTCGACGCCGTCTTCTTCGAACCGGGCGGCGACGAGCTGAGCGACTATGAGCCGCTGCCCTCGTCGCGGTCCGAGATCCGCTACGGTGGCGCGGGCCTGCTGCCGGTCTCCGGCGAGCCGGCCGTCATCGAGGATCCGGCGTCCGGGCGGTCATCCCGGCTGCTGGCTTACCGCTGGGCGGCCACCGACGCGGCCCTGTCCCGCCTGATCGAGTCCACCGGGCGAGGCGTGGCGTCCGTCCGTTACGCCGACCCCGCCACCGGGCGGGACATCATGCCGACGCTGCGCGCCGAGCTGCACCGCGTGCTCGCCGGGCACCGCACGCCCACGATCCGGACCGCCGGCAGCGGGATCTGGGTCGTCTACCGCGGGTCCGGGGCGACGGTGATCGACGGGCGCCGCTTCCGCTGGACGGCCGGGGACATGCTCGTGACGCCATCGTGGGCAGCGGTCGATCATCAGGCCGAGGACGACGCCGACCTGTTCCTCGTTTCCGACGGGCCGGCGCTCGAGGCGCTGGGCCTGGCCCGGACGGAGACCGTGGAGCAGCAGGACGTGCGAGAGGACGACGCGCGATGACGAGGGCGAGCGCATGCGCCTGGTGAGCTACGACGACGGCCGGGCGGGGTGCCTGGCCGGCGACCGGGTGATCCCGCTGGGCGGCCGGACCATGCGCGACGTGATCGCCTCCTGGTCAACCGCGGGACGGCCGGCTCCCGGGCACCAGGACGGCATCGCGCTGGGCGATGTCCGCCTGCGGGTGCCGGTCGCGGACCCGTCGAAGATCATCGCGGCTCCGGTGAACTACCAGGACCACCAGGCCGAGATGAAGGCGGACGCCCAGGTCGTCGCGCTCGGGCTCTTCCTCGAGGCCCCGTCGTCGCTGCTGGACCCGGGCGGGAC
>JAJKHX010000116.1 GCA_021154785.1 Nocardiopsis sp.
CGAGCTCGGCAGGCGCGTCGTGGGCCAGGACGAAGCCGTTCGCGCTGTCAGCGACGCGGTGCGGCGCGCGCGCTCCGGCATCAGCGATCCCGACCGGCCGACCGGCTCGTTCCTGTTCCTCGGCCCGACCGGCGTGGGCAAGACCGAGCTGGCCAAGGCGCTGGCCGAGTTCCTGTTCGACGACGAGCGGGCGATGATCCGCATCGACATGAGCGAGTACAGCGAGAAGCACTCGGTCGCCCGGCTGATGGGCGCGCCGCCCGGTTACGTCGGCTACGACCAGGGCGGCCAGCTCACCGAGGCGGTCCGCCGCCGGCCGTACACGGTGGTGCTGCTGGACGAGGTGGAGAAGGCGCACCCCGAGGTCTTCGACGTACTGCTCCAGGTGCTCGACGACGGGCGGCTGACCGACGGCCAGGGCCGCACGGTGGACTTCAGGAACACCATCTTGGTGCTGACCTCCAACCTGGGGTCGCAGTTCATCGCCGACCCGGCGTTCGGCGACGAGAGCGCCAAGCGGGAAGCGGTCCTGAACGCGGTGCGGGCCGCGTTCAAGCCCGAGTTCCTGAACCGGCTCGACGACATCATCGTCTTCGACGCGCTGTCCACCAGCGAGCTCACCAAGATCGTCGATCTCCAGGTCGACAAGCTGGCCGCGCGGCTGGCCGCGCGCAGGCTCACGCTGACCGTGACGCCCGCGGCCCGGGAGTGGCTGGCACTGACCGGCTTCGACCCGGTGTACGGGGCCCGGCCGCTGCGCCGGCTGGTCCAGGCCGCCGTCGGCGACCAGCTCGCCCGGGCCCTGCTCGGCGGCGAGGTCGGAGACGGTGACGAAGTGCTGGTCGACGTGGACGAAGGCCGGGACGCGCTCAGCGTCACCAAGGCCGAGAAGGTCGCCAGCTAGGCAGATCGCGGCGGAGGCCGGTCTCGCGGCGGGATCTCAGGATCCCGCGGCGGGGCCGGCCTTCCTGTCGTCCAGCATCTTGTCGTAGTCGTCCTCGGGCAGGCCCAGGTCGACCCGGAGCCGGTACCGCAGCCGGAGCAGCAACTGCAGCTCGGCGCGGTCGTCGCCGGCCAGGCAGGCAACGACACCGGCGGTGGCCCAGTCGAGCGCGCCGGGCAGGTCGCCCTGCTCGGTGAGGACCTCGGCGACCAGGTCACAGGTCCGCGCCGCGTCGCGGCCACCGGACTCGCGCAGCTCGCGGAGCAGGGCGTCGGCCTCGTCGGTCCGGCCGAGCGTGAACATCGCGCGGGCCAGCGGGACCCGCGGGTCGTCCAGGGTGGGTCCGCCGTCCGCGGTCGCCTTCCGGAACTCCTCCACCGCCGCCTCGGCGTCGTCGGCGAGCAGCCACTGCTCGCCGGCCCGCATGTGGGCTTCGGCGCGAGACATCTGGCTCGCGGTGGCCTGGGCCGCCAGCCGGCCCATCCGGACCGCTGCCCGCTTGTGGTTGCCCGTGCGCGCAGCGTTCATCTCGATGGCGTCGAATAGCTCCCCGGACAGCGCAACCACGGTGTCCACCCTACCCATCGGTGCCGTGGACAATCCGGGCGTCGTTCCTTTTACCGCGATTACCGGCGGGTACGCTCGAGCGCATCCCAGAACCCCCGGCGCAGCGCGTGCCTGACCTCGTCGTGCAGCAGGAAGTCGATCGGCAGTGCGGAGCCCTGGAGCAGCCGGGCCTCGAGGTCGGACGGCATCCGCGGCTTGCGGGCCAGCACCGCCTCCAGCCACAGCGCCGGAGCGTCCCGGGCCACTGAACCACCGAACTCCTGCCCTTCCTCGTGGGCCGCCTGCACGGCCTCGGAGAGCGAGACTCCGTTGTTCCCGCCGTTGGCATAGCCACCCTGTCCCGGCGACGTCGTGGTCGCCACGGGCTGCGGCCCGCTGTAAGGGGCACTGCGGGGCGAACCCTGTCCCTGCACCGGGCCCCCCTGAGTGCCCTGGCTGCTGTGCTGGCTCGCCGAGCCCATCGCGCCGGGCTGGCCCGGGCTGGCCGCGTTGCGCGCGGACGGCAGGCGGCGCAGCTGGGCGGGCGGGTTCTGGGCCGGGTCGGGAACCGGCGCGGCTTCCTGGGCGCCGGGCGATCCCAGTCCCGGCGGTGAGTAGCCGACGACCTCCTCGGCGGCGCGGCCCCGGGCGGGCGGGGCCGACGGCGCCGGTTCCTGCCGGTCCTGCCACTCGGGCCGGCTCCGCGGGCTGGCCACCGGGGGGGTATAGATATCCGGCCGGGACGCCATCTCCTGCCGGGCGGCAATGTCCTGGCGGGACGCGATCTCCTGCCGTGAGGCGATGTCCTGGCGTGAGGCGATGTCCTGCCGTGAGGCGATGTCCTGGCGCGGCGATGGGTCCTGGCGCGCGGGGATGTCCTGACGGGCCGGTATGTCCTGCCGGGCGGTCAGGTCCGGGCGGGCCGCGGACGGCGCCTCGCCGTTGACGGCCGGCGTGGTCCGGTCCTCGCGGGCCCGCTCGTCACGGGACCTGTCGTCCCGTCCCTCGCGCGGCTCCCGGGCGGCCGCCCTCGGCAGCTGCAGGGCGGGCCGCTGGTACTCGGCCACGACTGGCGCCGTGTAGATGGCGGGCGGCGCGTGGTTCCCCGACGACGACGGCATCGGCTGGTAGGACGCCACGGCCGCGGTCGAGTGACCGTTGGACATCGGCCGGGACGCCTGCTCGACGTCCTCATCGGCGTGGGCGGGCTCGGCGCCGGCGATCAGCTCCACGTAGGGCCGCAGGTGGTCGCCGCTGATCTCGATGATGTCGTCGGACTCCTGGCGGAGCGACCGGGAGATGGTCCAGTTCCCGTCCACCGCGATGTGCACCAGCGTGACCCTCATACCGAGATCCTGGACATCGGCGATGACCTGGGCCAGGTCCTCTTCGGCGCTGATCACGAGCGCGTCGCTGATGGCGTTGTTGCGCGCCAGCGTGGTCAGGTCGCGGTGGATCTCGGTCTCCACGCCCTCGCGGCGGCCGGGGCGGATCTTGGCCACGCGGAGCTTGATGCCCGGCACGTCGGCCAGCGTGTCCTGCTCGGCGGTGCGGCGCCCGTCCACCGTGGCCTCGTACCAGTAGCAGCGGAGCACCGGCAGGCCGGAACGCTCCCGGGCCAGGCTGGACAGCAGTTGCAGGAGTCCCTCGTAGTCCCAGGAGACCGACTCGCCCCGACGGGTTCCGTGCACAGCCATGGCACCATCCGCGAGTACGTAACTAGCATCGACGAACAGCGCGCAGCGATCCACGGCCCCACCGTCCTTTCCTCGGCGCAACGCCAGCTTCTAGGCACTGATATGGATCCGATGGCCCTAAGACTAGTGAAGGAACCCATGCGGGGATGCCTTTCCGCGCATTCCCGCTGCCTGGAGGACCACAGGCCACCCTTCGCTCTCCTGTAACCACGACCTCATGGAGCGCAGTACTTACTGGATGCAGTGGGTACTGACGGCCCCTGACGCGGCCGCGGCGGAGCGCACCGCCAGGCGCCGGGCGACCAGTTTGAGGGAGACTCAGAAACCGGCGCCGACGGGCCATCGCTTAAGATCCCCTACCGTGAGCGACGACCGGGCCGAGCTTCTCGCGGCGATCAAGGAGAAGGCGGTCATCCGCGGCGACTTCGTGCTCTCCTCGGGGCAGCGCGCGGACCGGTACGTCGACCTGCGCCGGATCCTGCTCGACGGGCGGATCGCGCCACTGGCCGGGCGGGTCATGCTGGACCTGACCGCCGACCTTGGCTACGCGGCGGCCGGCGGGCTCACCCTGGGCGCCGACCCGGTGGCCACCGCGATCATGCACGCGGCGGCCGGCCGCGGCACGCCCGTCGACGCGTTCGTGGTGCGCAAGAAGGATAAGGAGCACGGCACGCAGCGCCGGATCGAGGGTCCGGACGTATCCGGCCGGCGGGTACTCGCGGTCGAGGACACCTCCACCACCGGCGCGTCCGTGCTGAACGCGGTGGACGCGCTGCTCGAGGCCGGCGCCGAGGTCGTCGGCGTGGCGGTGCTGGTCGACCGGGGCGCCCGCGCCAGCGTCACCGCCCGCGGCCTCACCTACCGCGCCGCCTACGACCTACCCGACCTAGGCCTGTGACGCGCCTACTCCGCCACGCGTTCATGATCATCGACGGCGTTTTGCATGATCACGAAGGATTTACTACGTTTTTCGACATAAAAACCTTCGTGATCATGAGCGAAACCCGCCGTATAGATGCGGATGTGACCGAATAGGTTAGCGAGACTTACTGATGTCGCTGGCGGCGGGCGCGTGTACTCGTCGAACGCGGCCACTTGGTGGAGTTGGGACTACAGCCGCAGACGAGGCTAGCTAGCGCGTGGCTCGGCGATAGGGGCGAGGCTAGCCGTGGCGCGGTAGCCGGGCAGTGAGGTACGCGGGGGAAGTGAGGCGGGGGCTAGCTGGCGCGGTGGGAGTGGGGCTTGGCGGGGCGCTCTGCGGCCGGGCCGTTAGCCGGACCTGCGGTAAAGCCGGCGTCAGCAGCGGCGTCAGCGCCGGAATCAGGAACACCGGAACCTGGAACACCGGCGCCTGGGAGGACTGGGCCGGAGCGGCGGAGGCGGTCTTCGCGACGGAACTGGCGCAGGCGGTAGAAGACGAAGCCGACGATGGCGACGACGATGAGGGCGAACAGGACGTAGCCGACGTAGGTCAGGCCCTTGTTGACGCTCTCCCAGGCGCTGCCGAGCTCGTACCCGATCGAGGCCAGCGCGGTCGCGTAGAGCAGGGTGCCGATCAGGCTCAGCACTCCGAAGCGGACCGGCGGGACGCGCACCAGGCCGGCCACGATCGAGATGAACGCGCGGACGAACGGGAGCATCCGGCCCACCGGTATGGCCCAGGCCCCGCGGCCCTCGAGGAAGCGCTCGGCCCGGTTCACGTCGGACTCGGTGACCAGGACATAACGCCCGAGCTTGTGCACCAGCGGGCGCCCGCCGAGCCGGCCGACGAAGTAGGAGGCGTACGACCCGGCGAGCTCGGCCAGCGAGCCGATGATGATGACCTGGGCGAGGTTAAGATGTCCTTGGTAGGCGAGCACTCCGCCGAACCCGAACGTGACCTCGGACGGGATCGGGAGGCAGCACGCCTCCACGAAGCCGAGCAGGATGATCGCGTAGATTCCGTGATCGGCGAGAAAGCTCTCCATGGCTTAGGTTGTACCGCATAACCGGCACTGCCCGGGCGCATCTTCATGCGCGCTTCACGTCCCCGGGGGCCGAAGGTCCCTGGAGTAGCCAGATCCAGATGTCTAGAGTGAGGGCACGTTCACTGCCCCGAGGGAGTATAAGGTCATGCCTATCGCGACCCCTGAGGTCTACGCGCAGATGCTGGACACCGCGAAACAGCAGGGTTTCGCCTTCCCGGCCATCAACGTCACCTCGACCCAGACGCTGAACGCCGCGCTGAAGGGGTTCGCCGACGCCGGCAGTGACGGGATCGTCCAGATTTCCACTGGCGGCGCCGAGTACCTGTCCGGCCAGCCGGTCAAGGACATGGTGACCGGCGCGTCCGCGCTGGCCGAGTTCGCGCACGTGGTCGCGGACAGGTACCCGGTGCACATCGCGCTGCACACCGACCACTGCCCCAAGGACAAGCTCGACGGTTACATGCGCCCGCTGATCGCGCTGTCGAAGGAGCGGGTCGACCGCGGCCA
>JAJKHX010000117.1 GCA_021154785.1 Nocardiopsis sp.
GGCGGCCGCCGCGGCCGCCGGGCTCGGCGTGCCGGTGGTGGTGGGCGCCCGGTTCGCGCTCGAGCCGGGGCGCGGTCGCGCGGCGGTGCCGGTGCGGCCCGCCCTGCTGGGTGCCGTGGCTGGCGTGCTAGGTGTGCTGGCCGCCTTTACCTTCTCGGCGGGAGTTTCCGACGCGGCCGCCAACCCGGCCCGCTTCGGCCAGACCTGGCAGCTCGGCGCGTTCCTCGGCCTGTCGGGGCAGGACTTCGGCCCGGCGAGCCAGGTCCTGCGGGCCGTGGCCCGGGACCCGGACGTCACCGGCGTCGACGACGCGCGCGTCGGCGGCGCGCAATCCGGCCAGGTCTCGGTGGAGAGCTACACCTACGACGCGGTGGGGGGCAAGCAGGTGCCCACGGTCCTCATCAGCGGGCGGATGCCGGCCGCGGCGGGTGAGATCGTGCTGGCCCCCACGACCGCCAGCCAGATGCACGCGGCGACCGGCTCGGTGGTCCGGCTGTCCGGCGCCGCCGGGGTCAAGCCCGTGACCGTGACCGGGATCGGCTTCGTGCCGGCCGGGCCGCACAACGAGTACGACCAGGGCGCGTGGCTCACCCCGGCCGGGTACGACCGGCTGTTCCGGGGCGCCCACTTCGCCTTCAAGTTCCATCTCGCCGTGCTCTCCCTGCGGCCGGGCGCGGACGTCCAGGCGGTAGCCGCCCGCCTGGACAAGACGGAGAAGACCATCAAGGGCGGCCAGGCGTTCCCCTTCGTGCCGCCGGATCCGCTGTCCCAGGCCCAGATCATCAAGGACGTGGCCGTGCTGCCGCTGGCGCTGAGCGCCTTCCTGGCCGTGCTGGCGGTCGGGGCCGTCGGGCACGCCCTGTCCATCGCGGTCAGCCGTCGCGGCCACGAGCTGGCCGTGCTGCGTGCCCTCGGCCTTACCCGGGGGCAGTCCCGGCTGGTCATCGGCACCCAGGCGACCCTGCTGGCGGTCATCGGGATCATCTTCGGGATCCCGCTGGGCTTCGCCCTCGGCCGGGTCCTGTGGCACGCCGCGGCCGACACGATGCCGCTGGCCTACCAGCCGCCGCTGGCCGCGCTGGCGCTGCTGCTCGTCGTGCCGGTGGCCCTGGTGGCCGCCAACCTGCTGGCCGCCTGGCCCGCCCGCCGCGCCGCCCGGCTGCGCACCGCCCACATCCTGCGCACCGAGTAAGTACCCGTCGCGCTACGATCAGGCGCCATGAGTAGCATCCGGGTCGCGCTGGCCGAGGACAACGTCCTGCTGCGGGAGGGCGTCGCCCGGCTGGTCTCCGCCCAGCCGGACTTCGAGATCGTCGGCACCGCGTCGGATCTGCCGGAGCTGCTCGCCGTCATCGAGAGCAGCGAGCCGGACGTCGTGATCACCGACATCCGGATGCCGCCCACCGGCCGCGACGAGGGCATCCAGGCTGCCGCCTGGCTCCGTGAGCACCGCCCGCGAGTCGGCGTGGTGGTGCTGAGCCAGTACACCGCCCCGGCCTACGCGGTGGCCCTGCTCGAGCACGGTTCCTCGGGCCGCGCCTACCTGCTCAAGGAGCGGGTGGCCAGCGTGGACGACCTGGTGCGGGCCATCCGCGCCGTGGCCAGCGGCGGTTCGGTCATCGACCCGCTCGTGGTGGACGAGCTGGTGAAGTCGCGTTCCCACCCGGGCGCGTCCAGCCTGGACACCCTGACCGCGAGGGAGACGCAGATCCTGGCCGAGATGGCCCAGGGCAAGAACAACGCCGCGATTGCCGCCGCGGTGATGGTGTCCGAGCGGGCGGTGGAGAAGCACACCAACTCGATCTTCGCCAAGCTCGGGCTGAGCGAGGAAAAAGACGTGAACCGCCGGGTCATGGCGGTGCTGCTGTTCATGGGCCGGGGCCAGGGAGGCTGACCCCCCCGAGACGGGGATGCCAGCACACTGCCGGACGCCCGGGAACCGTGCCAGGCTGGAAGTGTGACCAGTCCGCTCCCAGTACCCACCGTCCTCATCGTCGATGACCAGGCCCCGTTCCGTTTCGCGGTCAAGGCCGTGCTCCGCCGCCTGCCGTGCTTCCAGCTGGCAGGCGAGGCGAAAAGCGGCTCCGAGGCCATCACGCTGGTGGACGAGGTGCATCCGGCGCTGGTGCTGATGGACATCAACATGCCCGAGATGAACGGCATCGAGGCCACCCGCCGCATCGTGGAGGCCCACCCGGACGTCGTGGTCTTCCTCTGCTCCACCCACGACGTGACCGACCTGCCCCCCGGCGCCCCCACCAGCGGCGCCCGCGCCTACATCAACAAGGAGCACTTCGGCGCCGACGCCCTCCGCCAGCTCTGGGAGAACCGCACCACCACCCCCTTCGCCACCCTGTTAGCCGCCCTCGCCCCGTTACCTCGCCACGCCTTCCGCGTTGCCCTCACCACGCGCTCCGCGCTGTCGTGACCCCGCCGCTCCGTGGCCGCATCCCCCTGGCCGATCCGCCCGGGTGCCGGATCGATGGAGCATAGAGCCGGCTATTACCGGATCGATGGAGCATCGAGCCGTTGAAAGTCCCGCGTGGAGATGGTGCTGGTGCGTTTGCTGGGGCAGTTGCACGAGCGCGATACTCCATTATTGATGGAGAATTTGATGTAACTCCCTATCACTTACCGGATCCACCGGTAATCCCGATCCACCCCGCTGATGGCTCACGGGCTACCAGGTGAATCTAAGCGACCAGGGGGACGGAGCCGCTGACGGAGGAGCCGTGGCCGGGGACGGAGTCCCAGCGGACGGTACCGCCGATGGCGCCGAGCCGGTCGGCCATGTTGATGTAACCGTGGCCGCGCCGGGCCACCGCGGCGTCGTATCCGGGACCGTCGTCGGCGACCGAGAACAGCAGGCCGCCCGATTCGGTCCACAGCCGCAGGTCCACCGTGGCGCCCGGGGCGTGCTTGGCCGCGTTCTGCAGGGCCTCCATGCAGGCGAAGTAGATCGCGGCCTCCATCTCGGCCGAGTACCGGCCTACCTCGTCGGCCACGGCCACCCGGACAGTGAGCGGGCTCCGGCTGGCGGCGGCGCGCAGCGCGTCGCCGAGGCCGTTGTCGGCCAGCAGCGGCGGGTAGATCCCGTGGGCGAGCTCGCGCAGCTCCTTGATCGTCGCCTGCACGTCCTCGGCCAGCTGGCCGAGCATCTCGCCCGCCCCCTCGGGATCCTCGGCCACGATGTCGCGGGTCAGCCGGAGGTTGATGGCCAGTGCTACGAGGTGCTGCTGGGCGCCGTCGTGCAGGTTGCGTTCCACCCGCCGCCGTTCGGCGTCCCCGCTGGCCACGACGCGGGCCCGGGACTCGCGCAGCTCGTCCGCCTGCTTGCGCAGCGCGTCCAGCGTCGTCTGCAGCGCCGAGTCGAGCTGGGAATTGTGGAAGGCCAGGCCGGCCTGGCGGGCCAGCTCGGTCAGCACCCGGTCGTCCTCGTCGGTGAAGGTATCGGCGCGGGCAGGCCGCTCTACCACGATGAGGCCGAGCAGTTCGCCCGCGTGGCTGATCGGCGCCACCCGCAGCTGGGCCTGCTCGCGCCCGTCCAGCAGGGATGGCAGCCAGACCGAGGCCCACGCGCTGCCCGATACCCCGGCGCGGGCCACGACCGGGCGCTCGCGGTCGGTCAGCACGATCGACTTCGGGTCCGCGTCGGGCACTGACACCGCGCGCTCCAGCACGTCACCCAGGCCGGTGTAGATCTCGGCACAGGTCAGCTGCATGGTCTTGCGCAGCGACTCGGCCAGCTGCAGGAGCAGCTCATCCATGGCCACGGCGCGGGTCATCCGGCTGCCGAACGTGCGCAGCGACTCGCCGGGAGCCTCCCGGGTGCCGTACACGAACCGGGTGGCCGACGCCACCAGGCGGCCCCGGGCGGGCAGGAAGCCGATCACCGCCACCGCGGCCGCCAGCATGGACATGCCGAGGATCCGGCGGTCCTCGCCGGTCAAGGGCGCGTTCCCGAGGCCGAGCACGATCACCAGGTAGATGGCCGCGACGATGGCGCCCGAGCCCGCGACCGTCAGCGCCTGCACGAGGACCTGGCCGCCGTGCCGCGCCAGCGGCGCGAACTCCGCCGCCATCACGGCCAGCGGTACGACCAGGGCGGCGCCCGCCGCCACCGCGTCCGCCGGGCCTGGCCAGTCCACCAGCAGGTGCAGGACCGCGCTGGTCAAGGCCACGCTGGCGGCGATCACCAGGCCGGCCCCCAGCCACTGCAGCCGCTCCTTGTCGCGGCCCGCCGTCTGCAGGTACCGCAGCCGGGTGGCAGGGAGCGCGCACGCCACCGCGAGCGGCCAGATCACCGCGCCCGCCGTCACCGTGAACGGATGGCCGGCCACCGCCAGCCCGACTCCGATGCCGGCCGCGCTGGCGTAGCCGAGGGCCGCCATGATCCGCCGTCCCGGGCGGCCGAGACGGCCGTCGGGCAGCGCGAGCAGGTAGTGGAAGCTGACCGCGATGACACCGCATCCGGCCAGCGTGGCCAGCACCCGGGCCGGGCCGTGGGCGTCCCCCTCCGACGCCCCGATCCGGGCCGCGGTGAGCCCGACCGTGCCGGCCAGCGCGCCCAGCCCGATCAGGGGGGCCGCGGTGCGGTCCGCCGACCGGGCGACGACCAGGCCGGCGGTCGCCCAGGCGATGGCCAGGGCGAAGCCGAACGCGTCGATCACCCCCAGGCCGGGTACTCGCAGCCCGGCGGCCGCGACGACCGCCGTGGCCGCCGGCCCGAGCAGCCCGGGGACGGCCTGGCGGGTCCAGCTGTGCCCCCGGCTCCCGGCGCGGGTCGGGACGGCGGGGTCCATGGTCACCGCGCCCCGATGACGGCGCTCTCACCGACCGCGGGCTCGGAATCGACGATCCGGCCATCGCGCATCCGCACGACCCGCTCCGCCGCCGCGGCCACGTCCGCGTCGTGAGTGACCAAGATGATGGTCTGGCCGCCGCGGTGCAGCCGCCGCATCAGCTCGATCACCTCATGCCCGCCTTCGGAGTCGAGCGCCCCGGTCGGCTCGTCGGCCAGCAGCAGGGTGGGCTCGTTGGCCAGGGCGCGGGCGATGGCGAGGCGCTGCCGCTGGCCGCCGGACAGCACGCCGGGGACGGCCGCGGCCTTGTCGCCGATGCCAAGCAGGTCGAGCAGGTCCCGGGCCCGGGTCTCCGCCATCTTCCGCTTGCGGCCCGCGATGACCGCGGGCAGGGCCACGTTCTCCAGCACGGTCATGCCCTCGAGCAGGTTGAAGAACTGGAAGACCAGGCCCACGTGGCGGCGGCGCATCCGGGCCAGCTCGTCCTCGGTCCGCCCGGTCACCGGCTCGCCGGCCACCGTGATCTCGCCCTCGTCGGGCACCTCGAGCCCGGCCACCAGGTTCAGCAAGGTGGACTTGCCGCAGCCCGAAGGGCCCATCAGGGCGGCGAAGTCGCCCGTCCCGATCGTCAGGTTCACTCCGCGCAGGGCGCGGACCGGCGCGTTCTCGGCCTCGAAGGTCTTCCGGACGCCGCGTACGGTCAGTGCGGGACGAATCTCGCTGACCATCGCCGGCCCCAGGTTCTCGCTCATCATTCCCCAACCTTGTCGATCTTGTAGGCGTAGACCGGAGTATCGCGTCCCTTGACCCGCTGCGCTTCGAGAGCACTGGCTTGCACTTGCGTGCGCAGCGCCTTGAACGTAGCTTCAGACAACACAGTCTCTCCGGGGTCGGCCAGTTGCTGCAAGCGCTGGGACATGTTCACGGTGTCTCCTACCAGCGTGTATTCGAGCCGCTCGGCCGAGCCGAGCAGGGCCGCCGCCGCCTCGCCGGTCGACAGGCCGAGCCCGAGGCCGAAGGGGGGCAGGTCAGCGGCGCGCCAGCGGCTGTTGATCTCCGCCTGCAGGGCGTGCATGTCCAGCGCCGCGGCGACCGCGCGGTCGGCGTGGTCGGTCTGCGGGAACGGCGCGCCGAAGACCGCCATCACCGCGTCGCCGACGAACTGCATCACGGTGCCGGACTGGCCCAGGATGGCCTGGTTCATCGCGGCGCGATGGGTGTTGAGCTGCCCGGCCAGCTGACTCGGGTCGGCGTGCTCGGCGATGGTCGAATATGAGCGGATGTCACTCATCAGGACGGTGACAACCACCCGTTCGGTCTCTCCGATGTCTGGCCGTTCCAGCCGGAGCTTCTCGGCCAGCCCGCTCGGCAGCAGCCGGGACAGCGTCTCGCCCTGCTCCTCCCGGTCCACGATGGCCTGGTGCAGCTGGCGCAGCCGCTGCAGCGCGCTGCCGCTGCCCGATGACACATCCTCGGCCAGCTTGACGAAGACCGCGTCGACCTCCTTGGCGACCGTCTCCGGCGGGACCCGGCGGGCGGCGGCGATCGCCTTGATCGTCTTGCCCGCCGCGACCATCCCCAGCAATTCCTCCTCGGCCGGCGCCAGGCCGCCTTGCGGGACAACCGGGTCCACCAGGGCCGCCACGATCGAAGGGTCGAGGGCGGTGCCGCCGGTCGCGACCGTCCGGATCGCGTCGACCAGCTGGCTGCCCTCGGCCACCCGGTCCTTGAGCAGGTAGCCGTAGCCGGACGAGCCCTCGGCCAGCAGCGAGATCGCGTACTCCGGGTCCTCGTACTGCGAGAGCACCACGACCCCGGTCCCCGGGTGGCGCTTGCGCACCTCCCGGGCGGCGTCGATGCCCTCGCGGGTGAAGGTCGGCGGCATCCGGATGTCGGTGACGAGCACCTGCGGGCGGGTCGCCTCGGCGCCGCTCACCAGCTCGTCGTAGTCGGCGGCCACCCCCACCACGTCCAGGTCCTTGCGGGCGTTGATCAGCGCACGGACCCCCTCACGGACGATCAGGTTGTCGTCGGCGAGGAAAACCCGAATCGGGCCGTGCGAGCCCGAGCCATTTTCTTCCACCTGCTTAGTTTCGGCCGGTCAGCCGCTTTCCTACCAGTAGGCAGGCATGCGTTAAGCGGGTGGTGGTAGCACGCCGCCGAACAAGCGGCCAGCACCCTGCCGCGCGGGTCCGCGGAGTACGAGCATCGGTGTCATGCGATACGAAAGCTCTGTCACCTCACTGTCCTGGATCCCGTCCGAGGCGGTCACCGGTGTGAGCCGGGCCGCATTCGACTCCGGCTTCACCCACTACGACGACCCGCCGCCCGCGGAGATCACCGACCTCGAGGAACTTCGGGCGGCGGACCGGTTCCGGTTCGGGAACCTGCTCCGGGCCTGGATCAACGTGGACGGCTCCGGCCGCATCACCGACGGCGGCTACAGCGGCGGCGGCCTGATGGGCGCCACCACCCTGAAGCTGGCGGGCCTGCGCCACACCTTCCAGGCCGTGTCGCTGCCTGACCTCCAGCGGCCGCCGGAGCGAGGCGAAACCTGGATGCGCTTCGTCCAGACGACCGGCGGCCGGACCGCCATCCCCGCTCCGCGGCCGGTACGGCGGCGGCCGTTCATCCAGTGGCAGTCGCCGCTGGTATGGACCACGCTGTCGCTCACCCTGCACGCCGACGGCCGGGCCGAGTACGAGGTCACCGGGGCCAGCCGCTTCCCCCGGCACTGGATCTACGACGACGGCGGGCGGCTCGGCCACAAGTCCGGCCTGACCGACTACGCGAACTGGGCGCGGGTGTCATTCGGCCGCCACACGCCCTGGGGTGACGAGGATTCCCCGGCCCTGGTCACCGCGGTCGAAACCGCCCTCGAGCAGGTCCTGTCGGTGCAGCTCATGCACGGCGCCGCCCGGCCGCAGATCAGCCGCCTGGAGCCCGGTGCCGAACTGGTCCGCCAGGGCGACTTCGGCCACGACGTCTACCTGATCCTCGACGGGATCATCCGGGTCGAGCGGGACGGGGAGCGGCTGGCGGAATACGGGCCGGGAGCCATGCTCGGCGAGCGCGCCGCGCTGGAGGGAGGCACCAGGACGTCCACCCTGGTGGCCGTGACCAAGTGCCGGGTCGCGTCGGTCCCGGCCGTGCAGCTCGACCTGTCCGACCTCGCCGAGCTGTCCACCGGGCACCGGCGCGAAGAGGGCGTACGAGGCTGAGTGTGCGCATCTACCTATGCGGCGTCCGCGGCTCCACTCCCGCGCCGGGCGCCGAGTTCGTCCGCTACGGCGGCCACACCTCGTGCGTGGCGATCGCCCCGGACGATACCGCGGCACCGAGTCTGATCCTGGACGCCGGCACCGGCCTGCGCCGGGCTACCGGACTGCTGCGCGGCGAGCCGTTCGCCGGCACCATCATCCTCACGCACCTGCACTGGGACCACGTTCACGGGCTGCCGTTCTTCGCCGGCGGCGACCGCGAAGACGCCCGCGTCAACCTGCTGCTGCCCGAACAGGAGCCGCAGCCGGGGTCCCGGAGAGAGGGGAATGCAGGTGCGGAGGAGGTGCTGGCGGAGGGGATGTCCCCGCCGCATTTCCCGATAACCCCGCGCGGCCTGCGCGGGGAGTGGTCGTTCGGCGCCGTGGCGCCGGGCACCTTCAAGGCCGAAGGTTTCACCGTGGAAGCGCGTGAGGTCCCGCACAAGGGCGGCCGGACGTTCGGGTACCGGGTCAGCGACGGGCACTCGGCGGTGGCCTACATTCCCGATCACTGCCCGACGGCTCTGGGCCCGGGCCCGGAGGGCTGGGGTGAGTACCATCCCGACGCGCTGGCCCTGGCGGCCGGCGCGGACCTGCTGATCCACGACGCGTTCCTGCGCCCGGACGAGGTCGCGGCGCAGGCGTCGTTCGGCCATCCGGCGGCGGACTACGCGGTGAGCCTGGCCCGGCGGGCCGGCGCCGGGAGGGTCCTGCTGGCCCACCACAAGCCGGACCGGACCGACGACGAGCTCGACTTGCTCGCGGCCCGCTTCGGTTCCGATCCGGACGTCGACGTCGCCACCGAAGGGCAGGTCATAGACCTCTGACGAGCCCCGTCCGGGCTAGCCGGAGCAGGAACCGGCGAACAGCGAGAGCGTGAGGTGCCGTACCCGTGGCTGGTGGCCGACCCGCACGTCGAGCGGCACGCAGCCCCGGGTCTGGCCGCCGGTGAAGGCGAAGCCCTGCGCGAAGAACCCGGCCGCTTGCGCACATGAGCGATAGGTGGCGGCGGTCACCCCGCGGTTACCGCTGGCACCAGGAACAACGATCTACGGCGTATACCGCCCATTGTGCTCGCCCCACCATGACCGGTCACCCTCGTGCTTCGCTGCTCCGGAAAATGTCCTAGCCGACCGCTAGAATCGAACTAGCTGTTGAGGGTTCGAGGGCAGTGCGAAGAAGACAGCGTTAAGCAGCCCGACGGGCATTCCGCGAGGAGGCGGCATATCGCTATGCACAGCGTGGCATCACCGCGCAGTCCCGAGGAGGCGCTGGGGATGCTGAGGGCCGCGATGGGATACCTGGCCGCAGCGGACGCGACCGCGATGGCGGCCGAGACCCAGGCGCAGTGCCTGCGGGCGCTGGAGCGGCTGCACGCGATCGAGACCGCGGCCCGCGCGTCCGTCCTCGGCGCGCTCGCCTCCGGCCAGAGCCGCGCCGGCGCGGCGGGCTTCAGTCCGCGAGCCTGGCTGATCCGCGAGACCGGCATCACCACGGGCGCCGCTACCGGTCACGCCGCCTGGGTCCGCCGGGCGGCCGCGCACCCGCAGGTCGCCGAGGCGCTGGCCGAGGGCCACCTGCTGTCCGAGTCCGTGGCCCGGGCCATCTGCGGCTGGACCGACAAGCTCCCCGAGGACTGCCGCCTGGCCGCGGACGCGATCCTCATCGTGGCCGTGAAAACCGGGGCGAACCTGGACGACCTGGCCGAGGTGTTCGGCGGGATCTACACCCTGTCCCGGCCCCTGCCCCGGCTAGCCCCGGTAGCGGAGACCACGGCCGTCAGCGCGATAGCAATCTGAGCCAGGCCACAAATCCGGCAATAAAAACTTGTGCTCTCCGGCTATTGGCCGATCGTTTTGGCGGATTAACCCGGGATCGGGTTGTCGCTGGTCACAACGAGCTGGCGGGAAAGCTTGTGGCGGCCGTCGTTGCTTTCACGACGGTCCTGACCGAGCATATACATCATGAGATGCGGTGTGATCCGCGAAAGCCGGATGGAATGCATTTGTAACCGGCGCGTAAATAGGCTCCGGACACAATTGGCGTTCACCCGGACGGCCTCTTGACCGCCCGGCCGCCCGTTCCCGCCGGGGCCGGCAGGTTGTGGCCCGCTGTTGCGGGCGATACTGACGATATGGGCCTAGCAGGAACCGTCAGCGGGTCATGGGGGGCGGATGAGCGGCCTGAGTGACCGGCTGGCGTCGGGTGCCTTCGCGATCACCGCCGAGATCAGCCCGCCCCGCGGCGCGAGCACCGCCTCGGTAACGGAGACGGCCGGGCTGCTGCGGGACTGGGTCGACGCGGTCAACGTCACCGACAACCAGGGCGCGAACGTCCGGATGGCCAGCTGGGCGGGCAGCCTGGCCACGCTCGCCGCCGGGCTCGAGCCAGTCATGCAGATGACCTGCCGGGACCGCAACCGGATCGCGCTTCAGTCCGACGCGCTCGGGGCGTCCGCGCTGGGCATCCGCAACATCTTGCTGATGACGGGGGACCACCCGAAGTCCGGTGACCACCCGGAGGCCAAGCCGGTCTTCGACCTGGACAGCGTCCAGCTGCTCTGGACCCTGCGGCACATGCGGGACCAGGGGGCCGTGCTGACCGGCCGCAAGCTGGACCCGCCGCCCGGCTTTTTCCTCGGTGCGGTGGACAACCCGGTCGCGACGCCGGACGGGTCCGGGGCCGCGCGCCTCGGCCAGAAAGTCGACGCCGGAGCGCAGTTCGTGCAGACCCAGTTCGTCTTCGACATCGCGGCCTTCGGCCAGTGGATGGCGCAGGTCCGCGACCTCGGCCTGCACGAGCGGTGCTCCATCCTGGCCGGCGTCGGCGCGGTCAGGTCCCGCGGCGGACTGGACTTCATCCGGGACAAGCTGCCCGGCGTGACGGTGCCCGACGACGTGTACCGCAGGCTCCGCGCGGTCCCGTCCGACCAGACGGCCGCCGAGGGCGCGCGGCTCGCCGCCGAGACTATCCAGCAACTGCGCGCGATCGAGGGCGTGGCCGGGGTGCACCTGTTCATGGCGGGCAACGAGCAGGCGGTACCCGGCATCCTCGACCAGGCGGGCGTCCGGACGGTACCCGGTGGACGTTGACCTGCGGCCGGTCAGGAAGCTGCGGGAGTCCGCCGCGGCCCGGGCGGCCGTCGGCCCGATCCTGGAGGCGGTCTGCGCCTCGCCCGCCGACCTGGCCAGCCTCCGCGTGGTCTGCGACTGGATCCAGTACAAGCAGAACTTCCGTGAGCCCGTGGTCGGCCGGCCGGTCGGGGATACCGACACCGAGATCGCCTTCGACCTGCGCCGCTGCGGTGATCTCGACCCGGAGCACCTGGCCGCGCGCGTCAAGCAGGCGCTCAGCGGGCCCGGGGACCAGCCCGGGGTCGCCCTCGAGCCCTGGGTCACCGGCCGGGACAGCTGCATCTGGCGGTTCAACCAGCTGTACTGGCAGGCGCTGTCCGGCTGGGAGCAGGCCACCGGCCGGGAGTACGAGCAGTCGCTGCCCGGCGGCGAGAGCGACGCACGGAACGCCGAGGCCGCCCGGGAGCTGATCCTGGAGCTCTTCCGGATCTGGGACGAGCTCGCCGCGCGCCGCGCGCTGCCCGAGGAGCTGTACATCCTGGAGCTCGGCGTCGGCAACGGCAGCCAGGCCCGCACCTGGCTCGATGAGTTCCTCCAGCTCGACCGCAGGCACGGGCGCGAGTACTACCACCGGCTCCGCTACCTGATGGGCGATTACTCCCCGCACGTGCTCGACCGGGCCCGGCAGGCCGTGGCCCACCACAGCGAACGGGTCAGCGCGCTGGTGGTGGAGGCCACCCGGCCGTCCGTCACCCTCGGCTTCCTGGCCGGCAAGGCCTTCCTGGTCTACATCTCCAACGTGTACGACAACCTGCCCACCGACGAGCTGGCCAGCATCCACGGACGTACCTACCAGGTCGAGACGCAGGCTTACCTGGCCGAAGACGATGCCGACCGGATCGCCCGCCAGCTCAGCTGCCGCCGCGACGAGCTCGTCACGCTCATCGACCGGCTGCTGCGGATCGGGCCCGAGCTGCTCAGCGAAGCCTCCCCGGGCAACTGCGCCGACCCCGGCCAGGCGGTCGCGTTCTGGCAGGCCACCTGGGAGGCGCTCCGGCTGCGGGAACGCTACGTCCCGCTGGAAGGCCTGGACAGCTACCAGATCACGCCCACGCTGACCGGCGAGATCCTCCGCCCGCTGATCGAGGGAGACGGCGACGTCAGGATGCACGTCAGCAACGGCGCGCTCGGCAGCTTCACCGGGACGCTGCCCCTGCTCCACCCGTACGGCCGGGTGCAGTGCCACGACCTGTTCCTGACCAGCAGCCAGCAGTACCGGACCGGGTTCTACGGCCCCGGCAAGTACGACGGGTCCGTGGTCAACTGGGTGAACGGGCCGCTGCTCCAGCTGGTCGCGAGCCGCCGCGGGTTCGGGGTCGAGTACACGCCGTTCCGGCAGCGGCCGGGTTCGAACATCACCACGCTGACCGCGCAGGCGAGGGATTAGGGCCGATGGTGCTGCTCCCGACCACGGTGGTGGGCTCGTACTCGGTGCCGGAATGGCTGGAGCGGCTGAAAACCGAGTACTACCAGCGCCGGATCAGCGCGCAGCACCTCACCGAGATCAACGAGGTGGCCATCAAGGCCGCGGTCAAGGACCAGGAGCTGGCCGGCATCGACATCGTCTCCGACGGCGAGCTGCGCCGGGACAACGACGTCGACTACTTCCTGGCCCGGATCCCCGGGGTGCACATCCCGCAGCGCGCCAAGGCCGACTACTTCGACTACTACGACGCGGAAGTCACCCGGCCGCTGCCCGAGCTTGCCGGTGACAAGGAAGGCACGGACGCCAGCACCAGCCTGGGCCTGGCGGCGGACTTCCGGTTCACCCGCCAGCTCACCGCCAAACCGGTGAAGTTCTCCTTCACCGGCCCGTTCTCGCTGTCCCGGCGGATCCGCGACGAGGCCTACGCCGAGCCCGGCGAGCTGGTCCGCGCGCTGGCCCGCCGGCTCAACGCCGAGGCGCGAGAGCTAGCCGCGGCGGGCGCCGATCTGCTGCAGATCGACGAGCCGTTCCTGGCCGGGTACCCCGAGCAGGTCGATCTCGCGGTCGAGGCGGTCAACATCGTGACCGAGGACGTGCCGGTCAGCTGGGCGCTGCACGTGTGCTACGGCAACCGGTACGCGCGCCCGTCCTTTGAGGGCCACTACGACTTCCTGTTCCCCGCGGTGAAGGCCGCCCGGGTGGACCAGATCGTCCTCGAGTTCGCCCGCAAGGGCCTGGACGACCTGCGGCTGATCAAGCAGTACGACTGGGACCGGTGGCTCGGCCTGGGCGTAATCGACGTCAAGAACCCGGAGGTGGAGGCGCCCGAGCTGGTCGCCTCCCGGATCAGGCGGGCACTGGAGTACGTGCCCGCCGACCGCCTGATGATCAATCCCGACTGCGGGCTGCGGCACCTCGCGCCCGACGTGGCCAGGCGCAAGCTCCGGGCCATGGTGGCCGGGGCTGCCCAGGTCAGAGCCGAACTAGGAGAAACGACGAGATGAGTGCCGAGAGCGGGTTCCTGTTCACCTCAGAATCCGGGACCGAGGGTCACCCGGACAAGGTGGCGGACCAGATGTCCGACGCGATCGTGGATGCCGCGCTGGCCGTGGACCCGGCGTCCCGGGTCGCGGTCGAGACGCTGCTGACGACCGGGCTCGTGGTGCTGGCCGGCGAGATCACCACCAAGGCGGTGCTCGATTTCGCCGCCATCGCCCGCCAGGTGATCTGCGATATCGGCTACGACACCGGCGACTTCGGCTTCGACGGCAACGCGGTCGGCGTGATCACCGCCCTGGACCGGCAGTCGCCCGACATCGCCCGCGGCGTCGACGAGTCCCACGACCGGCGCTCGGGCAGCACCGACCCGTTCGACCTGGCCGGCGCGGGGGACCAGGGCATGATGTTCGGCTACGCCAGCAACGAGACGCCCGAGCTCATGCCGATGCCGATCCTGCTCGCCCACAAGCTCTCCCGGCGGCTCGCCGAGGTACGGCGCAACGGGCTGGTGCCCGGCCTCCGCCCGGACGGCAAGACCCAGGTCACGGTGCGCTACGACGCCGACGGCAAGCCGGCCGGCGTGGAGAAGGTCCTCATCTCGACCCAGCACGAGGACGGGGTGGAGGCCAAGTTGCCCGACGCGCTGTGGGAGCAGGTCGTGACCCAGGCGCTGCCGCCCGGCCTGTACGACCCCGCCGCCTTGCGTGAGGAGTTCTACGTCAACCCGACCGGCCGGTTCGTGATCGGCGGCCCGGTCGGCGACACCGGCCTGACCGGCCGCAAGATCATCGTGGACACCTACGGCGGGTTCGCCCGGCACGGCGGCGGCGCGTTCTCGGGCAAGGACCCGAGCAAGGTGGACCGTTCGGCCTCCTACGCGGCGCGCCACGTGGCCAAGAACATCGTGGCTGCCGGGCTGGCCGACCGGGCTGAGGTCCAGGTCGCCTACGCGATCGGGGTGGCCCGGCCGCTATCCCTGCTGATCGAGACCTTCGGCACCGAGAAGATCGGCCGGCCCGAACTGTCCGCCCTGGTCCGCGACCATTTCGACCTGCGGCCCGCCGCCCTGGTCGAGGCGCTGAACCTGCGCCGCCCGGTCTACCGGCAGACCGCCGCCTACGGCCACTTCGGCCGCGACGAAGAAGGTTTCACCTGGGAGAACACCGACAAAGCCACCGCCCTGCGCACCGCCGCCGGCCTCTCCTGACGCCGGCCCCGCCGGAGTGGGTGTACCCCTGGGTACCTACTTGCGTACCCGGTGCGCCACCGACCCCGGCGGAGCGGATAACGGAACCGGGCACTGGTCACCTAAGCCTCAGCAGTCGCGATGCTGCCCCGGTTGGGTGCCGGATGATGGGGCATCGTCCCGGCATGGGCATCGAACGCCACCCGTTCGGCATCCTGATCTGCATCCAACCGGTACGGGATCGCGGCCTCCGGCCGTCACGGATCGGAGCGCCCGCTACCTGCTCGTCGACGAGCTGTCCCTGGGCCTGGCCAACCGCGCCCACATCATGGAGGGCGGCCGGATCCGTTTCTCCGGCCAGGTCAGCGAACTGCGCGACAACCCGGCCCGGGTGAGGTCCGCGTACCTGCTGCGGGGCAGTTCAACATCGATACCGAACGAGGCAGGCATCCCGCCCCGGTCCGCTTCGTCATGATCGTTCCCAGACGGGGTAGGAAGCGCACATGACAGATGGGGACAGCTCTACCGGTCATGATGCGGGGCCTGAACTCGTGCTCGGCCCACTGCTGCGCTACGTCGCCGAGACCGAGGCCACGATCTGGGTCGAGACCGACCGCGCCTGCCAGGTCGAGATCCTCGGCCGCCAGGCGCAGACCTTCGAGGTCGCCGGGCACCACTACGCGCTGGTGGTGATCGGCGACCTGCTGCCGGGCGCCGAGTACGAGTACCAGGTCACCCTGGACGGCATCGTCCGCTGGCCGGACGCCAGCCCGGACTTCCCGGCGAGCGTGCTGCGGACCACGGATCCCGGGCGCCCGCTCCGGCTGACTTACGGTTCCTGCCGGATTGCCGAACTGCCCATGCCACGGCACCGCCAGGGCTCGCGGCGCGCCCGCCAGCGCGCCGAGGAAGACCTGAAGCAGCACGGTCCCGACGCGATGGTCGCCTTCGCCCTGGACCTGAAGGACACGCCGCACGACCAGTGGCCCGACCTGATGCTGCATATCGGCGATCAGGTCTACGCCGACAACCCGGGACCGGCCACCCGCGAGCATATCGATCAGACCCGCGGCTCATCCGTCCCGCCCGGCTACGAGGTGGCCGGCTTCGCCGAGTACTGCTTCCTGTACCGCGAGGCCTGGTCCGAGCCCTCAGTGCGCTGGCTGCTGTCCGTCATCCCCTCCGCGATGATCTTCGACGATCACGATGTGCACGACGACTGGAACACCTCGGCCTCGTGGCGCCGTGATTACGCGGCCAAGCCGTGGTGGCCGGAGCGGATCCGCAGTGCCTTCATGACCTACTGGATCTACCAGCACCTCGGCAACCTCTCGCCAGCCGAACTAGCCAAGAACGAGCTATGGCAGCAGCTGCAGGAGCCCGGTGACCACGCCGATCTGCTCGGCGAATTCGCCGTCCGGGCCGACCAGCCGGGCAACGACATCCAGTGGAGCTACCGGCGCACCTTCGGCGGGGTGCGGGTCGTCGTGATCGACTCGCGGGCCGGCCGGCAGGTCGAGGAAGGCCACCGGTCGGTGACGGGGGAGGCCGAATGGCAGTGGGTCGTCGAGTCGGTGTCCGGCGACTGGGACAACGTCCTCATCGCCAGCTCGCTGCCGCTGCTGCTCCCGGCCGGCATCCACGAGATGGAGGCGTGGAACGAGGCTGTCTGCGGCGGCGCCTGGGGCCGCCGCCTGGCCCGGGTCAGCGAGCGGGTCCGCCAGGAGCTCGACCTGGAACACTGGGCCGCGTTCAGCGCGTCGTTCGAGCGGTTCGAGGACCTGCTGACTGAACTGGCCACCGGCGCACGCGGGGCCCCGCCCGCCTCGGTCACCGTGATCGGCGGCGACATCCACCACAGCTACCTGGCCGAAGTGGAGTTCCC
>JAJKHX010000118.1 GCA_021154785.1 Nocardiopsis sp.
ACCCCAGCATCCGGACCTGCATCTGGACCCCGGACCCGGACCCCTCAGGCCATCGTCCCTCGAGTCACATAGATAACAATGGCACTGTCAGCCACAGCGAAAATTCAGTGGTTGTGGCAACGTACCCTCCTATTGGGTAGGGCGCCACAACCACTGAATTTCAGGGCGGCGGGGAGAGACGAGAGGAGACGAGGGGAACGGCCAACGCGTTACCACAGAGGTTGCGAGTAACTGGAAGAGCCCATGGTTCACATGTTGCCCACGCTGGTGTCGTGCCCCTCGACCGCGCCGGACGTCTAGGCGCGGGCCAGGGCGGGCTCGCGCAGCGGGGCCCGGGCGAACTCGGCCATACCCGCGGCGAATCCGATCTGCGCCCGGAAGCCCAGGTCGCGGGCTGCCCCCGCTGGCGAGGCCACGATGTGCCTGACGTCGCCCAAACGGTACTCACCGGTCACCACCGGCTCGATAGCACCAAACGACTCCGCCAGTGCAAAAGCCATCTCGCCCACCGTATGCGGCTCCCCGCTGGCCACGTTGCAGCACCGCAACCCACCTCCCGCCAGCCCGGCGGCAAGCCCCGGCGTGAGCCCGGATGCCGGCCCGGAGACCGGCCCGCCAGCCAACCCCGGCGCCGGCCCGCCAGCCACGCCGGAAACCCGCTCCAGCGCCAGCAGGTTCGCCCGCGCCACGTCGCGGACGTGCACGAAGTCCCGGCGCTGCCCGCCGTCCTCGAACACCAGCGGCGGCCTGCCGTTCTCCAGCCGGGACCGGAAGATCGCGGCCACGCCGGAGTAGGGGGTGTCGCGCGGCATTCGCGGCCCGTACCCGTTGTGCTAGCGCAGTCCAACCGCGGACCCCCCCGTAAGCCGGGCCCAGCTGGCCGCCAGGTGCTCCTGCGCCACCTTGCTCATGGCGTACGCGTTACGCGGATCCAGCGGCGCATCCTCCGCCACGGTCGTGGTCCCCAAGACATCCCCGCACACCGGGCAGCGCGGCTCGAAGACGCCCGCGGCCAGGTCGGCCGGATCCCGGGGTGACGGCCGCACCCGGCCATGCGCGGCGCAGTCGTAGGCGCCCTCGCCGTACACGACCATCGAGGACGCGAAGACCAGCCGGCCGATGCCGTGCCGGCCCATCGCCTCGAGCAGCACCGCGGTGCCGGTGACGTTGACGTCGGAGTAGAGGGGCAGGTCGGACAGGTCCACGCCGAGCCCGACCATGGCGGCCTGGTGGCAGACCGCGTCCATCCCGGCCAGCGCCTGGTCCACCGCCGCCGGGTCGCGCACGTCGCCTACGACCAGATCGAGGTCACAGTCAGCGGGCCTGCCGTTGTGCACGGCGGGCGTGAGCGAGTCCAGGCCGCGGACCTCATGGCCCGCCTCCCGCAACACCGAGGCAATGTGCGAGCCGATGAAGCCGGCCGCACCCGTCACTAGTACGCGCATGCCGCACAGACAACCACGCGCCCGCCGCGGTCACGACCAAGAACGGCTGCCAGCCCCGGCACCGTCACACCTTCGTAAGGCCCCGGCCCGGTCACGGCGGGGAACGCCCGCCGAACGAGCGCCGTCACACCTTCGTAAGGTCCCACCAGGCTTTTCCCGCCGAAAAAGCGCAATCACGGAAGTACTGTCAGTTGTCATGGAAATCGATGTCGTCCTGCCCTGCCTGAACGAGGCGGGCGCGCTGCCCTGGGTACTGTCCCGGATGCCGAACGGCTACCTGCCCATCGTCGCGGACAACGGCTCGACCGACGGTTCGGCCGCCGTCGCCGCGGCCCACGGCGCGCGCGTCGTGTACGTACCGCAGCGCGGCTTCGGCGCTGCCTGCCACGCCGGGCTGCTCGCGGCCAGCAGCGACATCGTCTGCGTGATGGACGCCGACGCCTCGTTCGACCCCAGTGACCTGCCGCGGGTGGCGGACCCGGTAGCAGCGGACGAGGTCGACCTGATGCTGGGCCGGCGAACCACGAAAGGCAAGGGCGCCTGGCCGCTGCACGCCCGGATCGGCAACCACGTCCTGGCCGCCGAGCTCCGTCGGCGGATCGGTGTCTCCGTCCACGACCTGGGCCCCATGCGGGCCGCCCGGCGGGAGACCCTGCTCGCCCTGGCGCTGGAAGACCGGCGGTTTGGCTACCCGCTGGAGATGGTGGTCCGCGCCGCCGAGGCCGGCTGGCGGATCCAGGAGACGACTGTGCCGTACTACCCGCGGACCGGCAAGTCGAAGGTCACCGGCACGGTCCGCGGCACCGCCCGCGCCGTCAGGGACATGCGCCGCGTGCTCGCCTCCATCACCCCCGCCACGAAACCGGCCGCGACCCCGAAACCGGCCGCGACCCCGGCACCGGCCACGCCAGCACCCGCCTTCGCCACGCAGGCCACCTCATGACCGCCGAGCTGACCACCGAGATGACTGCCGAGCTGACCACCGAGATGACCGCCGAAATCTACACCGGCCGGCACCGCCGCGACGGCGCCGCGCAAATGGCACCCGCGGGCGCGCCCCCCTGGAGCAAAGCCCGCCGCCTGCTGCCCGTGCAGATCGTGGTGATCGCCAAGGAGCCCGTGCCCGGCCGGGTGAAGACCCGCCTGACGCCGGCCTTCACGCCGCTGCAGGCAGCCGCGCTGGCCGAGGCGAGCCTGGCCGACACCCTGGCCGCGGTATCGCAGGCCACGGTCGCCCGTCGCGTGCTCGCCCTCGACGGGCGACCGGGCCGCTGGCTGCCCAAAGGCTTCGACGTGATCGGCCAGCGCGGTGCCGGCCTGGACGAGCGGATCGCCTGGGCCCTGTCCGACGCGCGGATGACGCTGCCGCTGCCGGTCGTGCTGATCGGGATGGACACCCCGCAGGTGACCCCGGCCCTGCTGGCCGCGGCGGCCGAGCCGCTGGTGTCCCGGGCCGCGGACGCCACCTTCGGCATGGCCGAGGACGGCGGCTTCTGGCTGCTCGGCCTGCGCGAGGTCGACCCGCACCTGATCCTCGGCGTCACGATGTCACAGGGCGACACCGGAGCCCGCCAGCTGGCCCGGCTCGAACAGGCCGGCCTGCGCGTTACCCAGCTGCCCGAACTCACCGATGTGGACACGGTCCGCGAGGCCCAGCAAGTGGCCGCGCTGACCCCCGGATCGCGCTTCGCGGACTGTATGGCCAGGTTGCGGGAAGGTGCCGGGCGGCCGGTGGCGGCGGTCCGGTAGATGGTAATTCCGGTAGCTGGGAACACGCCGTAGCCGAGAGTGGTTAAATGGTTCCGGTTGTACGAACTTCGTGTACGTGTCACAGCGCCAGCGAAATTCCGACTGCGGGCGTCCGCATCAAGCAGCGTCCGGCCCGGCCGGGCAGTCCGCCGGGTTCTGCTCGCACGAGCAGAACCCGGGGTGAAGGACAGCAGTCGCGGCAACCCGGGACGCACGCCCGTGGGTTCCCGAAATCGTCATATGTAGGAGAAGTACATGCCTCAGGGCACCGTGAAGTGGTTCAACTCGGACAAGGGCTACGGCTTCATTGCCCCGGACGACGGCACCGCCGACGTCTTCGTCCACCACTCCACCATTAAGGTCGACGGCTTCCGCACCCTGACCGAGAACCAGCGTGTCGAGTACACCGCTGGTCGCGGCCCCAAGGGGATCCAGGCGGAGGAAGTTCGCCCGCTGTAATACACGTCACGAAAAACCAGCCGCGGGGCGGTCCCTTCCGAGAAGGGGCCGCCCCGCGGTGTTTAAGCCAGCAAGCCCTCAGGCCACCGGTCCCTCGACCGTGACCAGGCTGCCGTAGGTGAGGTAGGGGTAGGCCTTCTTGGCGACGCTGTAGGGAACCTCGACGCAGCCCAGGCTCTGGTAGGAGCCGTAGCTGTACCGGTCGAACTGGTGCACCGCGTCGCCGCCGTTGAAGTAGGACGCGTACCAGACCGGGTCGTCGTACTTCGAGCCGTCGGGGTTGGTCCCCTTCATGTGGCTGAACACGTACTTCAGGTAGACCGGGAAGGTGCCGTCCGCGGTCGAGGAGGCCGGGATGCCGGTGTTGGCCAGGGAGTGCAGCACCTTCTTGCCGTTGTGCCAGATGGTCAGGTTGATCGGGTAGTGCTGGTTGGCCAGCGCGTAGGTGTACCCGTTCGGGTTCTGCTGGCCCTTGGCCACCTGCTTGAACAGCTTGGTCCAGACGGCCTTGCCGGCGCTGCCGTCCATGGTCATGCCGTTCACCGACTCGAACGCGCGGACCGCGCCGACGTTCAGGATGTTGTACTTACCGGCCTTCCACTGCGACCTCAGCGTCCACGGCCAGCTTCCCTTCCAGCTGAACGTTCCGGCCGGCGCGCGGTAAGCGGCGGAGAGCTGGGCCCTGGCGTCGGCCGGGCTGATCACCGCGGCGGACGTCGGCTTCCAGGTCATCGGCAGGTACCCGAGCTGGGTCATCAGCTGCTGCAGCCGCAGGGTGCTGAACGAGCGGGTGGTGAAGCTCCGCGTCACGTTAGATACAAGGGTGCCGCCGTTACCGGCGGTTGCCCCCGCGGCCGAGACCAGCCCGGACAGGCCACCCGGGATCTTCACGGTGACCTTGGTGTTCTCGAAATAACCGACCTTAGGAGTGAACACCGCGGCGTTGCCCTGGACGGCCCAGGTACCCGGGATCGACGGCGACAGCGTCGGCATCGGGGAGCCGGGAGCCAGCGGCGAGGAGAACTGCACCCGGATCGGGCTGGCGCCGTTGACGTTCCTGGACCCGACGGCCGGGGTCATCGATACCAGTTGCAGGCTGGCCGCGGGCTCCAGCGGCCTGGTCGCGTGAGCCGGGCCTTCCGACGCCACCAGGGAGGCGTGACTCCCCGGTGAGGCGACGGTCGCAAAGACCACGCCAGCGGCCAGCACGAGCGCGGCGCTGGTGCCGGTGAGAGCCAGCCCCCGCTTCTTTGTTGGTTTTCTCCGGAACCAGCCGGGACCTGACACAGCGCCATCCCTCCACACGATTCACAATTGGGCAAGCTAAAAGCAGCAACACTCGAACCGGACAAGATCAGAAAACGGTCCTTCTACAGACAGACGCGCCGAGGAGGAGAAAGGTTGCCGCCTTCAGCTCCGCCCGCTGAAGCCGTACCTGGCGACCCCGCTCGCCCGTGAAACACGCCGGCCCAGGCCATCGCGTGCCGCTGTCCGTAGTCAGACGATAACGCCAGCCGGGGGCCGGCTGGCGCTAGGGAAAGCTTACCCAGCCCAGCCACCAGCCGGCCGGGTGGTCCGGCCGGCCGGGCGCGCCGGATCCCGCCTTCCTTACCGCCGAACGAGCGAGGTGTCTCGCCTCGTGGACCGTCCCCGCCCGTCCCCACGGGGCGCCCCGCTGCTCCTCGTGATTCCGGCCGGAATTCATAAGCCCGCGCGCGATGCGGGCCCAGGCCAATGGGCCGCGGATCGCCAAGCCGGATTGCCCGGGATAAATACCATCCGCCGAGTTGCCGTCCGGGCTTGCGTATTCTTCGCCGCCAGCACTTTCCGCCTTGGTGCGCGCGTCCCGAATTCCCGTTTTCTCGGCCGCCCCGGGTTTCCCTGTGATCTGCCGGGCAGGCTCGCTGGCGGCGTGTCCGTAACCTGATCGCAATAATTGCTGATCACGGTGATAGCCGTAATAACTACGTTCTGTCTCAATATCCGGTTCCGT
>JAJKHX010000119.1 GCA_021154785.1 Nocardiopsis sp.
GCGCGCCGCCAAGGGGCGCGGGTGCGTGCGGGTCGTTAACCCTGGCAGCAGCTCTAGGTCAGCCGGCCGGACAGGAACGCGGCCACCGCCATCAGGGCCAGGCCGGGCAGGAAGAGCCAGGCGGCCGGTCCGCCGGCCGGCGTCTGCAGCGTGGCCGGGTGGGTGCTCAGCCGCAGCAGCGGCGACATCGGCGTGCTCCCGGCGACGAACAGCACCAGGTACAGCGCCACCGCGGCCAGCAGCCGCCACCCCGCCCGCTCGATCAGTGCCAGCAGCGAGCCGATCCCGGCGCCGAACACCGCCGCCGCCAGATGCAGCACCACGATCCGGCCGTCCAGCGGGGCCGGATGGGCATACTCGCCCTGGCTGATCAGCGGGGCGACCAGCGCCGCCAGGGACAGCAGCACCGCGAACGGCGCCAGTGCCAGGTCGGTCGCCAGGTGCGCCCGGGCCCGGCCGCCGGCGTGCGCGGCGAAGGCGCGGGCCATTTCCCGGCTGTCCACCCGCTGCGCCAGCACGGTCAGCCAGCTCAGCACGGGCACCAGCGTGATCGCGGTGACCGCCGCGGCCTGCAGCGGGGGACCGGCGTCGGTCGCGTAGACGACGCCCAGCACGATCAGGAACAGCAGCACGGGTGCCAGGAACCACTGTGACGAGGCGAGCAGCCGGGACCGGTGCACCGCCCCGTGCAGGACCCGGAAGATGGCACCGGCCCGCCGGGGCGCGGCCACGACCGCGGCCTCGGGATCAGCGGGGACCGCAACCGGCAGAACACCAGGCACCGGCTGGACGCGCCGGATGGCCAGCCCCGCGTCCAGCGCGGCGCGGAGCACGGCGGGCAGTCCGGCCTCGTCCGCCCGCCGGACGGCCCCGTCGCCGGTCTCGACCTCCATCAGGCCAGCGGCGAGGCGGTGCGGATCGCCGTCCCGGGGCCGGGTGTCGACCCGGCCGTCGTGCAGCCGCCAGGTTAGCCCGGAGGGCAGCGGCAGCGGCGCCGTCGGGTGCCGCGCCACCAGTACTACGGCCCGGCGGCCCGCGGCCCGCTCGATCTCCGCGGCCACCCGCGTCACCCCGTCGGCGTCCAGCCCGCCGGACGGCTCGTCGAGGATGAGCAGGCCGGGGTCGGCCAGCAGGGCCTGGGCGACCAGCGCGCGCTGCGCGTTGCCACGGGACAGCGCGTGCAGCGACACGGCCGACGCATGGGCCAGGCCGAGCCGGCCGAGCAGGTCCCCGGCCCGCCGGGCCGACTCCTCCCGGTCCAGTCCCGCGGTCCGGGCCAGGCCGAGCAGCCACCGCTGGAGCGGTATCCGGGGCAAGGTGCCAGCTCGTTCGGGGGCATAGCCGACGGAACCGGGCCGGACGCTCGCGCTATCCGCGGGCAGCAGCCCGGCCGCCGCGGCCAGCAGCGTGCTCTTCCCTGAGCCGTTCGGCCCCTCGACCGCCACCACGTCGCCCGGCGCGGCCGCCAGCGTCACGTCCCTGGCCACCACCACGCCCCGGGCCGCCCGCAGCCGGCGGGCCCGCACGACCAGGACGGGATCACTCACCGCCGGTGAGCCGGGCGTAGAGTTCCTGGTAGCGGGCCTGGGTCGCCGCCACTAGGTCATCAGGGATCGCCGGGCCGGGCGGCCGTCGGTCCCAGTCCAGGCCGGCTGACCAGTCCCGGACGAACTGCTTGTCCAGCGATCGCTGCGGGCGGCCCGGCTGCCACTCCGACGCCAGCCAGAACCGCGACGAGTCCGGCGTGAGCACCTCGTCGGCCAGTACCAGCGTCCCGTCCGGGAGCAGGCCGAACTCCAGCTTGGTATCCGCGATCACGATGCCGCGCGCGGCGGCCAGTTCGGCGCCCCGGCGGTAGACCTCCAGCGTGGCGCGCCGTAGCTCGGCCGCCACCGGCCCGCCCACGACCTCCACCACCTCGTCGTACGTCAGAGGTTCGTCGTGGCCGGACGCGGCCTTGGTGGTGGGAGTGAAGACCGGCTCGGGCAGCCGGGATCCCTCCGCGAGGCCGGGCGGCAGCGGCACGCCCGAGATCGTGCCGGTCTCGCGGTAGGAGGTCAGGCCCAGGCCGGCCAGGTAGCCGCGGGCGATGCACTCCACCGGCAGCATCTCCAGTCGCCGGCACCGGATGGCCCGGCCCGCCCATTCGGCGGGAACGTCGGTGCCGGAGATCACGTGATTGGGAACCACGCTACCGAGCTGACCGAACCACCACAGTGACAGCTGGGTCAGTACCCGCCCCTTGCCTGGGATCGGTGTGGGCAGCACCACGTCGTAGACGCTCACCCGGTCCGACGCGACCATGATGAGATCGTCGCCGTCGGCGTAGAGCTCCCGGACCTTCCCGGAATGCACCAGTTCCAACCCGCGCTCCTCCCGATCTCCTGCCAGGACGGGCAGCCCGGCGAGGACGGGGCCAGCGTACTAGGGCCCGGCAGGCGTACCATCAGCGCTATGGCGGACCTTGAGGTTGAGTACCTCCAGGTGCAGACGACGACCGATTCGCGGGCCGAGGCGATGGAGCTCTCCCGCACCGCGGTCGAATCCCGGCTGGCCGCGTGCGCGCAGGTGGCTGGCCCGGTGACGTCTACCTACTGGTGGGAAGACACCCTGGAGCGCGCCGAGGAATGGCTCGTGCTGCTCAAGCTCCCGGCCGACCGGTACGACGAGCTCGCGGCCTTCCTCACCGAACGGCACAGCTACGACGAGCCGGAGATCATCGCGCTGCCCATCCTGGCGGGCTCGGCCGCGTACCTGACCTGGATGCGAGACGAGACCCGCCGCCCCCAGGACGCCTTAAGCCGAGCGGCCCTGCCTAGGGTGAGGGCGGCACGTTCCAGGACGTGATGACGTGCGTGGCGTGCTCGGTGCCGAGCGTGCTGACCGTCCCGGTGTCCAGCTTGAACAGCCGCCCGGCGGCCGGGTCGAGCAGCAGGTAGCAGGCGGTCAGCACCCGCAGCGCGTGGCCGTGCGAGACCAGCGCGACGTCCCCGCCGTCCAGCAGCGGGACGACCCGGGCCAGCAGCCGGCCCACCCGGTGGGCCACCTGCTCGATGCTCTCGCCGGCGTGCGCCGCGTCACCGGGGATCACGCCGTCGCGCCACAGGTCCCAGCCGGGCCTGGTTTCCTGGATCTGCGGCGTGGTCAGCCCCTCGTAGCCGCCGTAGTCCCATTCCCACAGGTCGGCGTCGGGCTGGGCGTTGCTCAGGCCGGCGAAGGCCGCGGTCGTCACCGCCCGCCGCGCGGGGCTGGTGAAGACGGCCACGATGTCCCGCCGGGAGAGCATCGGGGCCAGCGCCTTGGCCGCCGCCTCCCCCTTGGGGGTGAGCGGGATGTCAGTCCGGCCGGTATGCTTCCCGGTCAGGCTCCACTCGGTCTCGCCGTGCCTCAGCAGGATCAGGTCACCCATGGCTCAGCAACTTACTCAGAGCAGTTTGCGCAGCGCGAGCAGGTCCCGCATGCTGGCGTGGACCTGGACCCGGCCGGCGATCCACATCCGGGCGATGTTGGCCGGGGTGGCGGACAGCGAGACGACATCGTCGCTGTTGGCGGTCAGCCTGATGTCAGCCGGCGGGTCGTCCGGCTTGGCCTCGGTTACCGGTGTGGCTCCGTTATCGGTGAACCTGGTCACGAACGTCACGCCTAGATCGGTCACGTGGCAGCTCATCGAGCGCTGGCCGAAGTAGCTGGCCCGGTCCGCCGGGCTCATCTCGGTCAGTCGCCCGCTGAGGGTCTGCAGTGCCTCACGGCACTCCTCGGCTGAAGCCATGCGCGCCTCGCTCTAGTTGGCATCGGACGGTAGCGTTTCACGCGGAGGGTAGCGCACTTGAACGACGAATACCCAGACCAGGGTATTGAGGATCAAGGTCAAGATCCCTATACCGAACGAGGCAGGGTCCCCGTGGACCCCGACGACCACGCGCCACGCTCGGCCGCCGGGCTGCCGCCCACGGGCGATGACCGGGTGGACGCGGCCGTGGGCGGCCTCGGCCGCCTGGCCGGGCGCCCGGTCGACGAGCACGTCGCCGTGCTCGAGGAGGTGCACGGACGGCTCAGGGACGTCCTGGGCGAGCTCAACGAGGGATCGCCTTGACCGCAACCCGCGTACGGCTCGACGCCGAGCTGGTCAGGCGCGGCCTGGCCCGGTCGCGGGAGCAGGCCGGCGAGCTGGTGGCGGCCGGCCGGGTGACGGTGGCCGGCCAGCCCGCGGCCAAGGCCGCCACCCAGGTGAGCAGGGACGCCCCGATCGCCATCGCGGACACCTCGGATCCGGGCTATGTCTCCCGCGGCGGGCACAAGCTGGCCGGGGCGCTGGCGGTATTCGCTCCGCTGGGCCTGACCGTGGCGGGCCGGCCGTGCCTGGACGCGGGGGCGTCCACCGGCGGGTTCACCGACGTGCTGCTGCGGGCCGGCGCCGCGCACGTGGTGGCGGCTGACGTGGGCTACGGACAGCTGGCCTGGTCGCTGCGGACCGACCCGCGGGTCACCGTGCTGGACCGGGTCAACGTGCGGTCCCTGGAGGGCGTGAGCCCGGTCCCGGAGCTGGTCGTCGCCGACCTGTCCTTCATCTCGCTCACCCTGGTGCTCCCGGCCCTGGCCGCCTGCGCCGCGCCCGGCGCGGATTTCCTCCTGCTGGTCAAGCCGCAGTTCGAGGTGGGCAAGGGACGGGTCGGCGCGGGTGGCGTGGTGCGCGATCCGGCCGATCGCGCGGACGCGGTGCGGAAGGTGGCCGCCACGGCGGGGCAGCTCGGCCTGGGCGCGCTGGGGGTCACCGCCAGCCCGCTGCCCGGACCCGCCGGTAACGTGGAGTACTTCCTATGGCTGCGCACTGGCGCGCCGCCGCTGGACGAGGAACAGCTGGAGCTGGCTATCGAGGAAGGACCCAGCTAGTGGGACAGCGGACGGTGCTGGTGACGGCGCACACCGGGCGGGAAGCCGCGCTGCGCAGCGCCCGGTTCGTGGCTGAGCGGCTGATGACCGCGGGCATCGCCGTCCGTACCCTCGCCGGCGAGTTCAGCTCCCCGGGTGCGGAGGAGGTCCCGGTCGGCGCCGGGGCGGCGGAAGGCGCGGAGTTCGTCATCGTCCTCGGCGGTGACGGCACCCTGCTGCGGGCCGCCGAGTTCTCCCGCCCGGCCCAGGTGCCGCTGATCGGGGTGAACCTCGGCCACGTCGGGTTCCTCGCCGAGGCGGAGCCGGACGGGCTGGCCGATACCGTCGACCATCTGGTAGCGGGGGAGTACGCGGTCCAGGAGCGGATGACCATCGACGTGACCGTCCGGGCCAACCGGGAGGTCCTCGCGTCGACCTGGGCGCTGAACGAGGCCACCGTCGAGAAGGCGGCCCGGGAGCGGATGATCGAGGTCATCACCGAAGTCGACGGCCGCCCGCTGTCGCGCTGGGGCTGCGACGGGGTGGTGTGCTCGACCCCCACCGGGTCGACCGCCTACGGGTTCTCCGCGGGCGGGCCGGTGGTCTGGCCCGAGGTGGAGGCGCTGCTCATGGTGCCGATCAGCGCGCACGCGCTGTTCGCCCCGCCGATGGTGGTCTCGCCCCGGTCGGTGCTCGCGATCGAGCTGATCGTGGCGTCCGAGACATCGGGGGCGGTTTTGTGGTGCGATGGTCGACGTAAAGTCGATCTGCCAGCCGGGGCCCGGATCGAGGTCCGCCGCGGGGCACTGCCGGTCCTGCTCGCACTGGTGCAGGCGCCCGGCGCCCGCGTCGGGAACTTCACCGACCGGCTGGTGGCGAAGTTCGGCCTGCCCGTGGCCGGCTGGCGCGGTCGTACCTGGGAGGACACAGGCAAGCATGCTTGAGGAAGTCCGGATCACCGGCCTCGGCGTCATCGACGACGCCGTGCTCGAGCTCTCGGCCGGGTTCACGGCGCTGACCGGCGAGACCGGCGCCGGGAAGACCATGGTCGTGACGGCGCTCGGGCTGCTTTTCGGCGGCCGGGCCGACCCGGCGCGGGTGCGCCCGGGTGCGGCGCGGGCCGCGGTGGAGGGACGGCTGCTCGTCTCCGCCGACGTGGCGCGCGAGGTCGAGGAGGCCGGGGGAGATCTCGACGACAACGGGTCCTCGCTCGTGCTCAGCCGCTCGGTCTCGGCCGAGGGCCGATCGCGGGCGTTCGCGGGCGGCCACTCGGTCCCGGTGTCGCTGCTTCAGGTGCTGGCCGATGACCTGGTGGCCGTGCACGGCCAGTCGGATCAGCAGCAGCTGCTCAAGCCCGGGCGGCAGCGCGACGCGCTGGACCGGTTCGGCGGCCCGGAACTGGCCACGGCCCTGTCCGGCTACCGCCGGGTGTACAACCGGCACCGCACGGTCCGCGACGACCTCGAGGCGCTGAGGCAGGCGGAGCGGGAGCGCGCGGCCGAGGCGGAGACGCTGCGGCTCGGCCTGGCCGAAGTGGAGGCGGTCTCCCCGGTGGCCGGCGAAGACACGGCGCTGCTGGCCGAGGAGGAGAAGCTGGCGAACGCCGACGCGCTGCAGGCCGCGGCCACCACCGCGCACGAGGCGCTGCTCGGCGACCCCGTCTCGGCGTCGGTCGACGCCACCGACGTGGTGACGCTGCTCGGCGTCGCCGGGCGGGCCCTGGAGGCGGTCCGCTCGCACGACGCGCTGCTGGCCGGGCTGGCCGACCGGCTGTCCGAGGCCAGCTACCTGATCTCGGACGTGGCCGGGGAACTCGCCTCCTACACCGAGGCGCTGGACGCCGACCCGGCCCGGCTGGCCGCCGTGCAGGAACGCCGCGCCGCGCTGGGCCGGCTGGTCCGCGCCTACGGGGCGGCCGCGGGCGACGTGGCCTCCGTCCTGGACTGGGCCAAGCACGCGTCGTCCCGGCTGGCCGAGCTGGAGGGGGACAACGACAAGATCGCGGCCCTGGCCGCCGAGGAGGCCTCCCTGCAGGCGGAGGTGACCACCCTCGCGGCCCGGCTGACCCAGCTGCGCACCGCCGCCGCGAAGCGGTTCGCGGCGGAGGTGACCGCCGAGCTGACCGCGCTGGCCATGCCGCACGCCTCGCTCACCGCCGTGATCAGCGAGCTGGACGCGCCCGGACCCTACGGTGCCGACGACGTGGAGATCAGGCTGGCCGCGCACCCCGGCGCGCCGCCGCTGCCGCTGAACAAGGGCGCCTCCGGCGGCGAGCTTTCCCGCGTCATGCTGGCCATCGAGGTGGTCTTCGCCGGCGCCGACCCGGTGCCGACGTTCGTCTTCGACGAGGTAGACGCCGGCGTCGGCGGCAAGGCCGCGGTGGAGATCGGCCGGCGGCTGGCCCGGCTGGCCCGTTCCTCGCAGGTGATCGTGGTTACCCACCTGCCGCAGGTGGCCGCGTTCGCGGACAACCACCTGGTGGTCCAGAAGTCCGACGACGGCCTGGTCACCGCCAGCGGCGTCATGCGGCTGGACCAGGGTGCCCGGGTCCGCGAGCTATCCCGGATGCTCGGCGGCCTGGAAGACTCCGAGCACGGCCAGGCCCACGCCGAGGAACTCCTAGCCGTAGCCGCCCAGGAGCGCCGCAAGCCCGCCTGACCGCCGGGCACCCGGCCGGCCACGTTTCCTTGCCCGGGCCAGCCGATTAACCATGAAAGCCACATATCAGGCTAGCGAAATTCAGTGGTTGCGGCGTTCTACCGCCTCTATTAGGTAGGGTGCCACATTCATTGAAACGCTAGCTGGCCTGGGCGCGGCGGGCCCGGAGGCTGCGGTTCTTGAGCCGGTTGCCGCACGAGGCCATCTCGCACCAGGCGCCCTGGCGGCTGCGCGAGCCGTCGTAGAAGGCCCAGCGGCAGTCCGGGTTGCCGCACAGCTTGAGCCGGTCCCAGCTGCCGTCGGCCTGCGCGTCGCGGACGGCGAGCAGCAACCCGGCCAGGCCGTCGGCCAGCCGCTTGGCGCCACCGCCGGTCCCGAGCGCGACCAGGCCGTCCGCGCTCACCTGGAGCCGGAGCGCGGCCTGGCTCGTCACCCGCTCCAGCGACCGTAGTTCGGCCTCGGTGAGCGGCGGCCCGCCGGTGTTGCGGCCGATCATGGTGCGCAGGCTCTCCCGGACCGCGCGGGCCAGCCGCAGGTCCGCGTCGAAGCCCGCCTGGTCCGCCTCGCGCAGGCCCGCGTCGGCCAGCCAGGCCCGGGCCTCGTCGGCGTGGGCCAGCACGTCGGTGTTCAGGTCCAGGTCGAGAGTGTCGACGAAGGCCTGGACGGGCAGCAGCGGCGGCGGCGCCAGCTTGCTCTCGAGGTGGGACGCCCACGACGGCAACGTCATACCGCTCAGGCTAGCCGTCATGTTCCTCAGCTCGCTTGTGCACCCGGCACCTTCCTTCGTGACCGCTTAAAGAGTTTCACTAGTCACTCATGACCGCTATGATTAGTTTACTGGTCATGTTCCTAGGAGGCGACGTGCGATGCATGTCCTGCTCGATGACGACCTCGGCCGCCTGACCGTTCAGCGGGTGTCGCCCTGGCACCGGCTGCTGGCCCGGGTCCTGGCGGCCCGCCTGGACCTTCAGCTGGCCAGCGGTACCAGGCCGGAGGCGAATGCGCTCCTGGCGGCCCGGGCCATGTTCCTGACCTCCGCCCGGTACCGCCGGGCCCTGGCCACGAGCCTGCGGCGGATGCTGGCGGCATCCGCAGTCCAGCTCGCCAGCCCGCATCCGGTGGCCGAGGCGCGGTCACCCCGGGCGGCGCTCAAGCCTCACTTCCCGCTACGCCGGGACCTGATCGCCGGGTCAGCACGCGAGCTGTCGGGGCTGGCCAGCTGCCTCACGGCGCCCCGCCCGGTTCCGGCTCGCGGGGTCGCGCTGGTGAGCCAGCTGCTGACCGACGGCTGCGGGCCCCTGTACCGGGCAGGTGCCCGGGAGGACCTGGGCGGCCTGATCGACCGGGCCTCCGAGGCGCTCGCCAGCTAGCCGCTCGGTGCTGGTCAAGCCGTTCTGGGCGCCGGGCAAAAAAGGATTGGAGTGAGCCGCGCGGCTATGGCATCCTGAAGAGGTCGAGGGGCGCTGCGACGGGTTACTCCGCCACGCTCGACACCCGCTCATCGGCAAGGGCGCCTCATAGCCGATGGAGGCAGTCATGACCGTAGTCGGTCGCGTCGTTGCGCTGTGGCGGTACCCGGTCAAATCAATGGCCGCCGAAGGGCTGGCCCACGTCGAGGCTTCGTGGCACGGCTTCGCGGGCGATCGTCGGTGGGCGTTCATCCGCGACGGGCAGGTGCGCAGCGGCTTCCCGTGGCTGACGATCAGGGAACAGCCTGAGCTGGCCCGCTACCGGCCTCGCCTGGCCGAACCCGACCGCCCCGGCGCCTCCCCGACGCTGGTGCGCACCCCCGCTGGCGGCGAACTCGACGTGGCCGACCCGGCGCTGGCCGCCGAGCTTGGCCCGGGCGTGCGCGTCATCAAGCAGGACCGCGGTGTCTTCGACACGATGCCGCTGTCGCTGCTGACCACGCAGACCCTGGCCGCCCTCGGCCAGCTGGCCGGGGCCGACCTGGCGGCCGGGCGGTTCCGGCCCAACCTCCTCGTGGAGGCCACCTCGGGACCTGGCTTCCCGGAGGACGCGTGGGTGGGCCGGGTGCTGCGCGTCGGCGGCCTGCGGATGCGGGTGGATATGCGCGACCAGCGGTGCGTGATGGTCACCATAGACCCGGTGACCCTGGCCAGGAACCCGGCGATCCTGCGCGCCATAGCGCGCGAGCGCGACGCCAGGCTCGGGGTCTACGGCTCGACCGTGGAACCGGGCCAGATCGCCGTGGGCGATCCGGTCGAGCTCGAGGCCTAGGGCCTTTCGCAGCGCGAAATAGTGCGGCCGGGTTGTATCACGGGGGTCGGCCGGCGCTCCGGCTTGTTGAGGGGCGCCCGCAGTTGCACGGGCGCTGGCTTCCCGGTCGCCGGAACAACTCGTGTCGGCGACCGGGCAGCCGGGGATAGCCGGCGGCCCCCCAGGTGAGAAGGAGGCCCGCGATGCGTTCCGCGCCCTACGACCTGAGCCCAGGTTCCGCCTGGGCCGACGCGCTTTTCGCTTCGGCGCTGCAGCGCTCCGATGACCCGAGCGCCGCGCAGGTCAGGCTGGCGATCGCCGCCGTGACCGGCACGCTCGGGTCCGCGGGCTGCGCTGCGCGGGTCGCGCAGGAGTACGGCGACCACCACGAGCTGGCGGCCGCCCGGATGCGGTGGGCACGGACGGCGGTGGCCGGCGCCTTCGGCGGATCGTCCGGGTCGTGCCCGGCTCCGGGCATCAGGGCCAGCCGACCGAGATCTCCGCGGAATCGGTCAGCCGCAGCTTACGTCTGACCCGCTCATAGAACGTGCCGTGCCCGAGCCGCACGACGTGGGCGGCGGCCGGACGGGGCCGCAGTTCGATCCGGTCGCCCGGGTCCACGTCGGCGGCCACGATGCCGTCGGCCTCGACCGCGAGCCGGCCGCTGCCCGGCAGGACCTGCAAGGTCAGCTCGTCGTTGACCGAGACGACGAGCCCGCGGTTGTAGGCCGAATGCGGCGCGGCCGGCGTGACCAGCAGGGCTTCCACTGCCGGGCTCACGATGGGGCCGCCCGCCGAGAAGCTGTAGGCGGTCGATCCGGTCGGCGTGGCCACGACGATCGCGTCGGCCGTGTAGCTGACGAACCGGCGGCCCGCGGCCTCCACCGCGATGGCGGCGGTCTTGTGCCCCGGGAAGCGGACGAACGCGATGTCGTTGAACGCGGTGATCAGCTGGTCCCCGATGGCGGCGTCGACGGCCAGGCGCGGCTCGGTGGTGAACTCGTGGTTGTCGATCGCGGACAGCGCTCCGGCCAGGTCGGGCACGTCGACCTCGGCCAGGAACCCCAGCTTGCCCAGGTTCACCCCGAGGACCGGGAAGCGCTGCCGGTCGGCCAGCCGCATGGCGCGCAGCATCGTGCCGTCGCCGCCCAGGCTGACGATCAGGTCCGACCGCTGCCGCATTTCCTCGGCGCTCACCGCCTCGGCAGTGCACACGATCCGGCGGACCTCGTCCTGGATGCCGAGGACCTCGATCTCGCGGCGGGCCGCCCAGTCCAGGATCGACTTCACCGCCCCGCTGCAATCCCGCTGGGGGTGCAGCACCATGCCGAGTACGTGCATTTGAGCAAGCTACTACGGCGACTCCGTCCCGGCCGGGGGCGGGGTCAGACGGGGGAAGGGAACCGTGTCGGGTGCCGCCGGGTGCGGCGCCCGGGCCAGGCGCAATGTCCGGCTGAGCCGGGTGAGCATGCCGCGGGCCGAGGCGTCGGCGCTCTGGGCGAGCAGGACGCGCCATTCGGCGGCCCCGGCCCGGCCGGCCCGGGCGATCCCGGTTTAGCGTTAGGAGCATGGCGAAACTCAGGGTGCTGTTCGTCGGGGGCAGCGGGATCATCAGCTCGGCGTGCTCGCGGGTCGCGGTCGACAGCGGTATCGACCTGTTCGTGCTGAACCGGGGGCGCAGCGCCGTCCGGCCGCTCCCGCCGGGGGTGAGCATGCTGCGGGCCGACATACGGGAACCGGACTCCGTTCGGGCTGAAATCTCTGATCTTGCGTTCGATGCGGTAGTCGACTGGGTGGCGTTCACTCCCGGGCATGTCCGCACCGACATCGAGCTGTTCCGCGGGCGGACCGCGCAGTACGTGTTCATCAGCTCCGCCTCGGCCTACCAGACGCCGCCCGCGCGGGTGCCGGTCACCGAGTCCACGCCGCTGCGCAACCCGTACTGGCGGTACTCCCGCGACAAGATCGCCTGCGAGGACCTGCTCGTGGCGGCCTACCGGGAAGAGGGGTTCCCGGCCACGATCATCCGGCCCTCGCATACCTACGACCAGACGTCGGTGCCGTTCGACGGCGGGTGGACGGTGCTGGGCCGGATGCTCGCGGGCAAGCCCGTCGTCGTGCACGGCGACGGGACGTCGCTGTGGACGCTGACCCACCACGACGACTTCGCCCGCGCGTTCGTCCCCCTGCTGGCCCACCCGCGGACGATCGGCGAGGCCATCCACATCACCTCCGACGACGTGCTCACCTGGAACCAGATCGCGGAGACGCTCGCGGCGGCGCTGGGAGTGACCGCGCGGCTGGTGCACGTGCCGTCGGACGCGATCGCGGCGGCCGACCCGGAATGGGGCGCGGGACTGCTGGGTGACAAGGCGCACTCGATGGTGTTCGACAACGCCAAGCTGCGCAGCCTGGTGCCTGGCTGGCAGGCGGTGATCCCGTTCGAGCAGGGCGCCCGGGAGATCGCCGGGTGGTACCTGGCCGACCCGGCGCGGCAGGTCACCGAGGCCAGACTGGACGCGACGATGGACAAGCTCGCCACGGCCTGGACGGCATGACCACGACGGTGCGGGACGTCGTCGCGGTGGCCCGCGGGCTGGCCGACGACGTGCTGTTCCCCGGCGCGATGCGGGTCGACGGGCTGGATGCGATCCCGGCCGCCCACTTCGACGCGCTCGCCGCGGCGGGCCTGTACGGGGCGCCGGTGCCGGCTGAGGCGGGCGGGCTCGGCCTGGACCTGGCGGCTTCCTGCGCGGTGGTCGAGGAGCTGGCCAGTGGCTGCCTGGCCACCACGTTCGTCTGGATGCAGCACCGCGGCCTGGTCATGACGCTGGCCGCCGAGGGCACTCCCGCCGTGCTGCGCGACCGGTGGCTCGGGCCGGCCTGCCGGGGCCAGGTCCGCGGCGCGATCGCGCTGGGCGGCCTGCTGCCCGGGCCGCCGCGACTGCGCGCGCGGCCGTCGGGTGACGGGTGGCGGCTCGACGGCGAGGCGCCCTGGGTCACCGGATGGGGGCTGACCGACCTGCTGCTGGTCGCGGCCCGGGGCCCGGGCGACAGCATCGTGTCGCTGATCCTGGACGCGGCCGCCCAGCCCGGGCTCGCCGTGACTCGCGAGCGGCTCGCCGCCGTCAACGCGAGCGCCACCGTCCGGCTCGGCTTCGACGGCGTCCTGGTCCCGGGGGAGCGGCGGGCCGGCCAGGCGCCCTTCGACCCGGCGGAGAGCATGCGGCCCGACCGCCTGCGGATCAACGGCTCGCTCGCCCTCGGCCTGGTCCTGCGGTGCGTGAGGATGCTCGGCCCCGGGCCGCTGGACGACGAGCTGGCAGCGTGCCGGAAGCAGCTCGACGACGCTCTCGTGACCGGCTTCGACGCGATGGCGCAGGCCCGGGCGGCGGCCTCCGAGCTGGCCGTGCGGGCCGCGGCGGCGCTGGCGGTGCAGGTGGGAAGCCGGTCGGTCAGCGTCGACCAGCACGCGCAGCGGCTGGTCCGCGAGGCCATGTTCCTGCTGGTGTTCGGGTCGCGGCCCGGGATCAAGAACGCCCTGCTGCGGCGGCTGGGGGCCATCGAGGGCTGAGCCGGGTTCTGCGCCGGCCGCTCAGGCCGGCAAAGCGCCGAGCACGGCCGGGACGAGCGGCCCGGCGTCCGGCACACGGCTCCGCACGTACGCGGCGATCGGTTCCGCGTCCGGCACCCGGAGCTGGCCTTCGAAGTCGTGCCTGGTGACGGAGGTGAACTGGGAGCGCAGCAGCTGCTCGCCGGCGTCCAGGCTGAGCTGCTCGCGCGGCCGGACCGGCGGGCGGCCCAGGCTGGCCAGGGCCTTCGTGATGAGGGCGCGCAGCTCCCGCAGGTGATCCGTCCCGTTCAGGCCGACGATCACCTGCCCGCCCGGCCGGGTGATCCGGCGCAGTTCCCGCACCGCGCGGTCCGCATCCGGGACGTGGTACAGCATGTGCATAGCCAAGGTGAGGCCAGTCGCCGCGTCCCGGACCGGCAGCGCCATCGCGTCCGCGACCATCAGGCTGGCCCGCGGCGCCCCGCTCCTGGCCGCGAGCAGCATGCCCGGCGACATGTCCGCGCCGAGCACCGGACCCGCGTGCCCGCGGCGCGCGAGCTCGGCCAGGTAGCGGCCGTTGCCGCAGCCGACGTCGGCGACGACCTCCGCGCCGCCGAGGGCGGCCAGGCTGAGCGTCGCGCGGGCCAGGTCTATCCGCGGCTGCTGGTAGGCGTAGACGGACTGCCGCGCGGACAGGTTGACGTCCGTCTTGTACTGGGATTCCCGCAGGTAGTCCTGATCCGTCCAGGGGTCCCAGGCTGGATCAGGGTCGGTCACGCGGTCCTCAGCGGGCCGATCCGCCGGCGATCTCGTAGGACCAC
>JAJKHX010000120.1 GCA_021154785.1 Nocardiopsis sp.
AAACCTACCGGGTTTACACCTACGACGGGGAGATCCGCAACGCTGACGCGCAGCCTGACGTCCAGGCGCCCGAGGGGCACCTGGGCAGCGGGACCTGACCGCAGCTGGCGGAGCGAGCGCTGGCATGCGTCCCGGCGGATATTAAGTCCGGCCGATCGCGTGTCGGAGCCATGGCGAGGGGTAGAACGACGCGTTCCGCAGGGAAACCACCCGCCGCGCCGCGGCACCGGCAGGCACGAGGAGGGTTCATGGCGAGCAGCAACGAGACCGGCCTCGGCGGCGAGACTCATCAGGTAGCGGCCGGGAACGCGTCCCGGCTGACGACCCAGCAGGGCATCGTCATCTCCGATGACCAGAACACGCTGCGGTCCGGCGAGCGCGGACCGGCCGCGCTGGAGGACTTCCATTTCCGGGAGAAGATCTTCCACTTCGACCACGAGCGGATCCCGGAGCGGGTGGTGCACGCCCGCGGCTACGGGGCACACGGATACTTCGAGAATTACGAGCCGCTGACCGAGTTCACCCGGGCCGACCCGTTCTCCGAGGCCGGCCTGCGCACCCCGGTGTTCGTCCGGTTCTCCACCGTGGCGGGCAACAAGGGTTCCACCGATCTGGCCCGCGACGTGCGCGGCTTCGCGACCAAGTTCTACACCAGGCAAGGCAACTGGGACCTGGTCGGGAACAACATCCCGGTCTTTTTCATCCAGGACGCCATCAAGTTCCCCGACGTGATCCACGCGGCCAAGCAGGAGCCCGACCGGGGCTTCCCGCAGGCCCAGACCGCGCACGACAACTTCTGGGACTTCGTGTCGCTGATGCCGGAGTCGGCCCACATGCTGATGTGGATCATGTCCGACCGGGCCATCCCGCGCTCCTTCCGGTTCATGGAGGGCTTCGGGGTGCACACGTTCCGCCTGGTGAACGCCGACGGCAAGTCGACGTTCGTGAAGTTCCACTGGAAGCCGAAGCTGGGCTTGCAGTCGGTGGTGTGGAACGAGGCCCTCAAGATCAGCGGCGCCGATCCCGACTTCCACCGGCGCGACCTGTGGGACGCCATCACCGCCGGTGACTTCCCCGAGTGGGAACTCGGTCTGCAGCTGTTCGACGACGACTTCGCCGACCGCTTTGCCTTCGACGTGCTGGATCCGACCAAGATCATCCCGGAAGAAGAGGTCCCGGTCCGCCGGGTCGGCCGCCTGGTCCTGGACCGGGTGGTGGATAACTTCTTCGCCGAGACCGAGCAGGTGGCCTTCTGCACGCAGAACGTCGTCCCCGGCATCGACTTCACCAACGACCCGCTGCTGCAGGGCCGGAATTTCTCCTACCTGGACACCCAGCTCAAGCGGCTGGGCAGCCCCAACTTCACCCAGCTGCCGGTCAACGCACCCAAGTGCCCGGTCGCGAACTTCCAGCAGGACGGGCACATGGCGATGGCCAACCCGCCGGGCCGGGTGAACTACGAGCCGAACTCGTGGGATCCGCCCGGGCCGCGCGAAGATCCGGTCACTGGCTTCCGCAGCTATCCTGACGGCCGGGGCGACCAGTCCGGACCCAAGCGGCGGCTGCGGCCGGAGAGCTTCGCCGACCACTACAGCCAGGCGCGGCAGTTCTTCGTCAGCCAGTCCGAGACCGAGCGGCAGCACATCATCGACGCGTTCGTGTTCGAGCTGAGCAAGTGCGACCGGGAGACGATCCGGACCCGGATGGTGGCCGGGCTGCGCAACGTCGGCGATGACCTGGCCGGCCCGGTGGCCGAGGGCCTGGGCCTGCCCGGGCTGCCCGATCCGCTGCCCGCCGCCCGGGAACCCGTCCGCGATCTGCCGGCCTCCGCGGCGCTCAGCATCCTGGCCAACGGCCCGGACAGCTTCGCCGGCCGCAAGATCGGCATCCTGATCACCGACGGCGTGGATGCCGCCAAGCTCGAGGAGGTGAAGACGGCGGCCGAGCAGGCTGAGGTTAACGTCGAGCTCATCGCTCCCGCGATCGGCGGCGTGGACGACAGCGAGGGCAATCATGCGCCGGCCGACCAGAAGATCGACGGCGGCCCCTCCGTGCTGTTCGACGCCGTCATCCTGCTCGCCGCCAGGCATGCCACGCCCGCGCTGGCCGCGCAGCCCGCGGTGCGTGACTTCGTGGCCGACGCCTACGCCCACTGCAAGTTCATCGGCTACACCGGCGACGCCAGCCCGCTGTTCGAGGCGGCCGGGCTCGGCGGCCTGACCGATGGCGGCTTCGTCAGCCTGGACGAGCATTCCGCCACCGACTTCATCGCCCGCTGCGCCGGGCTGCGGTTCTGGCCCCGGCAGGCCAGCATCGCGCAGCGGGCCGCCGTGCCGAAGGCGTCCGCGGGCCAGGACTGACGGATGACTTCTGGTCCTTGCGGCGGCCCGCTGGCGCAGCGGCATGGTGCCGCCAGCTATCCAGGCCGTCCGGTCGCCCGGCCGCGCCCGCCGGGCACCTCGAACGCCACCGTGGACGCTCTCGGCAAGCTCTCCGAGGCGCTGGAAGCGGCCGAGCAGGCCCGTGGCCTGCTCTACGGCTTTCACCGGTTGTGCGGCACAGCGGACCTGACGCTGCAGGAAGCCGTCAGCATGCTGCGAGAAGCGGGGCATGCCGCGCTCGCCGACGACATCGAGCAGACCCTGGTGGGGCGGGACGTCATCTCCGGCTGCTGGAGCTTTGAGCTGGTCGAGGCCTACGACGCCGGGTACTGGGAGGTATTCCGTGACGCCGACGAGCACGCTCGCGCCGAGCTCGGCGTCCCGGCCCGGCATGTCCTGGAGGCGGAGATGAAGGAGCGCGAGCAGCGCGCTCCCGCCGGCAGCAGCAGGACGCAGGAGCGATCACGGCACGTCCCGTAGACCGCGCCGTCTGATTGAATGCCCGGATGACTACTAGTGGCAGCTCTGGCTGATGGGCGAGACGCTTGTGGTCAGGCGGCCACTGGGCCGCTCCGGTCTCACGATGTCCCGGGTCGCGCTGGGCTGCGGCAACTTTGGCGGTATCGGCTCGGCGCCGGCCTTCTTCGGCCAGGGCCTGACCCAGGACCAGGCGTTCGAGCTGATGGACGCGGCCTGGGAGTTCGGTCTCACCCACTTCGACACCGCCGACGCCTACGGCGGTGGCCGCAGCGAGACCTCGATCGGCCGCTGGATCGCCTCCCGCGGCGTCCGGCCGCAGCTCACCACCAAGACCTACAACCCGATGCGGGCCGGTGCGGACCACGGCCTGAAACCGGAACGCATCGCCCGGCAGCTGCCCGCGAGCCTGGAACGGCTCGGGGTCGACCACGTCGAGCTGTACCTGGCGCACGAGTTCGACCCGGACGTGCCGCTGCCCGAGACCATCGGCGCATTCGAGATAGCCCGGGCCGACGGTGCCATCGGCGCCTACGGGGTGAGTAACTTCACCGCTGCCCAGCTGGATGCCGCGCTGGCGGCGGGAGCGCCCAGCGCCGTCCAGAACAGCTACTCGCTGCTTGACCGGCAGCACCAGCAGGACGTTCTCGCCCTGGGCGCCGAACGGGATGTCTCCTACCTGGCGTTCGGCCCTCTCGCCGGCGGCTGGCTCACCGGCAAGTACCGCCGCGGCGAGCCATTCCCGGCCGGTTCCCGGATGACCCAGCGGCCCGAGCCGTACCGTGAGTTCGCCAGCGGGCCGATCTTCGACGCGCTGGACCGGCTGGCCGCGACCGCCGCGGACCGCGGCATGTCGATGGGCGGCCTGGCGCTGGCCTGGCTGCTGGCCGACGAACGGGTGGGGCAGATCGTGGTCGGCCCCGGCCGGCCCGAGCACCTGGCGGTCGTCGGCGAGGCGCTGCGCAGCCCGCTAACCAAACAGGAGGCCGCGATGGTGGAAAGGGCACTGGGCTGATGCGGGTGCTGGTACTCAGCCACCGCGACGTGCTGGCGGCCTTGCCGCCGCAGGCGCACGCCGAAGAGATGGCCGCTGAGGCCGCCGCCGGGCTGGCCGGCGTCACCGTCGCCGCCAGCGCACAGGCGGCGCTCCGCGACGCCGACGTGGTCGTGACGGTGACCAGCGCGCGTGAGCCGGTGCTGCGGCGCGAGTGGCTGAAGCCGGGCGCCCACCTCAACGCGGTCGGCGCCAGCTCACCGCAGAATCGCGAGATCGACACCGCCACCGTGGCCGCGAGCGCACTGTTCTGCGACAGCCGGGAGTCGCTGCACAACGAGGCGGGTGAGTTCCGGCTGGCGGTCACCGAGGGCCTGATCAGCGGCGACGAACACGTCCGGGCCGAGCTGGGTGAAGTACTGGCGGGGACGGCGGCCGGCCGCCGTGACGCGGGCGAGCTGACGATGTTCCGCTCACTCGGCCTGGCGATCGAGGATCTCGCGGCCGCCCAGTGCGCGGTCGCGACGGCCATAGAGCAGGGCATCGGCACGGAGGTCGAACTGTGATCAAGCTGGCGGAGATCGAGGCGGCCCGCGAGCGGATCGCCGGCACGGCGGTCCGCACCCCGCTGCTGCGGCTGTCCGTCGAGGCCCCGGCCGAGATCTACCTCAAGTGCGAGAACCTTCAGCCGGTCAACTCGTTCAAGATCCGCGGCGCGACCAACGCGGTGCTGCTCGCTTCCGCCCCGGAGCGCGCGAAGGGACTGGTCACCGCCAGCGCCGGGAACATGGCCCAGGGAGTCGCGTGGGCGGCACGGGAACTCGGCGTGCCCGCCACCATCGCGGTGCCCGAGCACGCGCCGCAGGCCAAGCTCGCGGCCATCGAGCGGCTCGGCGGGCGGATTCTCAAGCTGCCCTACGACGACTGGTGGAACGTGATCGTCACCAGCCGGGTCGATGGGGTCGAGGGGCTGTTCGTGCACCCGGTGCAGGACCCGGGCGTGATGGCCGGGAACGGCACCATCGGGCTTGAGGTTCTCGACGACCTGCCCGATCCGGACGCGGTGGTGATCCCTTACGGCGGCGGCGGCCTGACCGTCGGCATCGCCAGCGCGGTCAAGGCGCTGCGGCCGGACACCAGGATCTTCACCGCCGAGCCCGCGACCGGCGCCGCGCTGGCCGCCGCCTTCGCGGCCGGGCAGCCCACCACCGTCGACTACCAGGCCTCGTTCGTCGACGGGGCCGGCAGCCGCCGGGTGCTCGACACCATGTGGCCGCTGGTCAGGCCCCTCGTCGACGAGGCGCTGTCCATCCCGGTCGCCGAGGTCGCGGCCGCCGTCCGGCTGCTGGCCGAGCGCGCCCGGATGATCGCTGAGGGCGCGGGTGCGCTCGCGCTGGCCGCGGCGCTGTCCGGCCGCGCTGGACCGGGCAAGGTCGTCTGCATCGTGTCCGGCGGCAACATCAACCTGAGCACGCTGGCCGAGACGTTCAGCGGTACTCCCGCCTGACCCGCCCCGCAGCCTGACCACGAGGCCGCGGGGGAGGCGGGCTAAGGCGTGTCCCGTAGTCCCTTCAGCTACCTCAGAAATTCAGTGGTTGTGGCGCTCTACCCTCTCTATCCGGTAGAACGCCACAACCACTGAATCGAAATGGTGCGAACGGGGCAGGTGGGTTGATGGTGCGTCGAGACCGGACCGGCGGGACGCTGAGGTCCGCTTCATGATCCGCTGAGGCCCGCTTCATGATCCGCGCGTCGCTTCCAGGGCGGCGATAAGCCGGTCCACCTCGTCGGTGGTGTTGTAGTGGATGAAGCCGATGCGGACCGACTTATCGGCGTAGCCGAGCCGCTTGTACAGGTTCAGCGAGTACCAGGAGTCGTGCGCCCACACCCCGATCTGCGCGTCGGCGAGCTTGCTGGCGACCTCCTCGGCGGGCACGCCCTCGACGTTGACGAGGAACGTCGGCACCCGGCCCTCCATCCCCGGCAGGCCGTACACCGTGACCGCGTCCGAGATGCCGTCCAGGAACCGCTGCCCCAGCGACCGCTCGTACGGCGCGACCGCCGCGATGCCGCCAATGGACGCCAGGTAGTCCATGGCGGCGTTGAACCCGGCCAGCAGCTCGTAGGGGTGCGTGCCGGTCGCGAACCGGCGGCCGAGCGGGCTGGTGGGCGCGGGCCTGGCCTTGTACGGCCGCCAGGTCTCCATCAGCTCGGCCCGCCCGCAGGCCATCCCCAGGTGCGGGCCGCAGAATTTGTACGGCGAGCAGAGCAGCACGTCGGCGCCGACCGCGCGGACGTCGATGGGCTCGTGCGCCGCGTAATGGACGGCGTCGATCCAGGCGAGCGCGCCCGCCTCGTGGGCCAGGTCGCAGACCCGGCGGGCGTCCACCACCGTGCCGACCGCGTTGGAGGCCCAGGCGAACGCGACCACCTTGGTCCGGGGCCCCAGCTTGGACCGCAGGTCGTCGAGGTCGAGAGTGGTGTCGGGGTTCAGCTCGATGTGCCGGACCACGAGGTCCTTGTCGTGCGCGAGTTCCAGCCACGGCGCCACGCCGCCGTCGTGGTCCAGCGAGGAGACGAGGATCTCGTCCCCCGGCTGGAAGCCGCGGCCGGCGGTGCGCGACAGCGTGAAGTTCAGCGAGGTCATGTTCGCCCCGAACATCACTTCGGCCGGGTCGCAGCCAAGGAACGTGGCGGCGTTCTGCTCGGCTTCGGCGAGGATCCGCCCGATGCGCTGGCTGGTGGCGTAGACCGCGCCCATGTTGGCGCTCGCCTCGCGCAGCGTTCGCGCGATCGCGTCGCCGACCTCGTCGGGCACCTGTGACCCGCCGGGGGCGTCGAGGAACGCGAAGTCCCCCTTCAGGGCCGAGAAGCGGTCCCGTACGGCGGCGACGTCGATGGTCGTGCGGAGTACCTCGGTCATCGGCAGCGTCCTCTCCTGCGCAGGGGCGCCGGCGGGCGCCCGCATTGCGATCGAATCACAATTCCCGCTCGAAGATCAAAGTGCTTCTCTTGCCCGGCGTTCGGCGCAATGGTTTGATCAACGCACATTCGGCCGGTCGGGGGGTTGCGAGTTCCGCTGCGGTACCACGCTCGGCCCGCGGCCGTATCGCCAGCGTGCTGACCAGCAGGGAAAGAGGACCGGGCGCCTGCCGCCGGTGACTCGCCGGGCGGGGATAACACCCGGCGCGAGCTAACGCCGCGGTAGCAGGGATTGACGAACTGAAATATCACATAGAGATGGAGGGACGTTCCATGAAAGGAACGGTCGTGATCGCCGCGACGGCACTCGGTGCCCTGGCCTTGGCGGCATGCAGTAGCAGCGGTAGCAGCAGCAGCGCAAGCGGTGGTGGCGGCGGCAGCAGCACCCAGGCCTGCGTGGCCTCAATCGGCATGGAGGGGCCGCTCACCGGGCCGGTCGCGAACCTCGGGCAGGAGCAACTGCACTTCGCCCAGCTCGCGGTCAGCCAGGACAACACGGCCAACAAGACGAAGATCTCAATCGTGCAGGGTGACACCCAGCTGAATCCCGCCCAGGCGACGACGGTGACCCAGCAGTTCACCTCGAACTCGAAGATCGTCGCGGTGGCCGGCCCGGCGGGCAGCCAGGAGGTCGAGGCGGTCGGCCCGCTGATGGCCCGGGCGGGACTGCCGTTCATCACCGGGTCGGCGACCGCCGCCGCCCTGACGACCGGGAAGTACCCCACGTTCTTCCGGGTCGTGTCCAAGGACAGCGTGCAGGGACCGCAGGACGCCAAGTACATCATCGACAACCTGCACCCCAAGGCGCTCATGATCGTTGACGACCAGGAGTCGTACTCGACCGGCCTGGTGGCGGCCATGACGCCGGTTTTCCAGGCCGCCGGGATCAAGGTCGACCATGAGTCGGTGTCGCAGAAGCTCACCGACTTCTCCTCGCTGGTGGCCAAGGTCACGCCGTCCACCTCCGTCGTGGTGCTGCCGTGGCAGGTGGCCGCCAACGCCCAGCAGTTCGGCCGGAACCTCGCCCAGCAGCACAAGAAGGCCGTGATCTTCGGCACGGACGGGCTCTTCTCGCCCGGCACGTTCTCGATCAACGGCTCGTACGTGTCGTCGTTCGGCCCGGACATCACCGCGATCGCCTCTGATAGCGCCATCGCGGCCCAGGCAAAGGCGAAGTACGGGGCCTTCGGCACGTTCGGCCCGCCGGTGTTCGCGGCGACCCACGTCATCGACGAGGCGATTGCCTCGGTCTGCAAGGCGGGCCAGACTCCGAGCCGGGCCAACGTGCTGGCCGCGATCAAGAAGACGGATGAGCCGGACTCGATCCTGGGGCAGCCGATCAAGTTCGACGCGCACGGCGACCTGGTCAACGGCAAGTTCTTCCTCTTCAAGATCGACTCGGCCGGCAAGTACCAGCTGACCCCGGGCTGACCCGGCAGCACATCAGCAAGACCGAACCGCCCCGGGTGGCGCGCAGGCCACGAGCCGGCGCGCCACCCGGGGCGATCTGACCGCGAGCAGGCAGGCAGGATCTGGCGCATGGCCTTCTTCTTCCAGGAACTGGTGAACGGCCTCACCACGGGCGCGCTGTACGCGCTGGTAGCACTCGGGTTCTCGATGGTCTACGGGGTGCTCAAGCTGCTCAACTTCGCCCATGGGGACCTGTACATGGTCGGGGCCTACGTCGGTTTCTTCGTGATCCAGTGGTTCGGCGGGGCGACCTCGCTGTCGATCCCCGTGCCGCTGCTGCTGGTCATCATGTTCGCGCTGGCGGCCGGCCTGGTGGGTGGCCTGGGGGTGGCGATCGAGCGGTTCGCGTACCGGCCGCTGCGGGACGCCCCGCGGATAGCGCCGCTGATCACCGCCATCGGCATCTCGTTCTTCCTGGAGAGCGCGGCGTTGCTGCTCTTCGGTGCGCAGTACCGCGTCTACAACACGCCAGACTTCATCAACGCCCACTCGGGGATCACGATCGGCTCGGTCACCATCAACTCGGTCCAGATCCTGGTCCTGGTCATGGGCCTGATACTGATGGTAGGGCTGCAGCAGCTGGTCAACTGGACCAAGCTGGGCAGGCAGATGCGGGCGGTGGCCGCCGACCGGGAGGCCGCCGAGATGCTGGGCGTCAACGTGAACTTCACGATCGCGCTGACGTTCTTCCTCGGCTCAGCGCTGGCCGGCGTGGCGGGGGTCATGGCCGGGCTGCTGTTCAACCAGGTGACGAGCACGATCGGCTTCATTGCCGGCCTCAAGGCGTTCACCGCCGCGGTGGTCGGCGGCATCGGGTCGATCCCCGGTGCGATGCTCGGCGGCCTGCTGATCGGCCTGGCGGAGTCCTTCGTCACCGGCTACCTCTCCTCGACCTACAGCAACCTGCTGGTGTTCGGTCTGCTCATCGCGGTGATGCTGGTGCGGCCCAGTGGGCTGCTCGGCCAGGCCCAACTCCAGAAGGTGTGAGCCCGTGAGCCTCGATTCGCCGCCTCCCGCCGGCCCGCGGGTCGGGTCCGACGAGTGGGTTGCCCGGCAGGCGCACCGGCGTGAGTACCTGCCGTCCTGGCTCGGCTCGCTGGAGCGGGCCAGCGAGCGGGCCGGCTGGTGGCCCAAGCTCGCGGCCGCCGCCGCGGCCGCCGCCGTGCTGCCCCTCTTCGGGCTCGGCCAGTTCCAGCTCCAGGTCGGGATCGACGCGCTGGTCATCGCCCTGCTCGCGGTCGGCCTGAACATCGTGGTGGGCTGGGCCGGGCTGCTCGACCTCGGCTACGTCGCGTTCTTCGGCTGCGGCGCCTACGGGTACGCCCTGGTGTCCTCCGGCCAGATCGGCGCGAACGGCATCCACCTGCCCTCCTACCTTTCTATCCCGCTGGTGATGGCGGCCGTCGCCGGTCTTGGGCTGCTCGTCGGCTGGCCCTCGCGCCGGCTGATCGGCGACTACCTGGCGATCATCACGCTGTTCTTCGGCGAGGCGTTCGTCGAGTTCACCAACAACGTCGCCCCCAGCGTGCTTGGCGGCCCGAACGGGATCGTCGGGGTCGACGCGATCCGCCTGTTCGGGTACACGTTCACCACCAATAAGTCCTACTACTACCTGCTGGTGATCGTGCTGGTGGTGACCATGGGGGTGCTGCGGCTGCTCGACACCTCTCGCACCGGCCGGGCCTGGCGCGCGGTGCGGGAAGATCCGCTGGCTGCGGCGTCGATGACGATCCCGGTGAACCGGGTCAAGCTGATGGCGTTCGCGTTCGGCGCGGCGGTCGCGGCCCTGGCCGGCACCCTCTTCGCGGCCCAGCAGATCAGCGTGTTCCCCACTGACTTCGACACGCCCATCCTGATCCTGGTCTACGCCGGGCTGATCCTCGGCGGGGCGGGCAGCATCGCCGGCGCGTGCACCGGCGCCCTGGTGGTCATGGTCGTCTACGACGGTCTGCTGCGCAGCCCCACCGAATCCGGCTACCTCTTCTACGGCCTGATCCTGCTGACCCTGCTGGCCAAGCTGCGGCCGTGGCGCCGGCTTGCGCTGGTCCTCGCGGCGACCGTGGCGCTCGGCTACGCCATCCACGCGATCGCCGCCGCCGTCTCGGACAGCGCGGTGGCGGGCGGGCCGCACTCGGCGGGCTTGATCGCCGGCGCGCTGCGCGACTGGGTGGTCGTCCCGGCCAGCGCAACCGTGGCCGGGAACTGGGGATTCGTGGCGCTGGTGTGCCTGCTGGTCGCGCTCGTCCAGGTCAGCAGCCAGTGGCGGACCATCCTGTTGCCGCCGACGCTGTACCTGGCATCATTCGTGTGGGAGACGCGGCTGGCCGCCGAGCCGGCCATTACCAGGCAGCTCATGATTGGTGCGATCCTGATCGTGATGATGAACGCGAGGCCGCAGGGCCTGTTCGGGTCGCGGCGGGTGGAGGCCCTGACGTGAGCGATCCCGTCCTGGAACTTGACCGCCTGTCGCTGTCCTTCGGCGGCCTGCGGGCGCTGTCGGAGCTGGACCTCGGTGTCGGCGAACGGGAGATCGTCAGCCTGATCGGGCCGAACGGCGCGGGCAAGTCCACCGTCTTCAACGTGATCACCGGCGTGTACGAGCCAAGTTCGGGCGACGTCCGGTTCGCCGGGCGGTCGATTGCCGGGCTGGCGCCACACCGCGTCGCCCGGCTGGGGATCGGCCGGACATTCCAGAGCCTGCGGCTGTTCCTGAACATGTCGGTAATCGAGAACGTGATGGCCGCGACCTACGGCAACACCAAGGCGATGCCGTGGGAGTCGGTGCTGCGGCTGCCGCGGGCCCGGCGGGAGGAACGCGAGGTGCGGGCGCTCGCCGAGGACGTGCTGTCGTTCTTCGGCCAGCGACTCGCCGGGTACCGGTGGGAGCAGCCCGCCTACTCGCTCTCCTACGCGAACCGGCGGCGGCTGGAGATCGCCCGCGCGCTCGCCACCAGCCCGCGGCTGCTGCTGCTCGACGAGCCGGCCGCGGGCATGAACCCGGCCGAGACCCACGAGGTCACCGAGCTGATCTCCCGGCTGCGGGACGAACGCGGCGTGTCGATCCTGGTTATCGAGCACGACATGCACGTGGTGGACTCCTGCTCTAACCGGGTGGTCGCGCTCGACCACGGGGTCAAGATCGCCGAGGGCGGCTTCGACCGGGTGGCTGCCCACCCGGCGGTGGTGGAGGCCTACCTCGGCAAGGATCCGGGCGCACTGTCGGACGGGGGGTGAACGACATGCTGCTGAGCCTGGAAAGCGTCACCACGTACTACGGGCAGATGCGGATCCTGGAGGGGATCTCGCTGAACGTCGCCGAGGGCGAGATGGTCTGCCTGCTCGGCGGCAACGCCTCGGGCAAGTCGACCACGCTGAAGACGATCCTGGGCATCGTGCGGCCCCGCACCGGGCAGGTGCTGCTCGACGGCGAGGACGTGACGCAGTGGCAGGTGCCGCAGCGGATCTCCGCCGGGCTGGCCATCGTGCCGGAGAACCGCCGGCTGTTCGGCCAGATGACGGTCCGGGAGAACCTGGAACTCGGGGCGGTGCTGCGCGGCGGCGAGAAGCTGGACGATGACTTCGACCGGGTTCACACGCTGTTCCCCCGGCTGCTCGAACGCCGCGGCCAGCTCGCGGGGACGCTGTCGGGCGGCGAGCAGCAGATGGTCGCGATGGGCCGGGCGCTGATGTCACGGCCCCGGCTGCTGCTGATGGACGAGCCGTCGATGGGCCTGTCGCCTGCCCTGGTGCAGCAGAACTTCCAGATCATCAAGGACATCCACGCCACCGGGGTGTCGGTGCTGATGGTGGAGCAGAACGCGACCATGGCGCTTTCGATCGCCAACCGCGGGTATGTCTTGTCCACCGGCGAAATCGTGCTCGACGGACCGGCGTCGGAACTGTTGCAGAGCGAGGACCTGAAGCGGGCCTACCTAGGCCGGTGAGGAGGCAGCGGTGACGGCAGGCACTGACGCCACGGTCCGCACGGTTCTCGATACCGGCGGCGGGCTGGTCCGGCGGCAGGTAGAGGTGCCGGCCGGGGCCCGCCACGCCGGCGCCGCCGGGCCCGGCGGCGAGCTGTGCTTCGTAATCGAAGGGGCCGGGCAGCTCAGCTCCGGGACCGCCCCCGGCCGGCCGGTCCAGCCCGGCACCGGCATGTGGCTGCCGCCCGGCACCAGCTACTCGCTGGCCGCCGCCGGGCCCGGTCCGCTGCGGCTGGACAGCGTGCTGCTGCCCGCGCCCGGCGCCGAGCCGCCCGGCGCCGAGCCGGCCAGCCCCGGGACGGCCAGCCCCGGGACGGACAGCACCGCCGGGCCGCTGCTGGCGGACCTGGCCGGGCAGCCGCCGGAGATCACCGGTGACCGCCAGTTCCGGGTGCTCTTCGCGCCGGGCCAGGGCTGCCCCGCCGCCACCCAGTTCGTGGGGGAGATCCCGCCCGGCCGGGCGCCCTTCCACAGCCACACCTACGACGAGGTCGTGCTCATCCTGGCGGGCGAGGGGGTGCTCCACGTGGGCGACGAGGACCGCCCGCTCGCCCCCGGCAGCTGCCTGCACCTCGCCCCCGGCACCCCGCACTGCCTGGAGAACACCGGCCAGGCCACGCTGCGGGTGCTGGGCGTGTTTCACCCCGGCGGCAGCCCCGCCGCCAAGAAACCGGCCGGCGGGTGAGGAACCTGATGACCGACTGGAAACCGGCGATGCGGGTACCCGACCCGGCGGTGCGCGTCCTCGACGAGCGCTTCCGGCCCTACGTGCTGCCCCTGGCGAAACTGGAGCGGCTGGCCACCGGGTATCGCTGGGCCGAGGGCCCGGTCTGGTTCGGTGACCACCGGACGCTGGTGTGGAGCGACATCCCCAACGACCGGATGCTGCGCTGGGACGCGGCGAACGAGACGCTGTCGGTGTTCCGCCAGCCGTCCAACTACGCCAACGGCAATACCCGGGACCAGCAGGGGCGGCTGGTCACCTGCGAGCACGGCGGCCGCCGGGTCACCCGGACCGGGCATGACGGCACGATCACCGTGCTGGCCGACAGCTACCAGGGAAAGCGGCTGAACGCGCCCAACGACGTGATCGTGGCGGCCGACGGGGCGGTCTGGTTCAGCGACCCGGTCTTCGGCATCCTCGGCGACTACGAGGGCTACCGGGCTGAGCCGGAGCTGCCGACATACCTGTACCGGCTCGATCCGGACGGCCGTCTCGAGGCGATGGCCGAGCTGCGCTCGCCCAACGGCCTGGCCTTCTCCCCGGACGAGTCGGTGCTGTACGTGGTCGAGTCGCGGGCCGTCCCGCACCGCCGGATCGTCGCCTACGACGTGCGGGACGGCTCGCTGGGGGAGCAGCGCCCGTTCATCGACTGCGGCGACGGCATCCCGGACGGGCTGCGGATCGACGAGGACGGCAACCTGTGGTGCGGCTGGGGCGGCGGCGAGGGACTGGACGGGGTCCGCGTCTTCACCCCCGACGCCACCCCTATCGGCCACATCGACCTGCCCGAGCGATGCGCCAACCTCGCCTTCGGCGGCCGCGCCCGCAACCGCCTGTTCCTGACTGCCCACACCTCCCTGTATTCCCTCTACGTCAACACCCGCGGCGTCCGCTAGCGACCCAGCGGCCGGACCAGGCTCCCGGCATCCATGTCGTTCGGAGAGAACGACGACATCGAGCCGGCTGACGTGCTGGTGCGCACCGCCGGTGCGTCACTGTCCGGCGAGTTCCTCTACCACTGGTGCCAGCGCGTCCAGGTCGTCGATCAGGAATGAGCTGATGCCGAA
>JAJKHX010000121.1 GCA_021154785.1 Nocardiopsis sp.
GCTATGCCCGCAGCGTACTCCGTTCGGCCGAACCACGGCCGCGCAGATCCAACTGATGCCCCAGTGCCCTATAAACTAGTTACCAGCTGAGCCGGATTGGGGGCCCCCGGCCCGGAGAGAGTGAAACGGAGTCAGCATGACACCGCACGCGAAGCTGGGAATCGCCGGGATCATCATCGGCTTCATCCTGCTTTTCATCGTTCCGTGGCCGATCGCCCTGGCGCTGATCGTGCTCGCGATCGCCGTCCCGGCGGGAGCCTGGATGATGCTCGACGAGTCGCAGCGGCGCCGGTACCGCGAGCTGCGCCGCCGCCAGCGGGGACAGCTCCGCTAGTCACACCAGGCTGGCCGCGCCGGGGGTTCACCGTATCCCGGTTCTACGACGCGCTGTAGTACTAGCGCGGGCCGGGAATGACGGGCACCCCAGGCGAATTGGAACAGCTAGTGATTCGCCCAGGGAATGGAGCGCCGATGGCCGTCCGCCGCCTCAACCACGCCGTCCTCTACGTGCACGGTCTCGAGCGGACCGTCGACTTCTACCGGAGCACGCTCGGCTTCGAGGTCCGGCTGGAGATCCCTGGCCGGGCCGCGTTCCTGCGCGCCCCGGAATCCTCCAACGACCACGACCTCGGCCTGTTCGAGATCGGCGCCGGGCGCGCGCCCGACCAGCCGGACCACCCCGGGCTCTATCACCTGGCCTGGGAGGTCGGCACGCTGGCCGACCTGGCCGAGACGCGCGAGAAGCTCATCCAAGCCGGCGCGCTGGTGGGGGAGAGCGATCACCGGGTGTCCAAGTCGCTGTACGCCAAGGACCCGAGCGGCATCGAATTCGAGGTGATGTGGCGGGTCCCGGCCGAGGACTGGGCGGCCGAAACGGCTGACGGGCAGATGATCCTCCCCCTCGACCTGGACCGCGCGATCGCGCGCTGGGGCCAGGACCAGGTAACCGGCGCCGCCGCCGGCTCGCCCACCTGAGCCGGCCTGAGCCACCCGAGCCGGCCCGGGCCCCGGACCCCGTTAACCGCCCCTCGGACTGCCGCGTGATGTAGGTCAGCGCGACGAACGAGCGGAACATCGCCAGCGGGTCGTCGTCCAGCGAATCCTCGCCGCCGATGGTCACCGTCCGCGTCCCGGTCCGCTCGGCGCCGCGGACCCACGAGGCCACCTCGGCCATGTCCGCCGTCTGCAGGTGCACGTCCAGCGTGGCCGGCCGCCCGATCGCCGGCGGCGTCAGCGAGGGCGTCCGTTCCACTGCCCGCTGCGCCCCGTCCGCGATCAGCGCCCGGGCCGCCTCCGGGTGCAGGTTGTCCGCCCCGAACCGGGTGAAGGACTCCTTGACCACCACCCGTTGGGCGGTGGACAGGAACGGGCCGGCCTCGGCGGCCGTGTGCTGGTCCCCGGTGATCAGCCCGACCGGCACCCCGTGGGCCAGCGCCACCAGCGCGTTGATCCCGCTCTCGCCCACCCGCGATCCGTTCAGCGTGACGTGGGAGATCACCGACGGGTTGTAGGTGTGCGACAGCACCGAGCTCTCGCCCGAGATCGACCCGTGGTAGCCCACCATGAACACGACGTCCGCGCTGGCGTCCAGGCCCTGCATCATGTACAGCGGCTTATGCCGGCCGGACACGTACCTGGCCTGCCCGTGCAGCAACTCCGGGTCCAGGTTGTTCATCGTCCCGTGCGAGTCGTTGCAGACGATCTCGGTCGCCCCGCCCGCCAGCGCGCCGTCGATCGCCGCGTTGACCTCGCCGAGCAGCAGCCGCCGCCCCTCTTCGTAGGGCCGGCCGGGGGCGAGGCACTGGTCCCAGTCGACGATCCCGGCGACGCCCTCCATGTCAAACGAGATAAAGACCTTCACAAGATCAGGAATCTATCTCCCCGACACCCGGCCGCATCTGCCGGACGCCTTATTTGCCCGCGAGGCCCCTATACGATCCGGAGTGCCTATCTCCCGAAGGCGGAAGCCGCGCGCCCGTCCCGCACCCGGCGACCGTCATCGCCGGACACGGTGCTGCCGGGAATGGAGTGCGGCGACGCGCTCGCCCAGGCCTGCGCCGCGACCTCGTCGACGGTCCGCCCGACTTGCCGGGTGATCCCCGACTCGGCCCCCGCCACGCCATTCGGCTGGGACAGCATGTTCCAGCCGAACGCGAGCAGGACTCCGACCGCCAGCGGGACAAGAGTAGAAACGAGGCCGGGCCGGCCCCGGCTGCTCAGCCGCCGTCGTGGTTTCTGGGCCCCGCGTCCCGGATCGCTCCTTCGCACGGAAGGGGAGCGTACCAGGCTCAGCCGGCCGGGGAGAGCTGCCCGGGAAACAACAGCGCGAGCTGCCGCGGGTACCCCGCGATGAGCCGGAGCTCGTCGTCGGTGAGCGGCTTGCCGGTCGCCGACGCGCACAGCTGGACCAGCGAAAATGCCAGGTCTTCGGTCCCGTCGGCCAGCTCGAGGCCAAGCCCGTCCAGGACGTGCCGGAACCCCGCCTTGCCCCCGTACTCGCCGGTCAGCACGACCCGGCCCTCGCGCGCGAACCAGTCGGCCGGGAACGGCCCGAGCTCCCCGTCGTCGTAGAGCTCGTAGTTCCCGCGGTCCTTCAGCGCCCCGTCGGCGTGGATGCCCGACTCGTGCGCGAACGCGTTCCGGCCGACACCCGGCCAGGCCGGCGGCAGCGGCTGTCCGAAGGCGTACGCCGCCCACAGGCCGAACCTCCTGGCCCACGACAGATCGACCGGATCCCCGATCACGGCCTCCTTGCCCACCCCGAACCCGTACCGGAACGCCAGGATGCATGACAGCAGGTCGGCATTGCCGGCCCGCTCGCCGATCCCGTTCACGCACGTGTTCACCCAGGCGTCCTGGCCCGCGTCCAGGTCGCCGAGCGCGCCCGAGACCGAGTTCGCCACCGCCATGCCCAGGTCGTTGTGGCAGTGCGTCTCGACCGGCAGGCCGGTCGCCGAGGCCAGCTTGGCGAACCGCTCCCTGATCCGGCCGGGGGAGTCGCCGCCGATGGTGTCGCAGTACCGCACCCGCGTCGCGCCCGCCTCCTTGGCCGCGAGCGCGAACTCGTGCAGGTAACCGTCGTCCGTCCGTGACCCGTCCTCCGCGTTGACTCCGATCGACTCGGACCCGGCGTCCCGCGCCACCGCGACCGACGCGACCATCTCCTTGATGATCGCCGCTCGGTCGAGCTTGCCGCGGAACTTGTTCGCGATCATCTGGTCCGAGGTGGAGATCGACAGGTTGTAGTGCCGCAGGCCGCGCCCATTCACCTGGACTCCGATGGCCGACTCGACGTCAGCGGGCACCGCCCGGCACCAGCCGGACAGCCGCAGGTCACCGAACGCGCCCGCCTCCGCCAGCGCCAGGCAGGCCCGGACGTAGGGCACCTCGTGGAACAGGAACGGGAACCCGATCTCGGACTGGGCCACGCCCAGCCGGCCCAGGTAGAAGTTGACCATCACCTTGCCGAACTTGGACAGGCCCGTCCGGGCCGTCTGCACCCCGTCCCGGTTGGTCACGTCGAGAAAATGAATCGATGGCATGTGTCCAGATTGATAAAACAATCAACAGTCGTCAATATTGATTAAAATCAATATCACCAAACGGGGCAGGTTTCACCCCATCGGCCAGCTCATCCTGGTCGCCACCGCGCGGAGCCGCCCCTCCGCCACCGGCAGCAACACGGCCAGCGGCCGCGTCAGCCGCCGGTAGCGCTCGCCGCCGACGTCGAAGTCGTCGCCTCCGGCCCCGGATCCGTACCGCCATCGTGCCGTCATCTGGGCCGCCCCCTCGATGCGGCCCAGATGACGGTGGAGCGATCAGCAGGACGACGAACAGGAACAGCCACCCGGCAGCCGTCCTCCGGCGCTTTTCCCCCGTCGTCTATGTCACGGCCGCCGGAGGCATCCGGTTCAGCCGCGAAGATTGACATAGGGTGAACCCTCGTCAACGTTGATGAATCCACTATCCGGAACCGACCGCGGGGATGCATGGCCGACTTCCTGACCGCCGCCGAGGCCGCCCGGCGGCTCGGCGTCAAGCCCGCCACCCTCTACGCGTACGTCAGCCGCGGCGTCCTGACCCGGTCCCCGGCCGCGGACGGCCGGACCAGCCTGTTCAGCACCGACGAGGTCGAGCGGCTGGCCCGCCGCGGCCGCCCGCGCCGCCCGGCCGGGGTGGCGGACATCACGGTGGAGTCGGCCATCACCGAGCTCACCGCCGACAGTCTCCGTTTCCGCGGTCTCGACGTCACGCGGCTGGCTGTCAGCCGGGCCTTCGAGGAGGTCGCCGGGCTGCTCTGGACGGGTGACTTCCCGTCCGCCGGGGAACCGTGGCAGGCCCGCCCGGCGGCGCTGGCCGCGGGCCGGGCCGCGCAGGCCGCCCTGCCGGCCGGGGCGCTGCCGCTCGAGCGGCTCCAGGTGATCGTCCCGGCGATGGCGGCCACCGACCCCCTCCGGCTCCAGCTCGACCAGTCCGCCGTGGTCGCCGCCGGCCGCAACATCATCGCCGGCATGGTGGACTGCCTTCCCCCGGTGGCCGGCGAGAGCCCCGGCGGTTCGGTAGCCGGGCGGCTGTGGACCCGGCTCTGCGACCACCGGGCCAGCCCGGGGCTGCTGCGCGCGACGTCGGCCGCGCTGGTGCTGCTGGCCGACCACGAACTGGCCGCCTCCACGCTGGCCGCCCGGGCCGCCGCTTCGGTCCGGGCCGATCCCTACGCCGTGGTCGCCACTGGCCTGGGCGCGGTGAGCGGGGCGCTGCACGGCGGGGCGTCACTGGGCGCGGAGGCGCTGATGGCCGCGGCCAGCGGTCCGGACGACGTGCCCCGGGTGGTGGCCGAGTTGCTGCGCCGGGGCGAGAAGGTGCCCGGCTTCGGGCACTTCGTGTACCGCGGCGGCGACCCGCGCGCCACCGTCCTGCTCGACCTGGTGCGCCGCGCCGCGCCGAAGTCGGGCCAGCTCGCGGTGGCCGAGGCCGTCCTCGCGGAGGTCAGGCACAAGTCGCTGCCCGAGCCCAACATCGACTTCGCCCTGGCCACCCTGGCCCGGGTAGCGGGCATGGTCCGGGGCGCGGGCGAGGCGATGTTCGCGGTCTCCAGGACGGCGGGCTGGGTCGCCCACGCCCTGGAGGCTTACACCGGGCCCGGGCCGCTGCGCCCGCGCGCGGTCTACACCGGCCGACCCGCGGCCGGCGGAGCCTAGCGCTACTCGCCGGTGACGCCGTCGATCTGCTCGCGCAGCAGGTCGGCGTGGCCCAGGTGCCGCGCGTACTCCTCGATCATGTGCAGGTAGATGAGGCGCAGCGACATGACCTCGCCGCTCCTCTCGTGAGTGAAGGTGTCCTCCAGCGAGGCGTTGGCCACGGCCGCGTCGGCCAGCTTGAACTCCTCGGTGAGCCGGGCGTAGTCGGCGGCGGCCCGGGCCGGGTCGGTCCCCCCGAACTCGGCTTCCGGGCCAGGAGGGAAGGGAAGGCCGACCGGCTCGCCCGCGAACCGCTTCCGGAACCACACCCGCTCCACCTTGGTCAGGTGCCGGATCAGGCCGAGCAGGGACAGGTCCGACGGCGATATCGGCCGGCGGGCCAGCTCCTCGCCGGTCAGCCCGGCGCACTTATGGAGCAGCGTCGCCCGCTGCCAGTCGAGGTACGCCTGCAGCATCGGGCGCTCAGGCCCTGTCAGCGGCCCTTCCGGCCGCTGCACCGGCGGTGCTTTCCACGTCACCGCGCCATCATGCCACGGCTACCGCAGCGCGGGACGCTCCGGCGGGCGGGTCGCGATCTCCACCGTGCCCTTGTAGGCGAGGCCGCGCACGTGGATCACCGGCGCGTCGGCCGGCAGGCGGTAGCCGGTGTCCTCGTCCTCCTGGCCCTGGGTGACGCCGAAGCCGGTCATCTCCACCCGCACGCTCGGCGGCACCAAGATCGTCACCCGGGACTTGTAGGCCACGGTCACGAACGTGCTGACCGGCCCGCTGAGCTCGGCCGCCCGCAGGTCGAGCCAGCCGTCGCCCTTGTAGACCACGGTCGTGTACCGCTCCGGCACCCGCCAGCGCCCGGCCCGCCGCACCGAGCTCTTCAGCGCGATCGCGAACCGCCCCGGCCCGTGCCCCGCCACGGCGGGCGCGGTCCCGCCCGCCGCCGTCTGCGCCGGCAGGTCGGCCAGCAGCGTGTCCAGGTCCGCGTGCGTCCGGGCGGTGAGCGCGGCCCGGGTCCGCTCGTCGAATTCGGCGTCGTCGAGCCGCCCCTCGGCAAACGCGTCCTGCACCCGCTGCACCACCGCGTCCCGCTCCCGGTCCGAAGCCCGCGTACTCAGGCTCCGTTCACCGCCGCCCTCCGCCACCGGTACCTCCGGCATCCCGGCGCCCCCGTCGGTCGCTGCCATGACGTTCCCTTCCGCCTCGAAGAAAGATCGAGATGTATCTTAACCCACTACCTCTCGAATGCGTACCCCATAAGGCCTCCGCCCGGGCCTCGGGCAAACACGGCCTGGTCGGTGGGTGCCGTAACGATCCCGTAGCGCCTCGTCCCTAGTCTGGCGGGGGAGCGGGAGACTGGGCCAGCGGATAGCCGGGAGGCGTCATGCGGGGGAATCCTGACGTGGTCATGCCCGGCAGCGGCCCCTGGACCGACACCAGCCCCATGCGCCTACCGCATCAGCCTGAAATTGAGTCAATATGACTAAGGAAAGTTTAGTAAATAAGAATGCAACCTTAAATTGCACGGTGAGGCCGGGCGTACGGCTGTTTCTTGCAGTTACTCCGGATGAACTTTAGTCGAGTATACTAAATTTTGTTGAGTCCCTGATCTTGTGGCGTCTTGATGGCAGTGCCACGATCGGACGCCATGGGACGCGAGTGGCTGCGAAGCCGGGCCGGCGTACTGGCGGAGCCGAACTTCCGCCGCTACTACGCCGGGTACGTTACCTCCCTGCTCGGCTCGTCGATGTCCACCGTGGCCATCGCCTGGGCCGTGCTGGACAGCGGGGCGGGCGCGACCGGCCTGGGGTACGTGTTCGCCGCCGGGGTCGTGCCCCAGGTGCTGGTGCTGCCGGTGGCCGGGGCGTCCGCGGACCGGCTCGGGCGGCGCCGGGTGATGCTCGCCGCGGACGCGCTCCGCTGCGCCGCGCAGGGAGCGCTCGCCGTCGCGGTGTTCACGGGGCCGCCCGCGCTGTGGGTATTCGTGCTGCTGGCCGGGCTCGGCGGCACCGGCGAGGCGTTCTTCACCCCGGCCCTGGACGCGCTGACGGTCGAGATCGCGCCGCGCGGCCAGCTCGGTAACGCCAACGCCCTGTACGGGCTGGCCTCGTCGGCGACCAGGATCGCCGGCCCCGCGCTCGGCGGCGTGCTGGTCGCCCTGACCGGGGCGGCCGTCGTGGTGGCCGCGGACGCGGCCTCCTACGCGGTCAGCGTGCTCGCCCTCAGCCTGCTCAGCCTCCCCGGCCGCGCGCCCCGCCAGGACCGGGAGGCGCGCCGTACCCTGTGGCGGGATATGGGCGCGGGCTGGGCGGAGTTCCGGTCCCGGACCTGGCTGTGGGCGGTGACCGTCCAGTTCGCCTTCTTCAACCTGATCACCTGGGCGCCCTGGATGCTGCTCGGCCCGGTCGAAGGACACGCCTACCTGGGCGGAGCGGCCGTGTGGGGCGTGATCATGGCGGTCCAGGGCGCGGGGGCGATCACGGCGGGACTGCTCGCGCTCGGCCGCCGCCCTCGCCGGCCGATGGTGGTCGCGACCATCGGGACGTTCTGCTATGCGCTGCCCGACCTGCCCATGGCCCTGCACGCCCCGGCCGTCTGGGTGGCCGCCGCCGCGTTCTGCTGCGGCGCGGGCTCGGCCACCTCCGGCATCTTCGCCGGCACCGCCATGCAGCAGCAGGTGCCGCCGGACATGCTCGCCCGGGTCAGCTCGCTCAGCCTGTTCCCGGCCTACGGGATCGGCGTGATCGGGTACGCGATCGACGGTCCGCTGGCCGCCGCGTTCGGCCCGGCCGCGGTCTTCGGCGCCGGCGCCGCCTACGGCCTGCTCAGCAGCGCGGCCGTGCTGACGCTGCGGTCCGTCCGCGAACTCACCTGGGCAGGCAAAGACGACTGAACCTTTGCCGTGCCCAGGTAGTACTAGCGAGTGTGTCGGGCTGGCCTTCAGGGCTTGCGGGCCGCGCCGCGAAGCGCCGCGAACGCGGCCAGCCGCGCCACCACCGTGATGACCACCGCGACCGGCAGGATCTGGGCCAGGTCGGCGGCCGGAGTGAATGCGACCAGTCCGAACGCCACCCCCACGCCGCCCGCCGCCAGGGTCAGCGCCGCCGCGACCCGGGGGGCACGCAGCGTCCGGCGCACTATCAGCCGGGCCTCGCGCGGTAGCCGCACCACCGTCCAGGCGAACCAGGCCACGGTAGCCGCCGCCACGGCGGCGAGGGCGATCACGAACGGCAGCCGGTCCACGTGGGTGACCGCGGGGATCCAGATCAGGATCAGCGCGACCAGGGTAAACACGTAGATCGTCCGGTACACCGTGCGCAGTAGCACCACGTCGATGTTCCTGCTGTAGATGCGCTCGCCGGGGGTGGCACGGGCTGCGCTGATGAAGTGCCTGATCGCGCCAGCCGTGTCGTGCCGCCGGAGCCGGATCCGGCCCAGCTCGTTCATCGCGCCGCTGTGCGCCGGGTCGAGCGCCAGGGCGCTTTCCTGGTGCTCCCGGGCGGTGCTCAGGTCGCCGCGGGCCAGGCTCACCTTGCCGGACAGGAAGTGCACGTCGGGCTCGTTCGGGGCCAGGGCGCGGGCCCGGGCTGCCGCCTCGGCGGCGATGTCGAAGCGCTGGGCGGCCAGCGCGGCCTGGGCTACGCACACGTGCGTCTGCCAGTAGCCCGGCGCCAGCCGGGCCGCCTCGTACGCCGCCCGCAGCGCGTCCGCGTGCCGGCCCAGGTGGACCAGGGCGTTGCTGGCCAGCCGGTGCGGCCACTCGTCGGCCGGGTCCAGGGACACCGCCCGGTTGGCCGTGCTGACCGCGTCTGGGTACCGTTCCGCGCCCAGGTGCGCGCGCGACATCAGGCACCAGGCGCGGCTGCTCTCCGGCTCGGCCGCCACCACCCGGGCCAGCAGGTCCGAGGCCGCGTCGAACCGCCTGACGTCGAGCATCGCTGATGCCCGCGCCAGCTCCTGCCGTAGCTCGATCACTCAGATGAGCCGGCGCTTGCGCAGGTACGCGGCGAGGTCGTCGTAGCTGCCGTTCTCGTTGGCAAACAGCGCCACGTTGCGGGCCGTGTCGAACCACGCGCCGAGCGAGGGCTTGACCTCGCCGATGGCCGCCTCCAGGTCCGGCGTGCCGATCATCCGCGGCTCATCCAGGCGGACCGAGTCCAGCAGCGCCCGCTCGGCCGCCGTCTCGCAGATGTGCGCGATGTCGGCCCCGGAGTACCCGTCCGTCTGCCTGGCCAGCTTGGCCAGCTCGATGCCGGCCACCGGCCGGTCCTTCAGGTGGTAGCGGAATACGCCCTCGCGGGCGGCGGCGTCGGGCGGCAGCACGAGCAGGGTCCGGTCGAACCGTCCCGGGCGGCGCAGCGCGCTGTCCACGTCCCACGGGTGGTTGGTCGCCGCCAGCAGGAACACGCCCTCGTTGCCGCCGGAGACGTCGTCGAGCTCGAGCAGCAGCTGGTTGACCGCGCTGCGCATCGGGGTGTTCCGCAGCTGGGACCGCTTCTGCCCGATCGCGTCCACCTCGTCGAGGAACAGCACGCACGGCGCGTTCCGGCGGGCGACCTCGAACAGCTCGTGGATGTTCCGCTCGCTCTGCCCGACGAACATGTCGATGATGTCGGCGAACGAGACCGCGATGAACCGGGCGCCGAGCTCGCCGGCCACGGCCCGGGCGATGAACGTCTTGCCGCAGCCCGGCGGCCCGTACAGCAGCAGCCCGCCGCGCAGCGACTTGCCGTAGAGCTTGCGCAGCTCCGGGTTGCGCATCGGGGCCAGGAAGGCGGCTTCCAGCCGCTGCTTCACCTCGGTCATCCCGGCCACGTCGGCCAGCGTGAGGCCGGTGTGCTCGGCGTCGTAGGCGTCCGCCTCGTCGATGCCCGCCGAGGCCGAGTCCGCTGCCTCCCCGTCACCGACGAACATGGCCGGCATCACGTCACGCAGCTCGTCCTCGGCCTGAGACCAGTCGTAATGCTGGCCGCTGACCTTGCCCGGCCCCGGGCCAGCCGACGGGTCAGCAGGCGGTCCGGGAGACGGCTCAGCCGGCGGGGCGGGAGACGGCGCCGCGGCGGACCCCCGCTCCTGCAGCAGGCCCAGCGCCTGGGCGTTGCCCGGGTCGCGCTGCAGGACGGCGCCGAGCTGCCTGACGGCCTCGTCCCGCTGGCCGGCCTGCAGCAGCATCGAGGCCAGGTGCAGGCGGAGCGGCACGTCGTCGGGCATCGCCTCGACCGCCTTGCGCAGGCTGTCCAGCACGGTGGGTTCGGGTTCCATTCATCCGTCCGGTCCGTAGGTGGTCGATCCCGCCAGTTCGCTCGCTCCCCTTACAGGGTAATGTGCCCGCTTGCCCTCAGGCCCATAGCTCGGTCACGCCGAAGCCCAGATCGGCCAGCAGCCGCCGCAGCAGCGGCAGTGAGATGCCCAGCACGTTGCCGTGGTCGCCGTCGATCCCGTCCACGAACCAGCCGCCCCGGCCGTCCAGGGTGAACGCCCCGGCCACCGCGAGCGGCTCGCCCGAGGCCACGTAGGCGTCGATCTCCCGCTCCGACGGGGTGCCGAACCGCACGGCGGTCGCGGCCACCGCCGCGGCCCGCTGCCCGGTGGCCGCGTTGATCACGCAGTGCCCGGTGACCAGGGTTCCGCTCCGGCCGGACATCTCCCGCCAGCGGGCCGCCGCCTCGGCCGCCGAGCCGGGCTTGCCCAGCGCCCGCCCGTCCAGGTCGAGCAGCGAGTCGCAGCCGATCACCAGGGCGCCCGCCAGCCGGCCGGGCAGGCAGGCCGCGACCGCGGCCGCCTTGGCCTGGGCGAGCTGCCCGGCGAGTTCGGCGGGCCTGCCGGCGCGGAAGGCGGTCTCGTCCACGCCGCTCACCATGACCTCGGGCTCCAGCCCGGCGGCCCGCAGTACCGCGAGCCTGGCCGGCGACGCCGAGGCGAGAACGATAGCCGTCACGCCCCCCGACCCTACCGGCATCAGCACTCGCTCACCCGCGCAAGCTCCTCGAGGCGCCCGTCTAGGATCGGGCCCATGCAGACGACGACGCTAGGGCGAGGCGGGCCGGTGGTGTCCCGCGCCGGGCTCGGCCTGATGGGCATGTCGGGCATCTACGGCGAGGCGGATGACCAGGAGAGTCTCGCCACGATCCGGGCGGCGGCGGACGCCGGGATCACGCTGTTCGACACCGGTGATTTCTACGGCATGGGCCACAACGAGTTGCTGCTGCGCGACGCGCTGCGCCGCGGGATCCCGCGGGAGAGCGTATTCATCCAGGTGAAGTTCGGCGGGCAGCGGGACCCGTCCGGCGCGTTCATCGGGCAGGACACGAGCCCGGCAGCGGTGAAGAACGCGCTGGCCTACACACTGACCCGGCTCGGCACCGATCACGTCGACCTCTACCAGCCCGCGCGGCTGGACCCGCAGGTGCCGATCGAGGAGACGGTGGGGGCCATCGCCGAGATGGTCAAGGCCGGGTACGTCCGCCACATCGGGCTATCCGAGATGGGCGCGGACACCATCCGCCGGGCGCACGCCGTCCACCCGATCACCGCCCTGCAGATCGAGTACTCGCTGATGAGCCGGAGCATCGAGGCGGAGATCCTGCCGGCCGTCCGCGAGCTCGGCATCGCCGTGACCGCCTACGGCATCTTGTCCCGCGGCCTGCTGAGCAGCGGCACGGCGCGGCTCAGCGCGGGGGACCCGCGCCGCCGTTTCCCCCGGTTCCAGGACCAGAACCACGCCAGGAACCTGGAGTTGCTCGCCGCGCTCGAGGCGACCGCCGAGCAGCATGACTCGACCGCCGCGCAGCTAGCCATCGCCTGGGTGGCCTCGCGCGGCGAGGACATCATCCCGCTGATCGGCACCAAGCGCCGGGACCGGCTGGCCGAGGCGCTGCGGGCGCTGGACCTGACGCTCAGCGACGACGACCTCGCGGCGATCGAGGCGGCGGTGCCGGCCGACGCGACGGCGGGGGAAAGATACGAGGCGGCCCAGATGGCCGGCCTGGACAGCGAGCGCTAACGCGGGCCGGCCCGCTGCGGTCCCGGGACTGACCCGGCGGCACCTGGCGGTCGTGGCTGGGGCAGCTCAGATGGTCTCGTCCAGGGCGTCCAGGTGGACCAGGCCCACGTCGGCGACCCGCTGCGGGTTCGTCCGGTACAGGTAGATCATGTAGATCACGCCGAGGACCATGAAGCCGGCCACGCCGGGACCCATGTAGGACAGCGGCGGGGCCAGCGGGGTGACGAAGGAGAACACCTTGATGCCGGCCGCCGTCAGCCAGGCCGGGACGAACGCGGCGATGCCGAGCACCGGGATGGCCAGGTGCGACAGCCAGTTGAAGCCGGCCCTGCCGCGGCGGGCGAAGAACCCGATGCAGGCGGCGTTCATCAGGATGTAGATCGCCACCAGCACGATCACCAGGCCGGTGGCGACCATCGAGAAGGCCACCGTCGGGCCGTACCCCAGGCCGAGTCCCAGCGTCACCGCGACGGTGATCACGAAGGCGACCAGGACGCTGTTGACCGGGGCCCGGTGCTTCGGGCTGACGATCGCGAGGAACCGCGGGAACGCCCCGATCCGCCCCATCGCGTACGCGGTCCGGCTCGACACGTTCACGCCGGCGTTGGCGTTGGCGATGGTGGAGTTGACGATGGCCAGGAAGACGAAGAACCAGAACAGGCCATACAGCGAGCGAGCCAGGCCCTCCCAGGACGCGGTGCCGGTGAACGTGGCGAACGCGGTGAAGCCCTTCGGCCCGTAGGCCACGTCGACGGCGTAGGTGGTGAACACGTACAGCAGGCCGATCAGCAGCGTGGCCAGCAGCACCGCCCGCCTGATGGTGCGGCGCGGGTCCCTGGTCTCCTCGGCCAGCGGCGCCGCGCCCTCGAACCCGCCGAAGGCGAGCAGCGTGAACACCGAGCCGCCGATCACCCCGGTCAGCCCGCCGGGAGAGTAGTGCGTGGTGAAGACCTGCGCGGTGTTCCGGCTGCCCGCGTGCACCAGGAAGAACACCGCGAGGACGAGGAACACCGCGATCTCGGAGATCCCCAGGATGGTGCCGAGCCGGGCCGAGGCGCGGACGCCGTAGTAGCCCGCGGCCAGCACGATCACCGCCCCGGCCAGCGACCACGGCCACCACAGGTTCGCCGGGAACCCGTGGAACTCCGAGTTGATCGTGGCGGCCGTGGTGAACCCGAGCTGCAGCAGCACCAGCGGCGGGATCAGCCAGCCGACCAGGACGTAGCCCCAGGCGACCAGGAAGCCCAGCGACGGGTGCAGGCCGCGGGCCGCGTAGGTGGCCAGCGACCCGGAGGCGGGCAGCTCGCGGGCCAGCAGGCCGATGCACCAGGCGCACAGCAGGCACGCCACCAGGGCGAAGATGACCGCTAGCGGCAGCGCCCCGCCGGCCAGGCCGGCCCCGGCCGGAATGGAGGCCGCGATGGCGGCGGCGGGAGCCATGTCGGTGATCGACTGGAACAGCACCTCACGCAGGCCGATCGCGTCACGACGCAGGCCAGGCGCGGATCCGGAAACAGTTTCCTCTGGGGCCGCCATGGCGTCATGATCGCATGGACATTTCCCCGCGCACAGGGTCCGCCTGGGGCCCTTGGGAAGATTTACCAGAACGTATCCCACGCACCGCCCGCTGTCCCGCCATGATCAGGACCACCAGCAACCCGGCGGCAACTCCGTCCAGCCAGAAGTGATTGGCTGTTACCACGACGACGAGCAGCGTAATCACTGGATAGGCCGCGGCCAGCCAGCGCCACCCGCTCCGCGACACGGTGATGACCGCGATGGCCACGATCAGCGCCCAGCCGACGTGCACGGAGGGCATGGCCGAGAACTCATCCGCGTCGAAGCCGCCGCTCCAGGAGTACACCGACTGGCCGTAGCGCACCGCCGTATCGACCATGTGGGCCATCGGCAGCAGCCGCGGCGGCGCCACCGGGATCAGCTGGATGAGCAGGCTGACCCCGGTAAACAGGGCCACGGTAGTCCTGATCCGCGGGTAGGCCGCGCGGTGGCGGGCGTAGAGCCAGACCAGGCAGATGCCCAGGGCCGGGAAGTGCAGGACGTCGTAGTACAGGTTGCACGCCTGGATCAGCAGCGGGTGCGACAGCAGCGGCTGCTGCACGGCGGCCTCGCTGGGCAGGTGACCGAACCGCTCGGCGTCCCACAGCCAGCGGGCCCTCGGCACCGCCCCGGAGGTACCCAGCACGGCGAACGAGCCGGCGAACTGCCACAGCGCGTACAGCCCGAACAGCAGCGCCGCCTCCCAGGCCACGCCGTCCCAGCGAACTCGCAGCAACCTGAGCACGACCGCAGCGACCACCAGGACGCCGGCCGCCGCCAGGGCGTACTGCCACGACAGCATCAGATGCGGCACGGCCGAGCCCCCGAATCGTCAACCGATCACCCCGGAGAACATCCCACGATGATCATACGTACCGGGAGGTTCCCTCCGCTTTGCCCCGCGTCGCACTGTGTTCCAGCACTGTGTTCAGTCAGCGAGTGCCGTAAGCGCATGTTGTTGCGGCTGAGGCCGGAGGGATCGGCCTCGGCCTGCGGCAGCGACACGTCGCCGGTCACGTCCGCGCCCAGCCGCACCCGGTCCCCGTCGACCAGCCGGACCTCGGTGCCGGGCAGCACGCGGTCGTCGTTGACGTACGTGCCGTTGGTGGAGCCCTCGTCCCTGATCGTGGCGTGCCCCGCGTCATCCACCTGGACCGTGGCGTGCCGCCGCGAGACGTTGTCGAAGCGCGCGAAGGCCGCGGCTACGAGCGACTCGGCCGGATCCCGCCCGAGCATCACCGACGTCCCGGCCGGGATGTCAACGTTGCCGGTGGGGAAGGTGATGCGCATGACGACCGGCGAGATGCGGCGGCGGCGGCCCGTCGGCAGCGGGGTCCCGCAGGTGGGGCAGACCACGTCGGCCGCGTCGGAGACGCCGGCGCCGCAGTTCGGGCAGAAGGATCCCTGCTCTGACCCGGGCGCGATGAAGCGCTGCGAGATCGTCGGCGTCAGCAGATCGTCATCGGGTCCGGGGCTGTGCGGCAGGTTCGCGCCGCACCGGAAGCAGATCAGATCCTCCGGCTGGACCTTGACGCCGCAATCGGGGCAGCTCAGGCTGGCCATGTTCTCGCTCTCAGGTTTGGGTAGTCAACCTCCGTTAGACTACCGCCGCCGGAGCGGATCCGCAGCGGGAGACGGGACAGCCGGAGAGAGGACTCAGCCGTCCGCGCTATGCGAAGGCGGAGTCATGGTCAGCTACCAGCTCGCACCGGGGCACAAGACCTGCGGGACTCCGTAGCCCAGTTCGCCCGCTAGCTCGTCGCCCCGGTCATCGGCGGCCCGAGGTTACCTGTCAGGCGTGCGAGCTGGCCCGGGTATCGAGTCCTGCCACAGTGCGTGCCGCTATGTCACCGCCGGTCTCATTTGCGGGAGAAACCCTTGGCGCAAACCGGAACCGAGTACGATATGCGCACATGAACTCCCGGAGATTCCGCCGGCCCCGCGCTCGCGCGGCGGTCGCGGCAGCCGCTGTCCTGGCGGTTTCTACGATGGCGGCATGTTCATCCGTGCAGCCCGGATCCGCGGCGAACCCGACGCTCAAGGTCCTGACGTTTAACCCGTTCACCGGCCAGGATGGTTCGTTCGGGCCGGAGGCGCTGGCGGGCTGCCAGGCGGCGGCGGCCGCAATCAACGCGGCCGGCGGCGTGCTGACCCACACGGTGGCCTGCCAAAGCGTGGACACGCGCGGCAACCCGGCCAGCGCGGCCAGCGGCGGGGCGAAAATGCTAGTGGCCACGCCGCATATGCTCGGCGTGCTGGGCCCGAGCTCGGATGAGGCGGACGCGACCGCCCCGCTGATCAACGCGGCCGGGATCCCGATGTTCGCCGACACTGGCGAGTCGTCGTTTGACCACAACAAGCTGCCTTATTTCTGGCGCATGCTCGCCGCTGACGACGTGCGGAGCTACGCGATGGCGCTATACGCCAAGCAGAAGGGCTATCTCCGGGCCGCGGCGGTGTTCGGCGACGACGTCGGCTCCCAGGCCGGTGTGCCGGCGCTGGTGAGGGGCTACAACGAGCTGGGCGGGCATATGGTCATCAACCAGAAGATCGAACTGGGCCAGGGCTCCTATCAGCAGCAGGTCCAGCAGCTCATCGCGGCGAAGCCGCAGGTCATCTTTACCGAAACCTCGCCGCAGACCAACGCGACGTACCTGGCCGAGCTGCAGCAGCTGAACCACATGATCCCGGTAATCGGCACCGACGTGACGATCCAGCCGTCCTGGTTCACCGCGATGGCCGGGGCGATTGGCAAGCCGGCGGTGACCCAGTACTTCGTGGCCGAGCAGCCCTACGCCCCTGCGTCGGGGCCCGCGTGGCAGGTGTTTAACAAGAACCTGCTGGCCTCAGCCACAGTGCCCAAGCCGGCGCAGTGGAGCACTGACTCGTACACGATGTCGGACTACGACTCGGTCATCGTCATGGCGCTGGCCGCGACCGCGATGAAGAACACCAGCCCGGCCGTATGGAATGCGTCCATCCCGGCCGTCACCACGGCCTCTAAGGAAGCGACGGTGGTGCATACGTACGCGGCCGGCGTCGCGGCCCTCCGCGCCGGCAAGAAGATCGATTACGTCGGCGCGGCAGGCATCATCGACTTCAACCAGTGGCACAACTCGGGCGGCGGCTTCCAGATCGACTCCTACCAGGCGAACGGGGACCTCAGCCTAGTGACCTCGATCACGGCCGCCCAGCTCGCACCCCTCATCAGGTGAGCGCCCGTGTCCGGGCCCTGCGCACTGCCGGCTCCGGGTCCGGCTTGACCCCAGAGTTGTATATGATGCACAATCCTCGCCATGGGTGATGAAGCGACCGTGCGGGCCGAGCAGGCAGGCGGTGCGGCAGGGCCAGCGGCCGAAGCGCCGGGGTCCGATCTCACGCGGCGGGAGATACTGATTCCCGGCGGCCACGGCGCGGCCTTTGCCGCCCGGGCGGGCCATCTGGTGGAGATCATTGACCTGGAGGGGAAGCAAGTCGCGGACTTCGTCGCGTTCGCGGAGCGCAACCGGACCGAGTGGCTGTCCACTACCCATACCCGGTCCGCGCTGCTGCGGCTGACCGCCGTCGTCGGGGACCGCCTGGAGAGCAACTGGCGAAACCCGATGTTCGAGATCACCCGCGATGACGTGGGCCGGAACGACATCATCACGTCGATGTGCGACGACCGGCGCTATCGGCTCGACTACGGGGTCGAGGGCCACCGCAGCTGCCGGACGAATTTCGCCGAGGCGCTGGAGCCGTGGGGGATCGCCGAGTGGCAGATCCCCGATCCGTTCAACTTCTTCCAGAATGCCCCCATTCACCCCGACCGGAGGTTTGGCAACGAGATCCCCACCGGGAAGGCCGGGGACAAGCTGGTGCTGCGGACACTGATGGATTCGATCGTCTCGGTCTCCGCCTGCCCGCAGGACCTCAATCCGTGCAACGGGTTTCACCCGAGCCCGCTCATGATCCGCATCCTCGAACCGTCGCCAGATCCCGCATGAGGCGGATCCGGCTGGCCGGGCAGCTGGCGGAGCCCATGGGCCACTACACAGACGGGGTCGAGGCGGGCGGGTTCCTCTACGTCTCGGGCATGCTGCCGCTCGACGCCAACGGAGACCTCGTGGGCGCTGGCGACGTGGTCAGGCAGACGGAACAGGCGCTTGACAACATAGGTAAGGTCCTGCGCGCCGCCGCTGCCACATTCGACGACGTCGTGCGGCTCGGTGTGTACCTGCTGAACATGGCCGACCGGCCAGCCGTCACCACGGTGCGCCACCGCTACTTCGGCGACGCTCGGCCGGCGAGCACACTGGTGGAGGTCAGCGCGCTCGCCATCCCAGAGGCACTAATAGAGATCGAGGCCATCGCGCTGGTGCCCCGCCGGGACGCCTGACCATCCTGACCCGCGCTGCCGTGCTGGCGGCTCACCACCCGAAGAGGAGCGTAATGAGACACGCCGTGACAGCGCTGGGAGCGGCGCTCGTACTCCTGTCCGCCGCCTGCAGTTCCACGGGCAGCGGAAGCAGTTCCGCGGGCGGCGGTAGTCCCTCGGGGGCGAAGCTGGTGGTCGGGGAATTCAACCCGTTCTCCGGGCCGGACGCGGCCTTCGGGCCAGAAATGGTCGGCGGCTGCATCCCCGCGATCCGGCTGATCAACGCCGGCGGCGGGGTGCTCGGCCATCAGATGAGCTGCGTCCAGGAGGACACCCGGGGGGATCCGGCTGACGCGGTGCCGGCCGCGCAGAAGATGATGGCGACCGAGTCATCGCTGGTCGGCGTGCTCGGGCCCAGCTCCGACGAGGCGCTGGCCACTGCCCCGCTGCTGAACAACGGCCACGTGCCGATGTTCGGCGACACCGGCCAGGCCGCCTTTGATCACACGACCAACGCCTACTTCTACCGGCTCACGCCGGCCGACGACGTCAAGGGCTACGCGATGGCGCTCTGGGCGCATGCAGCAGGTTATAAGCGCGCGGCCGCGGTATTCGGCAACGACGCGGGCGCGCAGTCGAACGTGCCGACGCTGGTCCGTGCCTTCACCCAGCTCGGCGGGACCGTCGTCTACAACAAGCCCTTCGCGCTCGACCAGAGCTCTTATCGCAGCGAGGTCGAGAGCATCCTCGCCGCCAAGCCTCAGGTGATCTTCACCGAGGTGGACCCGCAGACCGGGGCGACCTTCCTGTCCGAGCTGCAGCAGCTGCACGGACTGATGCCGGTGATCGGGACCGACGTGACCCTGCAAGCACCGTGGCTCAAGGCCGTCACCGGTTCGATCGGCGCGGGGGCCATGGCCAAGTACTACGAGGGGATGCAGCCGTACGCGCCGCCGAGTGGCCCGGCCTGGCAGACCTACAACAAGGCCCTGCTGGCCTCGGCGTCACAGGTGCCCAAGCCCGGCCAGTGGAGCACTGACCCGTACTCGATGACCGACTACGACGCCGTCAACGTCATGGCGCTCGCGATGCTCGCGGCCAAGAGCACCAGCCCGGCGGCCTTCAACAAGGACATCATGACGGTCACCAAGCCAGCGCCCGGCAAGACGGTCGTGACGAGCTTCGCCGCCGGGAAGGCCGCGCTGGCAGCGGGCAAGCAGATCCAGTACGTGGGCGCGGGCGGCCCCATCGTGTTCGACCAGTGGCACAACTCGACCGGAGCGTTCGAGGCCGCGAAACAGGTCGATGGGAATCCCGTGCTGGTCGGCTCGGTATCGGCGGCTCAGATAGCGGCGATCAGCCGGTGACTGGGGCATGAGGGCCAGTGGCAGCGGGCACGGGACGGGGCGGCGGTCGTGAACACGATCGTTCCCGCGATCGGGTTCGGCATCGTCACCGCCTCCATCCTGGCGGTGGCCGGCGTCGGCTTCACCCTTCAGTTCGGGGTGACCAACATCCTCAACCTCGCCTATGGCGACATCATGACGGCCGCCGCGTTCGTCGCCTACCTCCTCACCAGTGCTGGCTTCAGCGTGTGGCTGGCACTGGTGGCGGGCGCGGTGTTCGGGTCCGTGTTCTCCGTGCTGTTGAACCGGTGCATCTATACCCCGTTCGTCGGGCGCGGGACGCGGCTGTTCGGCATGATCATCGTGACCATCGCGGTCAGCCTCATTTTGCAGAACGGTCTGCTGGCCATCTTCGGCGCCAACTTCTTCAGCCTGAAGATGCCCCGCCCCACGTCGGTGCACATCGCCGGGATGACGTTCACCACCGATCAGCTCGCCATCATCGCCATCGCGGTCGTCGCCATGCTCCTCATCCACCTGCTGCTCCGCTACACCAAGCTGGGCAAGGCGATGCGCGCCACCGCCGCCGACCCCGATCTCGCCCGCAACTGCGGGATCGCCACCGACCGGGTGATCGACCTGGCCTGGGCCATCTCCGGCGCGCTGTGCGGCCTGGCCGGCGTCATCCTGGTGCTGAACGTGACCGCGTTCACCGACACGACCGGTTCGCAGTTCCTGATCCCGGTCGTGGCCGTCGCGGTGCTCGGCGGGATCGGCCAGCCCTACGGGGCCATGCTGGGCGCCCTGGTCGTCGGGATCGCCACTGAGGTGGCGGCGGCCATCTTCA
>JAJKHX010000122.1 GCA_021154785.1 Nocardiopsis sp.
CCACCGCCAGCAGCGCCTGCTGCGGCACGGTCGACAGCGGGTCGGCCAGCAGCGCGGCCGCGATCCCGCTGGCGCTGTTGACGGCCGACCCGGGCGGCAGCGCCGGCCGGGGCAGGGACAGCCGGGCCGGATCGCGGGCGGCCAGCCACCACTGCGTCACCGGGGCCGGCGGCAGCTCGCCGCGGGCCAGCACGGCCTGCAGGGTGCCCAGGTCCACCACCAGCCCGCCGCCGCTGCCGGTCACCGTGGGGAACGTGCTGACCGCCGCGACGATCTTCACGAGCACCACCGCGCCGTTGAGGTTGGCCTGCACCGTGCCGCCGACCTGGGCGTTGCTGACGCTGAGGAACCGCTGCGTGGCCAGGCCGGGAATGGCGCCGGGGGCGGCCGGGGTGAGCGCCAGCTGCCCGCCGATCGTGCTGGGGGGAACGCCGGGGTACCCGCTGGCGGCCAGGCCGTACCCCGGCTGGAATGTCACCGCCAGCGCGCTGCCCCCGTTGCCGGCCGAGCCGCCGGCCGGCGCCGTGCTGTCCGAGGTGAAGGACGGCCGGCCGGACGCGCCGACCGTGCCGCCGCCCTGCCCGACGCCCAGCAGCTCGGGCGACGAGGCGTCGGCGGCCCAGCTGCGCAGGGCGGTCCCTGACACCTGCCCGGACGGCCCGGACAGGCCGTCCACGGTCAGGACCGCCGGGTCGCGGGGCTTGGTCGCGGGCAGCGTGTACTGCAGGCTGACCGCGCTCAGCCGCAGCGGGTAGACCGCGGTGGCCGAGCCGAGGCTGATGGTCAGCACGTGGTCCCGGCCGTCGGCGGGCAGCGAGCCGGCGTTGACCTGGTAGACGACGTTGTCGGCGTCTTCGAGCGAGACGGTCGCCAGGGCCGGGCCGAGGTGCAGCGAGGCCGGGCCGAGGCGCGCGGTCAGGTGGAAGGCCGGCCCCCGGCCGGGCAGCGTAACGCCCGGCGCCGGACCGGACGGCCGGATCTTCGCGAACAGCGGGCCCGCGGCCAGCGGCGCCTGGTCCGGGCGGAGCCGCACCACGCGCGCGGCCTGGCCGGAGTTGAGGGCGAGGGTCACCGCGTTGGTGTCGGTAGCCACGAAGGACGCGACCGCCATGGCGCGCTGCACTCCCGGCGACCCGGCCAGCGTGCCGGCCTGCGCCGGCCTGAGCGGCGGGCTGGCATCGACCCGCACGTCCGAGCCGGCGCTGAACGCGGCCTGATCGTGGACGGACTGCGTCCAGCTCTGCCGCTGCGAGAGCGCCAGCGTGCCGGTGGCCACGGCCAGCACGATCAGCAGCGCCGCGCCGCCCTGCCGGATCGGCTGGCGGCTGATCTGCCAGCTGGCCATGGCCGCGGTCAGCCGCCGGCCCCGCGCCGCCAGCCGGTCGCCGGCCTTGCCGCCGGCGGGCAGCAGCCGCAGCGCGAGCACGGTGCCGCCGGCCAGCGCCAGGGCCGGCGCGGCCACGATCACCGGGTCCACGCCGTAGTTCCCGCTGCTCCCGGCCGATACCGCCGAATAATGACGGAGCTGGTAGCCGGCCACCACGGCCAGCACGATCAGCGCGACGTCGGCCCCGGCCCGGGTGACCCCGGCCACGGCGGCCTGCCGGCCCCGGCGCGCCCGGGCCGTGCCCGGGGTGACGATGCCGAGCACGGGCACCAGCATGATCACGAACGCGCCCAGGCCGACCGCGGCGGCGGCCGCGATGGCGGGCCAGCCGGCCGTGACCGGCCCGGCCAGCAGGCCGGCCAGGCCGTACCCGGCCAGCCCGCCGGCGGCCGCGCAGACCAGGCACAGCGGTATCGCCTCGGCGGCGGCCAGCCGGATGAGCTGCCAGCGGGTGGCGCCGCGGGCGACCAGCATCGCCGACTCGCCTTCGCGCTGGCCGGTGAGCAGCCGCGCCACCGCGAGCAGGGCCGCGCCGGCCAGCAGGGCGAGCAGCACGGCGCAGATGGCCAGCAGCGAGCGCGCCACGTCCCGGTTGCTCGCGGTCCCGTTGAGCACCGAGGGCAGCCCGGTGACCATGGTGAGGTCCGGCAGCTCGGTGGCGTCGGCCAGGTCCTGCCGCAAGCTGGTCACCTTGGCGGCGACGTCTCTCAGCTGGGCGACCGGGACGCTGGCGGTCTGCGGCGCGGCCAGCCAGGAACCGCCGTCGACGGCCAGGGTCCCGTTGAACGTCGCGGCCGGCACGGCCAGCGGGCCGTAGGTGGTGAAGCCGCTGAGCGTGCTCTGGCCGCCCAGCGCGACGTCGTCCAGGCCCCAGTACGGCGACGACACCTGCCGGGGCCGGTAGAGGCCGGTGACCACGAACCGGACCGGGTGGCCGGTCATCCGGTCGCGCAGTTGCAGGACGTCGCCGGTGGTGACGTGCAGCAGCGCGGCGGCCGTGGCCGGCAGGGCGGCCGGGATCGGGCCGCCGGATCCCGCGGCGGACAGGGCGCCCGGCCAGTGGCCGGACACCAGCGCCGCGTGCGCGGTGATGCCTTCGATGGCGGCGGCCACGGCGATCTGCACGTCGCGGGTGCCGCCCGGCGGGACCGGGCGCGCGCCGGGCACGAAGCCGAGCGGGTCGGACCAGTAGGCGTGGTAGAAGGCGAACGGGGTGCCGTCGAGCGCGGTGGAGATCTTGCCGGGCAGCAGGGAGGTGTACTGCGCGCTCTGGCTGTTGTCGACGCCGCTGCCGCGGATGTCTATCGAGGTGCCGGCCGCGTGGCTCAGGTCGTGCCGGACCGCCCGCGGCAGCGCCTGGCTGCTGAACATGGTCAGCGCGGTGGCCAGGGCCGCCGCCACCGTCACCGTCAGGGCGGCCGCGACGATGACCAGGCGGTGAGCGTTCATCCGGGGCAGTGTCAGGCCTCCCGCCGTTACTGCCCTGCGCGACCGCGTCCCCCGCGTCGCTGCATCCGGCGCCGGGGCACCCCGTGTCAAGCCCATCAGGATTCCGAGCTTACGATCCGGGCCTGCTGATAAAAAGGGTGCGTACGTGACCTGGTACCGGTCCGTTATCCATAGGGAGACTAGGTATGTCCGTTGTCGTCATCACCGGGGCCGCCGGCCTCGTCGGATCCATGCTGCGGCCCCGGCTGGCCCGGCCCGGACGGACGCTGCGGGTCCTCGACGTCGCCCCGATGACGGCCGGGCCCGGCGAGGAGGTCGTCCAGGCGTCGGTGACCGACCTGGACGCCATGACCGCGGCCTGCCAGGGCGCGGACGCCGTCATCCACCTGGCCGGGATACCGGGCGAGGCATCCTGGGAGCGGATCAGCGCGCTGAACATCAACGGCAGCTACGTGACGTTCGAGGCGGCCCGGCGGGCCGGGGTGCCGCGGGTGATCTTCGCGTCGTCGAACCACGCGGTGGGCTTCACCCCGCATTCGGCGTTCCCGGTGCCCGACTACGCCTTCCCGGCGCCGGACACCCACTACGGCGTGTCCAAGGCGGCCGTCGAAGCGCTGGCCGCGATGTACCACCACCGGCACGGCCTGGACGCGATCTGCGTCCGGATCCTGTCCTGCTTCCCGGAGCCGAGGAACACCCGGATGCTGTCCACCTGGCTGTCGCCCGACGACGCGGGGCGGCTCTTCGAGGCCTGCCTGACCGCGGAGCGGCCCGGTTTCCGGTTCATCTTCGGGGTATCCGCCAACACCCGCGGCGGCTGGGTGTCGCTGGACGAGGCCAAGGCGCTCGGCTACCGGCCCGCGGACGACGCGGAGGCCTACGCCGCCGCCATCATCGCCGAGCACGGCGAGCCGGACCCGGACGACCCGGCGCTGCGCTACCTGGGCGGCGAGTTCACCTTCCCCGCCGGCCAGGTCCCCCAGGCCTAGCCGCCGGCCCTAGCCGCCCAGGCTCCCAGCCCTAGCCGTCCAGGTCCCAGCCGCACCGTTATTCACACCGGCACCACAAGCCACGCATCAGATTCAGTGGTTGTGGCGTCCTACCGCATAGGGAGGGTAGAACGCCACAACCACTGAATTTCGGGTCGCCGTAGCCCCGGGCTCCGTGCCCCCGGGTCCCCGGGTCCCAGGCCCACCCGCGGCCCCGACCCCCCGGGGCGTCAGTCGCGGCGTTCCCCGGCGTGGTGGATGCGGTCCAGGCAGATCGCTATGCAGATGATCAGGGCCTCGTTCTCGCCCGGGGCGATGTCCACGCCGTAGGTGTCCCTGATCCGGAACCAGGACCGGGAGACCTGCGCGATGACCTGGCCGTCGTCGCGGATCTCGAAGTCCTTGTCGATGATGTTCCCGACCGCCTCGAGCCGCCCGCGGCCCGGGATGTCGACGTACGCCCGGTGGTGCAGCAGCGAGAACACCGCCTTGTGGACAGTGGCGACGACCTCGTCGTCGTGCTCGATGTCCAGCGTGTCGGTGAAGCTGAGGAAGCGCTTGCGGATGGTGGCCAGGATGGCGCCCGAGGCGTCCTTGAGCTCGAAGGTGTCGCGCAGCCGCAACGCCTTGCCGTCGACGAGGAAGACCTTGTTGCCGTGCTCGTCGGTGACCCAGAAGTCGTCGCTGATCGAGAAGAGCCGTTCCCGTACGAGATAGCGCATACCGCTGAAGCTATCCCGGACCGGTCCGGCTAATCCTCGTCCGGCGCCGTGCTTGCCCGCCCGGTGCCGCTGGCCCGGTACTGCTGCCAGCGGTCCAGGATCTGGGCGAGCTCCTTGGTGGTGAACTCGAGGAATTCGGCCTGCTCGGCCAGCCGCCCGCCCGCCGGGGTGTCCGGCCCGACCAGCTCGATGCCCTCGCGGACGAGCGCGGTCCAGCGGGTCATCACCTGGTCGCGCTGCCGGATCAGGCTGTCCCACATGCCGCCGGGCATCCGGTAGTAGTCCCGGCGCGAGCCCGGTACCCGCTCCTTGTGCACCATGCCGATCTGGATCAGGTAGCGCACCGCCCCGGACACCGCGGCCGGGCTGATCCGCAGCACCGCGGCCAGCTCGGCGGCGGTCAGGCGGCCGGCGTCGGTGACCAGCAGGGCCACGAAGACCCGGGCCGGCATGGGCGGGAACCCGGCCGCCACCAGGACGGCGGCGAACCGCTCGATGTAGCCGAACAGCGGGTCCGCCGCGTCGTCCGGTCCCGCGCCGGCTGGCGTCACGTCGCCCGGCAGCGCATGATCGCCCGGCAGCGCATGATCGTCGGGCACCCGCCCTCACCTCCCGGCCTCACGATATCGTATTTTTAAAATTCATAATTTCGTGAAAATTGTGTAAACTGAAGGCGTGGATGCCATCGAGGTATCGAGCCTGCGGAAGTCGTTCGGCCGGACGGAAGCGCTGACCGGCCTGGACCTCGCCGTCCGCACCGGCGAAGTGCACGCCTTCCTCGGACCGAACGGCGCGGGCAAGACCACCACCATCCGCATCTTGCTCGGCCTGCTGCGGCGCGACGGCGGCGAGGCCCGCCTGCTCGGCGGCGACCCGTGGCGGGACGCCACCGCGCTGCACGCCAGGCTGGCTTACGTGCCCGGCGACGTGACCCTGTGGCCGGGCCTGACCGGCGGCGAGATCATCGACCTGCTGACCCGGCTACGGGGGCCCGGGTCGGCGGTCGACCCCCGGCGCAGGCAGGCGCTGATCGAGCGGTTCGCGCTGGACCCGGCGAAGAAGGCGCGGGCCTACTCCAAGGGCAACCGGCAGAAGGTGGCCCTGGTCGCGGCCCTGGCCAGCGACGCCGAGCTGCTGATCCTGGACGAGCCGACATCCGGGCTCGACCCGCTGATGGAGGCGGTCTTCCGTGACTGCGTCGACGAGGAGCGGCAGCGCGGCCGCACCGTGCTGCTGTCCAGCCACATCCTGGCCGAGGCGGAGGCGCTGGCCGACCGGGTGACGATCATCCGCGACGGCCGGACCGCCGAGACCGGCACCCTGGCCGGGCTGCGGCACCTGACCCGGACCACGGTGAACGCCGAGCTGGCCGCCCCGGTCAGCCTGGACGGCCTGGCGGGCGTGCATGCCGCCGCGATCAGCGGCACCCGCCTGCACTGCGAGGTGGATCACGCCGCCCTCAACGACGTCCTCGCCCGGCTGACCACGGCGGGGGTGGTGGCGCTGGAGTGCCGGCCACCGACTCTCGAGGAACTTTTCCTCCGCCATTATTCGACCGAACGGGGCAGGCTAGGAGCCCCGCGATGACCGTTCCTGCCTTCGCGGGGACCGGCGTCCTGGCCCGGCTCGCCTTCCAGCGGGACCGGGTCATGCTGGCCGCCTGGATCTACGTGATCACCGCGCTGATCGCCGGCAACTCCTGGAGCCTGGGCAAGCTGTACCCCACCGCCGCGGCCCGGGCGGACCTGGCCGCCAGCGGCGGCCGCAACCCCGCGCTGGTGTTCCTGTACGGCCGGCTGGCCGGCGATTCCCTCGGCGCGGTGAGCGCCTGGCGGTACGGGGTGTGGGCGGCTATCGCGGCCGCCTTGATGAGCATCTTCCTGGTGGTCAGGCACACCCGGGCCGACGAGGAAGCCGGCCGGGGCGAGCTGGTCGGCTCGGCCGCGGTGGGCCGGCTGGCCCCGCTGACCGCCGCGCTGGGCGTGGCGGTGGCGGCCAGCGCGGTGCTGAGCCTGCTGCTGTTCGCGGCGCTGGCCCTCCTCGGCCTGCCCGCGGCCGGCTCGGCCCTTTTCGCGCTGGCCATCACCACCTGCGGGCTGGCCTTCGCGGCCGTGGCGGCGGTCACCGCGCAGCTCGCGGCGGGGGCCCACACGGCCCGCGGCGCCGCGATCGGCGTGCTCGGCGCGGCGTACCTGCTCCGGGCGGTGG
>JAJKHX010000123.1 GCA_021154785.1 Nocardiopsis sp.
CTGGTCACTCATTGCCAACGATCTCCTTTGAGGGACGCGCCATCGGCGCGGGACCGCATCTGAGGCGACACCGGCGATTCCCGTGGACTCCGGGTCTGGGGCGGCTGCGGGCGTCACGACGCTAACATCACCTTGGTTCGCGAGGCCCCGGGCGCAGGTACCTGATAGAGGCCTCCTATCACTACTGAGATATTGCGCCCGCCCGCAGGGTCGGTAGCTTGTGCGTTCTGCGAACGAACGTACAGATATAGAACAGTATGGCAACGCTAGGATGCCTGTTCGGGCATAGTCAACGCACGTTATGTAACTGTTTCAAATTGTGATATGCCGAGGTAGCGGCGTTGGGCAGGCCCTCGATCATGGCACCCGGCCCACCTCCTCACCCCGGTAGTTATTTCCCGCTCACCTTCATCAGCGTCCCTGCGGACCCCCTGATCTGGGCTTTCCCGCCCTGTCCCGCCCCCGGGGGCCGCAATGATCATTTCCGCCCCCGCCGCTATGCGCCCGACGGCCCCCGCCCCGCCCTGCGTCGCGGAGTCCCGGCTGCCTGCCCTGCCCCGCCGCCGCACGCGCCACCCACCGCCGTCGGCGCCGTCGTCAGAACCGGGTCGGTGGAACATCCAGCCGGCTCCCGCCGGCACGATGGAACATCGATCCGGTCAAGGCCGCACCGTCACGGGACACCTGAGGCGCATGGGACTCTCAGGGTCCGATGGGAACGCGCGGGGACGGGCTGCGGGGGAGTTGCTCCGGGAGCCGGCCGGTGGCCCCCGGTCCGTGAGCGGGTAGTGTGATGATGGATTACTAGTCAGGGGCTGTTCTCTGGCACAATGTGATGCTGACCGCTAGGCCAAGCGAGGCCCTCTCCTCGTTCGCCCGGCCTGGCTCATCTGTGCGGTCCCGTCGGCTGTTTCCCCGGTCGGCACGGGTCCGCCGCATTTCATCTATCGCTGGGAGAAGACCACAGTCGTGGCTGTCAAGATCAAGCTGAAGCGCCTGGGCAAGATCCGGGAGCCTTATTACCGGATCGTTGTCGCGGACGCGCGCACCAAGCGCGATGGGCGCGCTATCGAGGAGATCGGCAAGTACCACCCGAAGGCCGAGCCCTCGCTCATCGAAGTGAACTCCGAGCGGGTACAGCACTGGCTGTCGGTGGGCGCGCAGCCCACGGACCCGGTCACCGTCCTGCTCAAGATCACCGGGGACTGGCAGAAGTTCAAGGGGGAGCCGGGTTCCGAGGGCACCCTGAGGACGGCTAAGCCGAAGGCGGACAAGAAGGAGAGCTTCGAGGCCGCCGCCAAGGACAGCCAGGCCACCAAGGAAGCCAAGGAAGACAAGGGCGCCAGGGGGTCCTCGCGCGCGGCCAAGCCCGCCAAGGAGACCACGGCCAAGGAGACCACGGCCAAGGAAGCCACGGCCAAGGAAAGCCCCGCTAAGGAGAGCCCGGCCAAGGATGTCGCGAGCGAGGTGGACGCCAAGGCCGGCGACGCCGAGGCGGCGGCGACCGAGTCCGCGGACGCCAAGGCTGCGGCGACCGAGTCCGCGGACGCCAAGGCTGCGGTAACCGAGGTCGAAGACGCCAAGGCCGCGGATATCAAGGCCGCGGACGGCGAGCCGGCCAGCGGAGCCTGACATGCTTGAGGAAGCCCTCGAGCACCTGGTCCGGGGCATCGTCCAGTACCCCGGCGACGTCCAGGTCGCCAGCCGGTCACTGCGCCGGGGCAACGTCCTCGAGGTGCGGGTGCACCCCGAGGACCTCGGCAAGGTCATCGGCCGGGGCGGGCGCACCGCCCGGGCGCTGCGTACCGTTATCGGCGCGCTGGCGTCGGGACGTTATGTCCGGATCGACCTGCTGGACGCCAACGAGGTTCGCTGACCTGATGCGGGTCATCGTTGGCCGGGCCGGCCGTCCGCACGGCATCCGCGGCGAGGTGGTCATCGGGGTCAGGACCGACGAGCCTGACCTCCGTTTCGCCGTGGGTGCCGCCGTGGACGTCAGCACCGACCCCGAAAAGACAGACGGCGAGCGGCTGACGGTCGCCTCGGCGCGCTGGCATTCGGGCCAGCTCCTCGTCGCGTTCGACGGGATCACCGACCGGACCGCGGCCTCCGAGCTGACCGGCAGCTGGCTGAGCGTGGATGCGAGCGAGCTGCCGGGCACCGGTGACCCCGACGAGTTCCGCGATCACGAGCTGATCGGCCTGAACGTCCGGACCGCGGGCGGCGAGCCGGTGGGCGTGGTGACCGACGTGCTCCACTATGGCCAGGACCTGCTGGTCGTGCGGCGTACCGAGGGCGAGGTCATGGTGCCGTTCGTCAGGCAGATCGTGCCCGAGGTCGATATCGAGGCGGGCCTGGTCGTCATCGACCCGCCGCCGGGACTGCTCGACCCGGCCGAGGCGCAGTAGGCACAGCGCGGGTAGCCCGGGGGATCAGGTGAGCCCCGCTCGTTAGGAGTAATAAAGAGGAGAGGGCGTGGGGCTGCGGATCGACGTCGTGACCATCTTCCCGGACTACTTCGGCAGCCCGCTCGGGGTCTCGCTGATCGGGAAGGCCGCGGTACGGGGCGACATCGAGTTCGGCGTGCACGACCTGCGCCGCTGGGCCGCCGATGTCCACCGCACCGTGGACGACGTGCCGTTCGGCGGCGGGCCGGGCATGGTGATGAAGCCGGATGTCTGGGGCAGCGCGCTCGACGAGATCATCGGGGACGGTGAGGCCCGTCTGGTCGTGCCGACGCCGAGCGGAGTGCCGTTCTCTCAGAAAATGGCGGCCCGCTACGCCGCCGAGCCGCGGCTGGTGTTCGCCTGCGGGCGTTACGAGGGCATCGACGGCCGGGTCGTCGAGGCGATGCGGACGCGGATGCCGGTGGACGAGGTCAGCATCGGCGACTACGTGCTGGCCGGCGGCGAGGCCGCCACCCTGGTCATCATCGAGGCGGTAGGGCGGCTGCTGCCCGGCGTCCTGGGCAACGCGTCCTCGGCGCCAGACGACTCGTTCGGCGGTGACGGGGATCCCGCGGGGGCCATGCGCGGCCTGCTCGAGGGGCCTGTCTACACCCGGCCGCGGGCCTGGCGCGACCGTGAGGTGCCCGAGGTGCTGCTGTCGGGCAACCACGCCGCGATCGCCCGCTGGCGCCGTGACATGGCGCTGCGCCGCACCGCCGCGCACCGGCCCGACCTGATCGCGGCCCTGCGCGACCTGGACCGCCGCGACCACCAGGTGCTGGCCGAGACGATCCCTCCCCCCGTCGGCGGAAGCGCCGGGGAAAGGGCCGCGGAAGGGGCGGAAGAGGGGTCGCCGGCTCCCGGCTTTCCGGTTAGCGGCGAAGATATGGCACACTGAAGACCGCTGTCTTTTTCAGGCACCCGGCCGGGACCCGCGAGCGGGTACCCTGGCATGAGCCCGCGCTGCCGGGCGCCCGCCACGACCATCACCAAGGAATCCGCTGTCATGCATACCGCGATTGCCGAAATCGAGCAGGCCCAGACCCGGTCTGACATCCCCGACTTCCGTCCTGGGGACACGCTCAAGGTTCACGTCCGGGTCACCGAGGGGAGTCGCTCCCGGATCCAGGTGTTCCAGGGCGTGGTAATCCGGCGCCAGGGTAGCGGCTTCCGGGAGACGTTCACCGTTCGCAAGGTCAGCTACGGCGTAGGCGTCGAGCGGACCTTCCCGGTGCACAGCCCGTCGATCGACAAGATCGAGCCGGTTACCCGGGGCAAGGTGCGCCGCGCCAAGCTGTACTACCTCAGGGACCTGCGCGGCAAGGCGGCCCGCATCAAGGAGCGCCGCGACCAGACCGGCAGCTGACCGATGCGGGGGCCTGGCGACGCGGGCGGGGGACAGGCGATGGACGACCAGCAGGAACCGGGGTCGGTTGCATCGGCCCGGACCCCGCAGTCTGACGCCGGGTCCAGCGCCCCGGAGCCGGGCGAGAGCGATTCCGGAGCCAAGGCCGGGAAGCCGAAGAAGAAGAAAAGCTTCGCGCGCGAGCTGCTGACCATCGTCGTGGCCGCCGCCGTCCTCACCTTGCTGGTGAAGGCGTTCCTGGTCCAGGTGTACCGGATTCCCTCGGCGTCGATGGAGAACACCCTCGAGATCGGCGACCGGGTCCTGGTCAACAAGGTCGTCTACCACTTCCGCGATATCGCCCGCGGTGACGTCGTCGTATTCAGCGGGCAGGACTCGTGGGGGCCCGACGCCCCGCCGCCGCCCGGCAACCCGCTGGTCCGGGGCTTCGACGACGTGCTCTCCGGTCTCGGCCTGCACAGCGGTCAGACCTACTACATCAAACGGGTGATCGGCTTGCCCGGTGACCGGGTGGTCTGCTGTGATGCGCAGGGCCGGATCACCGTCAACGGCGTGGCCCTGAACGAGAGCCAGTACATCTACCCCGGCGAGCAGCCCTCGGCGATCAAGTTCAGCAACGTCGTGCCGGCCGGCCACCTGTGGGTGATGGGGGATCACCGCGGCGACTCGGAGGACTCGCGCTATCACCCGGACGATCCGGGCAACGGCGCCATCCCGGAGAGCCAGGTCGTCGGCCGGGCGTTCTTCATCATCTGGCCGCCCTCGCAGTTCCGCGACCTGCCCATCCCCAATACCTTCCAGCAGGCTTCACTGCACGCGGGCGCCGCGGGAGCGGCCGTGCTCGAGGTCGGCGGGACCGCGCTGGGTGCCGTGGCCGCCGCTCCGGTGGCGGGAGTGGCCGGAACCGCGGGCCTCATCGCGACGCCGCTGCTGCTGCGACGCCGGCGCAGGCGCTCCTGGAGCGGGCGCTCCCGCAGCTGACGCTCAGGGAGTAGACGCTAGGCTCGGGTACGCGGTGTGCGTGATCGGAAGGGGCTCGGATGAGCGGCGCTGGCCGTGGCGTGACGCCAGGGGCCGAACCGGATGGCAGGGACGAGGCGCCGGGCCCGCCGGCCGAAGCCGGGGACGACGTGGACGCCAGCGCGGCTGAGACGTCACCGGACGGCCAGGCACCGCAAGCCCAGGCGGAGAGCGCCGCCGAGAGCCCGGAACCGGCCGGCCCGGGGTCTGACGGCAAGCGCAAGGCGGCCAGCCGGCCACGGCGCAAGCGGTCGTTCTGGCGCGAGTTCCCCGTCCTGGTCGTCGTGGCGCTGCTGCTCGCGGTGGTCATCAAGACCTACGCCATCCAGGCCTTCTTCATCCCGTCCGGGTCGATGGAGAACACGCTCGAGATCAACGACCGGGTCCTGGTCAACAAGCTCGTCTACGACGTCCGCGGCATTCACCGCGGCGACATCGTCGTCTTCAACGGGGACGGCTCGTGGGATCCGGGGACGGTGCCGGTAGACACGAACTTCGTGGTGAAGTTCGCCAACGGCTTTGCCAGCATGTTCGGCTTCGGGCACCCGGGCGACATCCTTATCAAGCGGGTCATCGGCCTGCCCGGGGACCGCGTGGCCTGCTGTGACGCGCAGCACCGGGTCACGGTCAACGGCGTCCCGCTGACCGAGCGGTCGTACCTGTATCCCGGCAGTTCCCCGTCGATGAGCAGGTTCAGCATCACCGTGCCGCCGGGCCGGCTGTGGGTCATGGGAGACCACCGGCTCATCTCCGAAGACTCCCGCGACCATCTCGGCAGTCCCGGCGGCGGCACGGTCCCGGAGAGCGCGGTCGTCGGCCGGGCCTTCGTCATCATCTGGCCGCCGAGCCGGCTGCGGTTCCTGCCGATCCCCGCCACCTTCCAGCAGCCGAAGCTGACCGCCACGGCCGCCGCGGGCCCGGGGACGGCCGCGGGCACCACGGCGCTCCCGGCCGCGGGCCTGCTGCCGGCTCGCCTCGAGCCGTCCAGCCCGGCCCTGCCGCTGACCCTCGGCTTCGCCGCCGCCGTCCCGGTCACCTGGCTCCAGCGGCGTATCCGCCTGCGGCTGAAACGCCGCGCCTCCCGCCGCTAGGCCCCCTGGCGGCGTGAGGTGTAATCCCCGCGAGCCGAAGGGCCGCGTTGGCGTCTGGACTGAGGAGCGAGGAGCTTGCGACGAGCGACGAGGGAAGACGCCAACTGCGAGCGGCCCGGCGGCGAGCGGGATAGCAAGGTACCCTTCGCAGTGTCATGACCCGCCATCCTGATGCGCCGGCCGCCGCCAACCCGGCCTCGGCGGCCACCGCTGCTTCCCCGGCTTCCATCCGGAACCTGTATCCCCGGTACCCGGGGTACACGCCCCGCCGCGACGGGGGCCTCGCGGCGTACGAGACCGTGCTCGGCCGGGCCGGGTTCAGCCCGGTCGCCGGCATCGACGAGGCCGGCCGGGGGGCGTGCGCCGGGCCGCTCGTGGTGGCGGCCGTCGTGCTCGATCCGGCCAGCATCCGGCGGATGCCCGGGCTGGCCGACTCCAAGCTGCTGACCCCCCAGGCCCGGGAGGACGCCTACGCGGAGATCCTGCGCCGGGCCGTCGACTGGCACGTCGTCGTCATCGGCGCCGACCAGATCGATGCCGTCGGCCTGCACGTATGCAACGTCTCGGGCATGCGCCGGGCCTTCGCGGGACTGCGCTGCACGCCGGGGTACGTGCTCACCGACGGCTTCCCGGTCCGCGGCCTCGGTATCCCCGGGCTCGCGGTCTGGAAGGGGGACCGGGTCACGGCGTCGGTCGCCGCGGCCTCCGTCCTGGCCAAGGTCAGCCGGGACCGGATGATGCGGGACCTGCACGAACGTTATCCCCTATACGGCTTCGACCGGCACAAGGGATACGTCACCGACGATCACGTGCGCGCACTGGCTGAGCACGGGCCCAGCCCGGTGCACCGCTATTCGTTCGTGAACGTGACCCGGATGGCGGGCCAGGCCAAGCCCGCGAACCCGGCTGCACTCCCGGAGCTCACTGACCCCGCGGAATTCACCGGCCCAGTCGATCCGGCCATCGCCGGCCCGGCCGGGGACCTGGTGACCTCGGGAATCAGCCCGGCGGGGGCGCCGGGGGACAACGAGAGGAGAATGAGCTCATGAGCGCGGAGGACCTTGAGAAGTACGAGGCGGAGATGGAGCTTCAGCTCTATCGCGAGTACCGCGACGTCGTCGGGTTGTTCACGCACGTGGTCGAGACCGAGCGCCGTTTCTACCTGACGAACGATGTCGAGCTGAACGTCCGGTCAAGTGACAACGGTGAGGTGTTCTTCGAGGTCACAATGCGGGATGCTTGGGTCTGGGACATGTACCGTCCGGCCCGGTTCGTCAAGAACGTGCGAGTGGTCACTTTCAAGGATGTCAACATCGAGGAACTGGCCAAGGCCGACCTCGAGGTACCAGACGAGAAGCCGGATTTCCCGGCGTAGACTCCAAGCCGGTTATCCGGCGTAGCTGACGGCGGAGGAACAATGTTCGGGCTTCCCGATGAGGTCGCGGCCTGCCTGTTCGATATGGACGGCGTGGTGACCAAGACCGCGATCGTGCACGCGGCGGCGTGGAAGCAGATGTTCGACGACTTCCTCCGCGAGCGGGCGCAGAGCACCGGGACCGAGTTCGTCCCGTTCGACCCGGATCACGATTACGGCGCCTACGTCGACGGCAAGCCGAGGCTGGACGGCACCAGGTCGTTCCTGGAGTCTCGCGGCATCGAGCTGCCCGAGGGCAGCCCGGACGACCCGCCGGGCAAGGCCACGATCAACGGGCTGAGCAACCGCAAGAACGACCTCGTCCTGGTCAAGCTGGAAGAGAACGGCGTACAGGTCTACGACGACACGATCACGTTCATCAAGGCGGTGCGCGACAAGGGAATGCCTACCGCGATCGTCTCCTCGAGCGCGAACACCAAGCAGGTGCTCGACGTGGCGAAGATCGCGGACCTGTTCGATGTCCGGGTGGACGCCCAGTACGCCAAGGAGCACCACCTGCCCGGCAAGCCGGCGCCGGACACGTTCCTGGCGGCGGCGGAAGCGCTCAAGGTGACCGCCGCGCACGCGGCGGTCTTCGAGGACGCCCTGGCCGGCGTCGCGGCCGGCCACGCCGGGCACTTCGCCCTGGTGGTCGGCGTGGACCGGGTTAACCAGGCCGACGCACTGCACGAGCACGGCGCCGACGTCGTGGTCGAGGACGTGACGGACCTGCTGAAGAAGGACGGAGGCGCCCGGTGATCAAGCAGTCCGCGTACGGCACGGAGCCCTGGCGGCTCGTCGAGAACCGGCTCGACCTCGACCTGCTGGCCCAGAGCGAGTCGATCTTCGCCCTGTCGAACGGGCACATCGGACTGCGCGGCAACCTCGACGAGGGGGATCCGCACGGGCTGCCGGGCAGCTACCTGAACTCGTTCTACGAGGTCCGGCCGCTGCCGTACGCGGAGGCCGGCTACGGGTTCCCCGACGACGGGCAGAACGTAATCAACGTCACCAACGGCAAGATCATCCGGCTGCTGGTGGACGACGAGCCGTTCGACATCAGGTACGGCACCCTGCACTCGCACGAGCGCGTCCTGGACATGAAGGCGGGCACGCTGACCCGCACGGTCGAGTGGTCCTCGCCGGCCGGGGCCCGGGTCAAGGTGACGTCGGTCCGGCTGGTGTCGCTGACCCAGCGCGCGATCGCGGCGGTCAATTACACGGTCGAGGCGGTCGGCGCCAAGCTGCGGCTGGTCCTGCAGTCCGAGATCGTCGCCAACGAGGAGCTGCCGCAGCGCAGCAAGGACCCCCGGGTGGCCGCCGTCATGGAGAACCCGCTGGTCAGCGAGGAACACCAGTGCACCAACGACACCGGGCCGGCGCGGGCGATCCTGGTGCACAAGACCAGGGCCAGCGGGCTGCGGATCGCGGCCGCGATGTCCCACGTCATCACCGGCCCGGAAAAGATGGCGACCCGGATCGAGTCCTACCCCGACCTGGGCCGGCTCACCATCGCGGCCGAGGTCGGCGCGGGCGAGAAGGTGCAGCTGGTCAAGTTCATCGGCTACGGCTGGTCCAGCCAGCGGTCCAAGCCCGCCGTCGTCGACCAGGTCTCAGCCGCGCTCGCCGCGGCCCACCTGACCGGCTGGGACGGGCTGCTGGCCGAGCAGCGGGCGTACCTGGACGCGTTCTGGGAGGGCGCCGACGTCGAGGTCGAGGGCGACACCGAGATCCAGCAGGCGGTGCGCTTCGGGCTGTTCCACATCCTGCAGGCCGGCGCGCGGGCCGAGCACCGGCCGATCGCCGCGAAGGGGCTGACCGGGACCGGCTACGACGGGCACACGTTCTGGGACACCGAGACGTTCGTGCTGCCGGTGCTCATGTACACGCACCCGTCGGCGGCGGCTGACGCCCTGCGCTGGCGGCACCTGACGCTGAACGAGGCGCGGCGGCACGCGGCCCAGCTGGGCCTGGACGGGGCGGCGTTCGCCTGGCGGACGATCCATGGCGAGGAGTGCTCGGGTTACTGGCCCGCCGGAACCGCGGCGTTCCACATCAACGCCGACATCGCCGACGCCGTCGCCCGCTACCTGGACGCCACCGAGGACGCCGAGTTCGAGCGGGAGGTCGCGCTGGAGCTGCTGGTCGAGACCGCCCGCCTGTGGCGCTCGCTCGGGCAGCACAACGCCGCGGGCAACTTCCGGATCGAGGGCGTGACCGGGCCGGACGAGTACAGCGCGGTCAAGGACAACAACATCTACACGAACCTGATGGCCCAGCGGAACCTGGCCTGCGCCGCTGACCTGGCGGTCAAGCTGCCCGACGAGGCCGGACGGCTCGGGGTGACGACCGAGGAGGTCGCGTCCTGGCGGGACGCGGCGGCCGCGATGTACATCCCGTTCGACGACCGCCTCGGCGTGCACCAGCAGCATGAGGGGTTCACCGACTACGCCCGGTGGGACTTCAAGAACACCGGCCAGGACCACTACCCGCTGCTGCTGCACTTCCCCTACTTCCAGCTCTACCGCAAGCAGGTGGTCAAGCAGGCGGACCTGGTGCTGGCGATGTACATGCGGCCGGACGCGTTCACGCCCGAGCAGAAGGCCAGGAACTTCGCCTACTACGAGCCGCTCACGGTGCGCGACTCGTCCCTGTCGGCCTGCACGCAGGGTGTCATGGCGGCCGAGGTCGGCCAGCTCGACCTGGCCCACGACTACCTGGCCGAGGCCGCGCTCATGGACCTGCGGGACGTCGAGCACAACACCTCCGACGGCGTGCACATGGCGTCGCTGGCCGGGTCGTGGATGGCGCTGGTCGCCGGGTTCGGCGGGATGCGCGCGGGCGCCGGGTTGCTGGCCTTCAGCCCGCGCCTGCCGGGCGGCATCGCGAGGATCTGCTTCCGGCTGCGTTACCGGGGCCGCAAGCTGCGCATCACGATCGGGCCCGATCAGGCCCTGTACGAGCTGCTGGACGGCAAGGCGCTGGAGATCATCCACCACGGCAAGGAATTCAAGCTGACCAAGAAGTCCGTGGAGCTGGATATCCCGCCGGCGACCGCCGGCCCGCGCCCGGAGCAGCCGCCCGGCCGCATGCCGTACAACCGCAGCAGCTGAGGTACGACCGCGGCAGCTGACAGCACGACCGCGGCAGCTGACGCCAGTCTCGGACGGCTGGCCCGACCCGGCCCGCCGTCCGAGGGTGCCCCGCCGAATTAGACCACCTCGCACCGACATTCCCGGCTAGTTTTCCACCGTCGCGCCCATCCCTTCCCGGCTATCCACAGGCCGGGACGGCATCGCCCCGCCCGCCCGGTAACCGGCGATCGTCGGAGCCGGAGGTGATGGCGATGCATGCCAAGGACGTGCTGGGCAAATCCGGCGAGCAGGCGGCGGCCGAGTACCTGGAGTCGTGCGGGCTGCGGATCCTGGACCGCAACTGGCGCTGCGCCGTCGGCGAGATCGACATCGTGGCCGTGGACCGGCGCACGCTGGTGGTCGTCGAGGTGAAATCCAGGACCGGGACGCGGTGCGGCAGCCCGCTCGAGGCCGTCAGCCGGGCCAAGCGGGCCCGGTTGCGCCGGCTCGCGGTGCAGTGGCTGAACGCCCACGGCGTCCGGTTCGACCAGGTCCGCGTCGACGTGGTCGGCCTGGTCTACGACGGCACCGGCGGGTTCACCATCGAGCACGTCCCGGGGGTGGGGTAGCCGTGCCGCTGGCCCGCACCCACTCGGTGGCCCTGGTAGGGGTGACGGGGCACCTGGTCGAGGTCGAGGTGGATATCGCGAACGGGCTGGTCGGCATGATCCTGGTCGGCCTGCCCGACACCGCTCTGCGCGAAGCACGCGACCGCATCCACGCCGCCATCGTGAACAGCCGCGAGGACTGGCCGCAGCGCAAGATCACCGTCGGGCTCTCCCCGGCCACCTTGCCCAAGCGGGGCAGCTGGTTCGACCTGGCCATCGCGATCGGCATCCTCGCCGCGGCGGGCAAGGTGCCGCGGGCGGCGACCGCCGGCGTGATGTTCTTCGGCGAACTGGGCCTCGACGGCCGGGTGCGCCCGGTCCGCGGCGTGCTGCCCGCCGTGGCGGCCGCCGCCCAGCACGGCTTCAGCCAGGTCATGGTGGCCACGCCGAACGCCGGGGAAGCGTGCCTGGTGCCTGGCGTGAAGGTGATCGCGGCCGCCACCTTGACGGAGGCGGCGGACTGGCTGCGCGGTACCCCGGGACCCGACGGCGGCCCGGCCGCCGCCGAATACGACAGTGACGAGCAAAGATCAAAACACCATCAGCCGAACGGGGTGTTCGCCGCGCCCTCCCCGCCCCCCGACACCCCGCGGGGTACGGCACCAGCCCCCGATCTCGCCGAACTGCTGGGCCAGTCGATGGCGCGGCGGGCGGCCGAGGTGTGCGCCGCGGGCGGCCATCACCTGTCCCTGCTCGGGCCACCAGGGGCGGGCAAGACGATGCTCGCCGAGCGGATCCCGACCATCTTGCCGCGGCTGGACGACGCCGCGGCGCTCGAGGTCACGTCGGTCCACTCGGTGGCCGGGAACCTGCCGCCACAGGTCTCGCTGCTGGACAGCCCGCCGTTCCTCGCCCCGCATCACACCGCGACCAAGGCGGCCATCGTCGGCGGGGGCAGCGGCGTGATCCGCCCCGGCGCCGCGTCGCTCGCGCACCGGGGCGTGCTGTTCCTCGACGAGGCCCCGGAGTTCGCCCGGGACGTGCTCGACGCGCTACGGCAGCCGCTGGAGGCCGGTGAGGTGACCATCGCCCGTTCCGGGGTCACGACCAGGTTCCCGGCCCGGTTCACGCTGGTCCTGGCCGCCAACCCGTGCCCGTGCGCGCGGGCGGCGGGCCCCCGGGAGGGCTGCAACTGCAGCCCGGTCGCCCGCCGCCGGTACCTGGGACGGCTCTCCGGCCCGCTGCTCGACCGGGTCGACGTGAAGATCGAGCTCGAGCCGGTGAGCCGCCGGGAACTGCTGAGCGACCGCGGTTTCTCCGAGTCGAGCCGGACCGTGGCGCTGCGAGTCGCCCAGGCCCGGGAACGGGCCGCGCGCCGGCTGCGGGACACGCCGTGGCGGCTCAACGGCGAGGTGCCCGGTTCGGAGCTGCGCCGGACCTGGCCGCCCGCCCCCGGCTCGCTGGCCGTGCTCGAGCGTTCCCTGGATCACGGCCTGATCACCGCCCGCGGCGTCGTCAAGGTCGTCCGGGTCGCCTGGACCATCGCCGACCTGGCTGGCCGGCCGCGCCCGGCGCGTGATGACTGTCACGCGGCGCTCGGCCTGTGGCTCGGGGTGCGCCGGTGACCGGCCCGCCCGCCACAAGCGGCACGCCGGCGATGCCCGCCCCGCCCGATGCGGAAAGGCTCGCCCGGGCCGCGCTCACCTACCTGGCCGAGCCCGGCGACCCTGCCCTCGGCGCCCTGCTCGCGATCTGCGAGCCCGCCGAGCTGCTGGCCGCGATCCAGGCGGGCACCCTGCCCGCGATCAGCGAGGTCGGCCGGGCGGCATTGAGCCGCGCACTCGGCCGCTGGCAGATCCGGCTCCCCAAGCTGCCCGCCGGCGCGGGAATCGCGGACGCCGGCCGCGACGGCATCCGGGTGATCTGCCCTGGCGACGCCGAGTGGCCTACCCCCCTCGACCAGCTCGGGCAGGCCCGCCCGTACGCGCTGTGGCTGCGCGGGAACGCGGACTTGCGCTTCGCCTGCGCGCGTTCGGTGTCGGTGGTGGGGTCGCGGGCCGCCACCAGCTACGGCGGCCATATCGCCGGTGAGCTAGCCGCTGACCTCGGTGAACGAGGCTGGACGGTCGTCTCGGGCGGAGCCTACGGCATCGACGCCGCCGCGCACCGCGGCGCGCTGGCCGCTGAAGGGGTCACGATCGCGGTACTGGCCTGCGGCGTCGACTATCCCTACCCCGCGGGTCACGCGGACCTGTTCGCGGCCGTCGCCGCTCAGGGTCTCCTGGCCAGCGAGTGGCCGCCGGGAGCCCGCCCGGCCCGGACCAGGTTCCTGATCCGCAACCGGGTCATCGCCGCGATCGCCTGCGGCACCGTGATCGTGGAGGCTGGTGAGCGCAGCGGGGCCCTGAACACCGCCCGGCACGCCGCTGAGCTAGGCAAGCCGCTAATGGCGGTGCCCGGCCCGGTGACCTCGGCCCAGTCCGCCGGATGCCACCGGATCATCAGGGAGTGGGCCGCCACCTGCGTGACCCGCGCCACCGAGATCATCGAGTTGCTCTCGCCGCTCAGCGTCCCGGACGCGCTGGCCCCCGGCGGCGGTGCGGACCCGGACGCCTGGCCGCAAGGCCAGGGTCGGTTGTCCCGGGACGACGGCGTGCTCTTCCGCGACGATGGCGTGCTCTCTCGTGACGACGGCGGGATATTCCGTGACGGCGATAGGGTCTCCCGTGACAACCTCGACGCCGACAGCGCCCGGGTGCTCGACGCCCTGCCCACCCGCGGCGGTGCCGGGACCTCCACCATCGCCGTCGAGGCCGGGGTGGACCTCGATACCGTGCTGAGGTGCCTGGGAGAGCTGGCGGGCCTGGGCTTCATCGAGCGCTGCGATCGCGGCTGGCGCCTGCGCAGGCACTGACGGCGAGGACCCAGGCCGGGGAGGCAGTGATCCGCTGACGGCCATGCTCCGCTGCCGGGGCCGACCAGATTACGGCCGATCGGGGCAGCGGAGCCTCGTCACGGGCACAGCCTCGGGCGTCACGCCACCTTAGCCTGAATATCGTCTTCGAGGTCGGCGTCGTCCACGAGATCGAACTCCAGTTCCACGTTGCGCTCCCGGGCGAGTTCGTGCAGCCCGTAGCGCTCGACGTGCTCCGGCTCGCTGAGGCTGATGGTCCGGAGCCCCTGCCCGGCCAGCCGCTCGTTGATCTCGTCCAGGTAGTCGTGGACCAGTTGCTTCTCGGTGTCGGTGATCTTGCCCTTGTGCGGCTTGCCCGCGTGCTCAAGGGTCGTGTAATCCAGGCGGTCGCCACGCGAGCCGCCGCCGGCCGACGCCTTGGTGCTGCGCCGGACCGGGCGGGCCGCGGTGAGCAGCTCGGCCATCGAACTCTGCGTGGCCAGCTTGTCGAAGGCGTCGGCCTCCATGACGATGCGGCGCGGCTCGATGTCATCGGGCAGGTACAGGTCGATGACCGCGACCCGCAGCGCGGCGTCCTCTATGGTCTCGGCTTCCTCCGTGAGTGCCTCGATCTCGACCGGCACGTCGCCGAGCTCGGGGTGCTCGTGCACCACGATGCGTGCGAGTGCGTCGTCATGCATGATGAGCTGGCCGCTCAGGTCGCTGAACCGGACAGTCTTCTGGCCCATGCTCGATCCCTCTCTAAAGCGCTGGTGCGAGCGCGTTCCGCGGGCTCGCGGCACGGCCGTCGCGATGCCGGAGACCCATGCGTGAACGCATGAATTACCCTGCCGCAACTAGGCGCGCATGTCAAACTTCAGTTCGATCGGCGTGTCCGTATACGAAATTACTCACGATTGCCTTCTCACCTGGCTTTTCCGGTCCCGCCCATCGGGCCCGGGTGCACACTGGGTACATGAAGGACGCCAGGCCGCGCAGGTCGCCGCCGCCCGGCTCGCCGCCGGTGCCGGCGCCTGTCACGCTGCCGCCGCGGATGACGTCGGCGCTGGCCGCCTTCGAGCGTCACCTCAGGTCCGAGCGCTCGCTGTCCGCGCATACCGTCCGCGCCTACCTGGGTGACATCAGGTCCCTGCTCGAGCACGCCACCCGCCAGGGCGCTGGCGCACCCCAGGACATCAGCCTGACCGAACTGCGCGGCTGGCTCGCCGTCCAGCACGAATCCGGCGCGGCGCGCACCACGCTGGCCCGGCGCGGCGCCGCGGCCCGGGCGTTCACCGCCTTCGCTCACCGCAGTGGCTGGCTGGCGGCCGATCCGGGTCCCCGGCTCGGCACGCTGAAGACCCGCCGCGTGCTGCCGCACGTGCTGCGCCAGGACGAGATGGCCGCCGTGCTGGCCGGCTTGGACAAGGCCACCCGCCCGGCGGCCGCCGCCGCCGAAACCGGCACAACCGAAGCCGCGGCGGCGACCGGAGCGACCGCGGCGACCGAAGCCGCCGTGATCCTGCGCGACGCCGCCGTGCTCGAGTTGTTCTACGCGACCGGGATCCGGGTCAGCGAGCTGTGCGAACTGGACCCCGGCCACCTCGACTACAGCCGCCGCACGGTCCGGGTCAGGGGCAAGGGAGACAAGGAGCGCACGGTCCCGGTCGGCGCGCCCGCGCTCCGCGCGGTGACCCGCTGGCTGGACACGGGCCGCCCGGTGCTCGCCACCGCGGCCAGCGGCCCGGCCCTGTTCCTCGGCGTCCGCGGCGGCCGCCTGGACCCGCGCGCCGCCCGCCGGATCGTGCACGACCGCCTGCGCGAGGCGGGAGCCAGCCGCGATACCGGACCGCACGGCCTGCGGCACAGCGCCGCGACCCACCTGCTGGAGGGCGGCGCCGACCTGCGCAGCGTGCAGGAGATCCTCGGTCACTCCTCGCCCGCGACCACCCAGATCTACACGCACGTCTCGATCGAGCGCCTCAAGTCCAGCTACCGCCAGGCCCACCCCCGGGCCTAGCCCGGGAATGCGCGACGCCCCGGGAACGTCAAGTATCCTTGGACATGGTCGCCGAGGCCGCATCACGATGATGCGTGCCCGGGGCCAAAATCGCGTGCCCGCTTGCTCCGGGATGAATGACGCAAAGTCAGGCATCCCGGCGGGACGCGCCGCTCGGTCCGCTGGCCACCAGGCCAGCCGCAGGCGCGTTAATCCACGGGCACCAGGAACCAACCGAGCAGCGCCGTTTTACCCAAGCACGCGGCGCACGAAACGAAGGGACCGTGCCCTCATGGCTCAGGTCGTCTCGATGAGGCAGCTCCTGGAGAGCGGTGTCCATTTCGGTCACCAGACCAGGCGCTGGAACCCGAAGATGAAGCGCTACATCTTCACTGAGCGCAACGGCATCTACATCATCGACCTCCAGCAGTCGCTCGCCTACATCGACCGCGCGTATGAGTTCATCAAGGAGACCGTCGCCCACGGCGGCACCATCCTCTACGTCGGCACCAAGAAGCAGGCCCAGGAGGCGATCGCCGAGCAGGCGCGCCGGGTCGGGATGCCGTTCGTGAACCAGCGCTGGCTGGGCGGCATGCTCACCAACTTCTCCACCGTGTACAAGCGGCTGCAGCGGCTCAAGGAGCTCGAGGAGATCGACTTCGGCGATGTCGCCGCCTCTGGCATGACCAAGAAGGAGCTCCTCCAGCTGCGCCGCGAGCACGACAAGCTCGACAAGACGCTGGGCGGGATCAGGGACATGGCCCGGGTGCCGAGTGCGATCTGGGTGGTGGACACCAAGAAGGAGCACATCGCCATCAACGAGGCCCGCAAGCTGGGCATCCCGGTGGTGGCGATCCTGGACACCAACTGCGACCCGGACGAGGTCAACTACCCGATCCCGGGCAACGACGACGCCATCCGCAGCGTGGCCCTGCTGACCAGGGTGGTGGCCGACGCCGTCGCCGAGGGCCTGATCGCCCGCGCGGGCGCGTCCTCGGGTGACGACAAGCCGGCCGGCGCCGTGGCCACCGAGGAGCCGCTGGCCGAGTGGGAGCGCGAGCTGCTCGAGGGCTCCCAGACTGCGAGCGCCGCGACCACCGCCGCCCCCGCGGCCACCGCCGCCCCGGCGGCCACCGACAGTGCCGCGGCCACCGACAGCACCGCGGCCGCGGACACGGTGACCCCGGCCGACTCGGCGTCCGTGGAAGCGGCCGCCGCCGAAGGCGCCGCCGACACCGAGATCAACGCCGAGTCGGCCATCACCAGCGACGAGGCCGCCGTGGCCGACCAGGCCGACGACCAGGCCGGCATCGCCGAGGCCAGCGCGACCGAGGCCAGTGCCCCCGAAGCCAGTGCGCCCGAGGCCACTGCGACTGAGGCCACCGCGACCGAGGCCAGCGCGGCCGAGTAAGCCCTCGGGCTGAGTGAACGAGGCAGTCAACAAGACTGAGTGAGAGACGAGGAAATGGCGAATTTCACCGCCGCTGACGTGAAGCGGCTCCGCGAGCAGACCGGCGCCGGCATGATGGACTGCAAGAACGCTCTCGACGAGGCCGGCGGCGACCTGGAGGCCGCGGTCGAGCTGCTCCGGCTCAAGGGCGCCAAGGACGTGAACAAGCGGGCCACCCGCACCGCGGGCAACGGCCTGGTCGCGGCCGAGCTCGACGGCACCTCGGCCGGCGTGCTCGTCGACCTGAACTGCGAAACCGACTTCGTAGCCAAGACCGACCTGTTCCAGCAGGTGGCCGGCCAGATCGCCAAGGCCGCGGTCGACGCCAGGGCCGCCGACCGGCTGACGTTGCTGGCCACCGAGGTCCGCCCCGGTACCACCGTCGAGCAGCTCATCGACGAGACGGGCGCGAGCCTGAAGGAGAAGCTCGAGCTCGGCCGGTACACCCGGTTCGAGGGCGGCTACGTGGCCAGCTACCTGCACCGCAGCGACGCGGCCCTGCCGCCCACGCTCGGCGTGCTCGTCCAGATCGACCAGGACAAGGCCGAGGTGGCCAAGGACCTGGCCCAGCAGGTGGCCGCGATGCGTCCGCTCTACACCCGGCGCGAGGATGTCCCCGCCGACGTAGTGGAGAAGGAGCGCCGGATCGCGGAGCAGATCACCCGCGACGAGGGCAAGCCGGAGCAGGCCATCCCGAAGATCGTCGAGGGCCGCCTGAACGCCTACTTCAAGGACGTCGTGCTCACCGAGCAGGCGTTCGTGAAGGACCAGAAGACCACGATCAACAAGGTCCTGGCGCAGAACGGCGTCTCGGTCACCGGCTTCGCCCGGTTCCAGATCGGCCAGGCCTAAACCCGGCCGCCAGCGGCCGGGCCACAACCCGGCCGCACCGGGCCGGCCCGCACGGCCGGCCGGGGGGGAACCGTGAGTACCGCAAGAACGAAAGGGCCTGATGCGGGAGTCCGGACCTGCGGGGGTGTTTCACCCGAGCTGGCGCCGGGTGGTGCTGAAGCTGTCCGGCGGGCTGTTCGCGGGCACCGAGCCCCTGGGCATCTCGCCGGACGTGGTCGCTCACCTGGCGGCGGAGATCATCGTCGCGGTGAAGGACGGGGTCCAGGTCGCCGCCGTGGTCGGCGGCGGCAATATGTTCCGCGGCGCGGCCCTGGCCGAGCGAGGTATCGACCGGGCCCGCGCCGACTACATGGGCATGCTCAGCACGGTCATCAACTGCCTGGCCCTGCAGGACGTGCTGGAGAAGCGCGGGGTGGACACCCGGGTGCAGACCGCCATCACGATGGGCCAGGTCGCCGAGCCCTACATCCCGCGCCGGGCCGTCCGGCACCTGGAGAAGGGCCGGGTCGTGATCTTCGGGGCCGGCCTGGGCGCCCCGTACTTCTCGACCGACACCGCCGCCGCCCAGCGGGCGCTCGAGATCGGCGCCGACGCGGTCCTCAAGGGCACCAAGGTCGACGGCGTCTACGACGCGGATCCGCAGACCACGCCGGGCGCGGTCCGCTTCCAGCGGCTGGACTACGGCGAGTACCTCAGCCGCGGGCTCAAGGTGATGGACACCACGGCGGTCAGCCTGTGCATGGACAACGGGCTCCCGGTCGTCGTGTTCGCCCTGATGGACGAGGGCAACGTGGCGCGGGCCATCCGCGGCGAGCAGGTCGGCACGCTAATCTGCCGCCAGCCCGCCGAAGATCGTGAGGGCAATGTCGGTTAAGGCAGGCGGACAGCTAAGCTCGCTAGGCATGGCGAGCACAACGGAGCCGAACAATGATCGATGACACTCTCTTCGAGGCCGAAGAGAAAATGGACAAGGCGGTCACGGTCGCCAAGGAAGACTTCAGCGCCATCCGCACCGGTCGCGCTAATCCCGCCATGTTCAACAAGATCACGGTGGAGTACTACGGCACGCAGACCCCGGTGAACCAGCTGGCCTCGTTCCACTTGCCCGAGCCGCGGATGGTGGTCATCCAGCCGTACGACAAGGGCTCGCTGCCCGCCATCGAGCGGGCCATCAGGAACAGCGACCTGAGCGTCAACCCGGCCAACGACGGGCAGATCATCCGCATCGTGCTGCCCGAGCTGACCGAGGAGCGCCGCCGCGAGTACATCAAGACGGCCCGGTCCAAGGCCGAGGACGGCCGCATCGCGATCAGGAACATCCGGCGGCACGCCAAGGACACCCTGACCAAGATGATCAAGGCCGGGGACGCTGGCGAGGACGACGTGCGCCGCGCCGAGCGCGAGCTCGACGACCTGACCCACACTTACGAGGCGCAGGTGGACGAGCTGCTCAAGCACAAGGAAGCCGAGCTCCTCGAGGTCTAGTTGGACATCGATCCAGCCGGACCGGCTCCCCAGGCACCCCAGCCCCCGGTCGAGCCCGAGGCCACCACGCAGCAGGCCCCGGCCACGACGTCACGGACCGGGCGCAACCTCCCGCTGGCCATCGGGGTCGGCGCGGGCATGGGCGGCCTCGTCTTCCTCACCCTGCTCACCGTCAAGGCCACCTTCCTGATCTACGTCGGGGCGGCCATCGCCGTCGCCCTGACCGAGCTCTCCTCCGCTCTCGCCAAGCGCGGCATCAACATCCCGGTGATCCCGGTCGCCGCTGGCGGCGCCGCCGTCATGATCTGCACGTACTGGCTAGACAGCCGGGCTGCGCTGGCCGCGCTCGCGCTCACCGTGGTCGTCATCTTGGCGTGGCGGATGCCCGCGGGCCCCGCGGGCTACGTCAAGGACGTGACCGCGGGCGTGTTCGCCCTGATCTACCTGCCGTTCCTCGCCTCGTTCGTGTTCGCCATGCTGTCGGCACCGGACGGACCGCGGCGAGTGCTGACGTTCATCATCTTGACCGTGTGCAGCGACATCGGCGGCTACTTCGCCGGGATCACCCTCGGCCGCCATCCGATGGCCCCGACCATCAGCCCGAAGAAGACGTGGGAAGGCTTTGCCGGCTCGGCCGCCGCCTGCCTGCTCGCCGGGGCCCTGACACTGACGCTGATGCTGCCCGGCCACATCTGGCAGGGACTGCTCGCCGGGGCCGCCGCGGTGCTCGCCGCTACCCTCGGCGACCTGGCCGAATCCATGATCAAGCGGGATCTCGACATCAAGGACATGGGCACGCTGCTGCCCGGTCACGGCGGCATCCTGGAGCGCCTCGACTCGCTTCTGGTCGTCGCCCCGGTGATCTGGCTGCTGCTCTACCTGTTCATTCCAGTCCGCTAAGGCTCGACGATCCAGCTCCGCCGCTGTTCCGCCAGCCGCCCGACCAGGCTGGCGGACCCGTGGTCCTTGGCCAGCTGCCGGTCCGCCTCGGAGATCGGCACCACCCACAGCCAGCGCACCGGGTCCCCGTTGAAGGTGAATCCCGACAGGTCCGGCGCCTCGGGACCGGCCAGCGCGCCGGGGGAGTCGAGCAGCAGCACCGAGCCGAAGCCGGAACCCAGCGGGAACGCCGCGGGCTCCCCGTACCAGCGGACGCTGTGACCGGGCCCGAACCAGGTCACCGCGCGCCACGGGTAGGTCGCGAGCCACAAGAACACCCGCGCCGCCTGCGCGCTCGGCAGCGTGGTGGCCAGCGCGAGCTCGATCCGGGCGTACCCGCTCGGGTCGTCGAGCACCTGCTCGACCACGGGCATCCGCTGGCAGCTCATGCCCACCGTGGACAAGATCGTGTAAGGCCGGCTGGAAACGGCGGGCCGTTCGGTCACTCCGGTTTGCGGCTGGTGGCCGGCGGACGCGTCCCAGTAGTGCCCGCCCGCCCCGAGCCGCGGCTTCAGGTGCCCGAACAGGGCCTGCTGGAACTGCTCCCAGCCGGTGGCCGACGCGCGCCAGCGCCAGTAGGCCCGGGCCCGCTCCAGCCGGGGCGCCAGGCTCTCCATGGCCTCGTCCAGCGACCAGCCGAACGGGGTCTGGCCGATCACGTCGCTGCTGTACCCCGGCATGCCGCGGCCCGCGTCGGACCAGCCCGCGATGACCGCGATCGGCTGCCCCTGCTCCAGGATCGCGACCCCGTCGCCTTCCTCGAACCACAGCGCCTCCAGCGTCCCGGCCTGCGGCGGCGGCCGCCCGTCCGGGTGCTTGGTCCGCGTGGCCGGCATCAGCGGCGCGCGCCCGGCGTCCAGCCGGGCCTGGTCTGTCGTCTCCGGGGCGGGCTGGTGGTTGGCGATCCAGGTGGCCGAGATCGCCGCGGAATCGTCGTGCAGGTAGGCCGCCGTGGTCAGGCCGTCGTACTCGACGGTCACCTTGCGGCTCCCGTACGGACTCAGGCTCTCCAGCAGCGTGACCGGCGGCGTGCTCATGACACGAAATTTACTGACGAAATTTCGTGCTACAAACTCATGGCCGCGAAACGGCACCGAACGCGCGAATGGCGCCGCCTATCCTGGGGTGGCTGCCGGAAAATCTTTTTATACCGAACGGAGTGGCGTGCCCGCCCAACCTTCCCCCTCCCCGGACCGCGCGCCTGACGCCCAGGCCGCCGGCCCGGTGCCGCTGACCCTGGCCCGCGGCCGGGGGGCAGTCGCCAAACCCCCTCGCCACCTCGCCGACCTGCCGATGGCCGGCCGCCGCGCCGCGATCGCCGACCTCGGCCAGCCGGCCTTCCGGGCCGGTCAGCTGTCCCGGCACTTCTTCGGCCGGTATACCGACCGGGCCGACGAGATGAGCGACTTGCCGCGGGACGCCCGCGACGCGCTGGCCCGGGCCCTGCTGCCCCCGCTGCTGACCGCCGAGCGCGAGCTGGTCTGCGACGAGGGGACCACCCGCAAGACGCTGTGGCGCACGTTCGACGGGGCGCTGGTCGAGTCGGTCCTGATGCGCTACCCGGACCGGGCCACGATGTGCGTGTCGTCCCAGGCTGGCTGCGGGATGGCCTGCCCGTTCTGCGCGACCGGCCAGGCGGGCCTGACCCGCAACCTGTCCACCGCCGAGATCGTCGCCCAGGTCGTGGCGGGCGCGCGCCTGCTGGCGTCCGGTGACGTGCCCGGCGGTCCCGGCCGGGTCTCCAACATCGTGTTCATGGGGATGGGGGAGCCGCTGGCCAACTACGCCAGCGTGCTGGCCGCCGTCCGGCGGCTGACCGACCCGGTGCCCGACGGCATGGGCATCTCCCAGCGCTCGGTCACCGTCTCCACCGTCGGCCTGGTCCCGGCCATCGCCCGCCTGGCCGCCGAACATCTCTCCGTCACCCTGGCCGTATCCCTGCACGCCCCGGACGACGAACTGCGCGACACGCTGGTGCCGGTCAACCGCAGGTGGAAGGTCGCCGAGGTGCTCGAGGGGGCCTGGTCCTACGCCGCGACCACCGGCCGCCGGATCTCGATCGAGTACGCGCTGATCCGGGACATCAACGACCAGGCCTGGCGGGCGAACCTGCTCGGCTCGCTGCTGGCGGGTCACCTCGTGTACGTCAACCTGATCCCGCTCAACCCCACGCCCGGCTCGAAGTGGACCGCGTCGCGACCCGAGGCGCAGCGCGAGTTCGTCCGCCGCCTGGAGGGGCACGGCGTCCCGGTCACGGTGCGGGACACCCGGGGCCGCGAGATCGACGGCGCCTGCGGTCAGCTGGCCGCCTCGGTCCAGTGACCGCGGGCCGCCGGCCGTGACCGCAGCCAGGCTCCGCCAGCTGCGCTGGCGGGCGGTGCACTGGGCCTGGAAGGCGGCCCGGGACGCCGGGATGGTGACCGCGGACACCCCGGCCGGCCGGCGGTTCGCCGCGTTCGGCCGCGGCTCGTCGGCGGCCTTCCCGACCGGCTCGGTGTTCGGCGAGCGCTGGATCGTCATCGGCGAGGGCACCATCATCGGCGCCGAGGTCACCATGTCGGCCGGGATGGTGCCCGGCCAGGATCTCGGTCCGGTGCCGGTGCTGCACATCGGGGACCGGTGCGTGATCGGCCGCGGCAGCCATATCGTCGCGCACCACTCGCTGGTCATCGGGGACGACGTGTACACCGGCCCGTACGTCTACATCACCGACCAGAACCACGGCTACGCTGACCCGGACGTCCCGATCGGCCGGCAGATGCCGCTCAACGCCGCTGTCCGCATCGGCGCGGGCAGCTGGCTCGGCGCCGGCGCGGTCGTGCTCCCCGGCGCCTGCATCGGCCGCAACGTCGTGATCGCGGCCGGCTCGGTCGTCCGCGGCACGGTCCCCGACCACTGCGTGGTGGCCGGCGTCCCGGCCCGCGTGGTCAGGTCCTACATCCCCGGCATCGGCTGGTCAGTGTCGGCCGAGTCAGTGTCGGCCGAATTGGGCGCGGTCGCCGTCGAGCGCGTCGAGGGCGTCGCGCAGGCGGCCGACCCGCCCGGCTAGCCGGTCCGCGGTCTTCGCCGTGTCGGTATCCCCGCTCACCGCGGGCAGCGCGCGCAGCGCGGCCAGCGTCTCCTCGACTTCCGCGAGCCGCCCGGACAGCTGGTCGGACAGCGGCTGCCCGCCCAGCAGCTCGGCTTGGTCGCGCAGCTGGCTGGCCTTCAGGTAAAGGTCGACGAAGACCGACACCTTGGCCTTGAGTACCCCCGGGTCGAACGGCTTGGCCAGGTAGTCGGCCGCCCCGGCCGCGTAGCCGCGGAAGGCCTGCTCCGGCTGGGCCACCGCGGCGGTCAGGAAGATGATCGGCACGTCGCGGATACTGACGTCCTGCTTGATCCGGGTGGCGGTCTCGAACCCGTCCATGCCCGGCATCATGATGTCGAGCAGCACGACCGCGAACTCCTGGCCGGCCAGCGCCCGCAGCGCCTGCTCGCCGGACCGGACTGGCACCAGGATCTGATCCAGCGAGGACAACATGGCGTCCAGCGCGATCAGGTTCTCCACCCGGTCGTCAACCAGGAGGATCCGGGCTTGCCGCGACACTGGCTCACCGTCCTCATGCTGCGCACCTCACGCTGGCCGCAGCCCTAGCAGCCCACCCCCCGGCCGGCTGCTGCCATCGTCTCACGCCCTGGCCAGCACGTTCCTCCCGCCATCGCCAATAGCGCCGCTCACCTCAGCCGCCCCGCCTCACCCGCCTCAGCCGTCCTTCCGCGCCCGCCCCGACCGTCCTCCGCATCGCCTCAGCCGTTCTCCGGCGTCCGCCTAGTTGTCCTTCCGCGCCCGCGCAGGCTGC
>JAJKHX010000124.1 GCA_021154785.1 Nocardiopsis sp.
GCGGCCCCGGGCCAGGGCGTCCCGTCCCGGGAATACGAGCTGCGCCGCGACCCCGCCACCAGCGTCTGGACCATCCGCCCGAACTAGAGCCTGTCCCGCAGATCACGCAACGGCCACAGCAGATTATGAAGCAGGCCACATCGTCCCCTAAGCACGTCCTAAACGCCACCATCAACCCCACCTGTCCCCTGCATAACTTTTCGTTTCAGTGGTTGTGGCGTTCTACCGAATAGAAGGGGCAGAACGCCACAACCACTGAATTTCAGAGATAGCTAAGGGGTTTACAGGACACGCCTTAGCCGCCCGGACCCTCCCTATCCGCCCGCCCCGCACCTCCCTCCGCCCCGCATGCACCAAGGGCACGACGGGCACCATGGGTCTCGTGATCCCGGGGTGACGGGTTCAGCTGGCGGTGCCGCGCAGGTGCTCGATATACCGGATGGCGGATCGCTGTACCGTCTCCCAGGCGCCGGCCCGCAGCACCGGGGTCCACCAGCCGCCGTAGACCCGGTCGAAGCGGTAGGGGCGCACCGCCTCCCAGACGCCGGTCACGGCGGCCTCGGACAGCGGCAGGCGGTTCGGCGCCGACCAGACGAACGTCACCCGGTCCTCGCCCGGCGTCACGAAGATGGTGTCCCCGCTGAGCAGGACCCCGCGGCCATCCGCCCCCGCCGCCCAGTGCAGCACGGCGCTGCCGGGGAAGTGCCCGCCGCACTGGATCAGCGTCACCGCGGGCAGCACCTCCAGGACCCCCGACCAGGTCCGGACCCGCTGATCACCGGCCCGCAGCCAGGCCGCGTCGTCGGCCGGCACCAGGATCTCCGCGCCGAACGCATCCGCCCAGGACGTGATCGCGCCGTAGAAGTGCGGATGACTGGCGGTGACGAAGCGAAGCCCGCCCGCCGCGCGGACAGCCGCCACGGCGTCGTCGTCGATGAACCCCGACGGGTCCCACAGGACGTTGCCCGCGGGCGTGGTCACCAGCAGCGAGCGCTGCCCGATGGCCACCGGCGGGTCCGCGCCGATCCCGGTCAGCCCCGGCTCGACCGTGCGCACGTCGGCTGCGTGCCCGGCCGCCGCCAGTTCGGCCAGCGTCGTCCACCGCTGGCCGCCCGGCGGCAGCCACTGCCGCTCGTCCGCGCACACCACGCAGACCTCGGGACGCGGGTCAGGGAAATGATTTCCGCAGGTAGCGCAGACTGAGGCGGCCATGCCCCCCAGCTTGTCAGCCGGTGCTGGGCTTGCGCCAGTCGACGGTGGGCCGGAGCGCCTCGATCCGGACGCGGTGGGCGTACCGCTTGGTGATCTCGAACAGCGACCCGATCAGGGTGTCGGAGAGCATGTGCGGTTCCAGGCCGAGGTCCATCAGCTTGGTGTACTTGACGTTGTAGTAGTGGTCAGGCGCCTCGACCCGGGGGTTCTCCAGGTGCTCGATGGTGACGTCGGCCGAGTAGGCACTGGCCACGGTGCCGGCGATCTCCTGCACCGACATCGCCTCGGTCATCTGGTTGAACACCCGGAACTCGCCCCGGTTGGCCGGGTTCTCGCAGGCCAGCTGGATGCACCGGACGGTGTCCCGGATGTCGATGATGCCGCGGACCTGGTTGCCGCTGCCGTACACGGTCAGCGGGTGGCCGATGACCGCCTGGATGGCGAACCGGTTCAGCACCGTGCCGAATACCGCGTCGTAGTCGAACCGGGTGGCCAGCCGCTCGTCCAGCTCGGTCTCGTCGGTGGCCTGTCCGTAGACCACGCCCTGGTTCAGGTCGGTGGCCCGCAGGTCCCAGATCCGGCAGGCGAACTCCATGTTGTAGCTGTCGTGCACCTTGGACAGGTGGTAGAACGAGCCCGGCCGCTTGGGGTAGAGCACCCGGTCCAGCCGGCCGTTGTGCTCGAGCTCGAGCCAGCCTTCCTCGATGTCGATGTTGGGCGTGCCGTACACGCCCATCGTGCCCAGCTTGACCAGGTGGATGTCCGGGTTGATCTCCGCGATGGCGTACAGCAGGTTGAGCGTGCCGACCACGTTGTTCTGCTGGGTGTAGACCGCGTGCTTGCGGTCGATCATGGAGTACGGCGCGGCCCGCTGCTCGGCGTAGTGCACGACCGCCTCGGGCCGGAAGTCCTCGACGATGTGGTACGTGAACATCGCGTCGGTCAGGTCGCCGACGTACATGCCGATCTTCTTGCCGGTCAGTTCCTGCCAGGTCGCGATCCGGTTCCGCAGCGGCTCGATCGGCACCAGTGACTCGACCCCGAGCTCGTCGTCGTAGTGCCTGCGGATGAAGTTGTCGGCCACGGCCACCTCGTGCCCGGCCTGCGACAAGTGCAGCGCCGTGGGCCAGCCCAGGTATCCGTCACCGCCCAGCACCATGATCCTCATGCTCCGGTCCTGCCTCTCTGTGATCCGAATGTGATCGGCCTGACTTTTAACCGCCGCTGTGCGGGGTACCGCGGTGTGACGGTAACGTGCTCAGAGTGCTGTTCATGGTCGGCTAGCTAACCTAGGACATTGATGGCTCTGGTAACCAATCGGATCAGTGACACGCTGACGCGGAAGGTTCGCGGCAAGCTCGGTGTCCGCTTCGGCCGGTTCGCCGTCGCAGCCATGGCCGCCTTCGCCACCACCGAGATCGTGTTCACGATCTGCGCCGGCCCGCTGGTGCTGAGCGCGACCTGGGCCACCCTGGTCGCCTGGTTCTCCGGCGCCCTGGTCAGCTACATCCTGAGCCGCTGGGCGTGGAAGCGGAAGGGCCGTCCCAGCCTGCTGAAGGAGACCCTGCCGTTCTGGGTGGTCTCCGCGATGGTGGTAGCCATCCTCACCCTGGCGAACAAGTTCGGCTACCACTCCGCGAGCTGGTGGCACCTGCACGGCGCCGAGCGCGTGCTCTACCTGGACGCCGTATACGGCGTGGCCAACCTGGGCACGTTCGTGCTGCGCTTCCTGTTCTTCCACTACGTCCTCTTCGCGGGATCTCCCGGCCGCCCCGCTCCCGGCGCGGCCGAGGAGGCACTCGTCTCGACCGACCCCGGCCCCGAGCCGTTCGCCCGGACGCCGGAGCCCGAGGCGGACGACTCCGCGGACCCGGACGATCCCGTGCGCCTGATCCGCTGACGCTCGCGCCACCAGGTGCCGTAGGCCACCCGCGCGAACCGCATCCCGTAGAAGAAGTTGTTCACTCCCGGGATGTGCAGCTTGTAGAGGGGGTTCTGGCCCTTCTTGCTCTCACCCACCCGCCGCCGGTGGATGGTCGCGGGCACCTCGGCCACCTTGTAGCCGTGCGTGATCACGCCGATGAGCAGCTCCGACGCCTGGTACTGCGGCTGGGAGAGCTGGACCGCGCCGGTGACCTCGGCCCGCATGGCCCGCAGCCCGAACGTGGTGTCGCTGATCTTCTGGCCGGTCAGCATGCTGACCGTGCTGGCGAAGAAGCGGACGCCGGTCCGGCGGATCATGTCCTTGGTCTCCTGGCTGCCGAGCCGCCGGGAACCGGTGACGAAGTCGGCCTCGCCCGCCACCACCGGCGCCAGCACGGTCGCCATCTCGGCCGGGTTGTACTGGCCGTCCGCGTCGGTCGTCACGATGTAGGCGGCGCCGCCCTCACGGGCCAGCCGGTAGCCGAGCCGGAGCGCGGCGCCCTGGCCGCGGTTGACCGGTACGTCGGCGACCAGCGCGCCTGCCGCGCCCGCCTCCGCCGCGGTGCTGTCGGCGCAGCCGTCGGCGACCACGATCACCGCCGTGGCCAGCCCGCCTATCTCGGCGGGCAACGCCTCGACGACCGGCCCGATGGCGCCCGCCTCGTTGTAGGCGGCGATCACGATGGCGACCGGCGGGAGGTGAGTAGCGCGCTCGCCGTAGGCGTCGATGAACACCTTGATGGCGGAGTCGTCCACCACCTGGTCCTCCGGATTGCTGTAGATCACGCAGTCGCTCCTTCCGGCGCGAAGTCAGGCCGTACCGCCGCCGCGCGGACTTCGTTCAGCATCTGAAATATCGGTAATGTGCGATACACATGCCAAGTCGCCAGGCCGACGGCACGAACTCTGCCGTCCGCTCACCGGCGGATTGATTCGCCACCCGATTCTTCCCGGTATACGTACGCGCCGCAGGCGAACCCGGGCCAGTGTACCCGGGAGGTAAGGCGGGCCTGGACCCGCGGACCTGCACCGCCCGGGACCGTCCTGACCCGGTATGCCATGCTGTCCTGAGGCAGTAACGCGGAGGAACGCCGGTGCGAATCCGGGGCTGTCCCGCAACTGTGACCGGGAGGTGACCCGCGCGGTCGTCGATCGTAACCCGGGAGCCAGAGACTCCGGCTGCCGCTGAGTTCCGGACTTCGGGCGAGGAAACCCGGGAAGGACTGACTCGATGGCGACAACCGACCACACCTATCCGTTCGCGGGCATCGTCGGGATGGCCGACCTCAAGCTGGCGCTGCTGCTCAACGCGGTATCACCCGCCATCGGCGGCGTCCTGGTCCGGGGCGAGAAGGGCACCGCGAAGTCGACCATGGTGCGCGGCCTGGCCGCCCTGCTGCCGCCGGTGTCCGTGGTCCCCGGCTGCCCTTACTCCTGCGATTCCGCCGATCCTGACCCCGGGTGCCCGGCCGGCCCCCACCACGGCGCCGGCGGGGTGATGCGCCCGGTGACCCTGGCCGAGCTCCCGGTGGGGGCGACCGAGGACCGGCTGGCGGGCTCGCTCGACATCGAGCGGGTGCTGACCGCGGGCACCACTGCCTTCCAGCCCGGCCTGCTGGCCGCGGCGCACCGCGGGGTGCTCTACGTCGACGAGGTCAACCTGCTTCACGACCACCTGGTCGACCTGCTGCTCGACGCGGCCGCGCTGGGCGTCAACTACGTCGAGCGCGAGGGGATCTCGGTCCGCCACGCCTCGCGGTTCCTGCTCGTCGGCACCATGAACCCGGAGGAAGGGGAGCTGCGTCCGCAGCTCCTCGACCGGTTCGGCCTGACGGTGGAGGCGGCGGCCAGCCACGACCCGGCCGAACGGGCCGAGGTGGTACGCCGCCGGCTGGCCTTCGAGGCCGGCCCCGTGAGTTTCGTTTCCCGCTTCTCCGCCGACACCAACGCACTGGCCAGCCAGGTCGCCGAAGCCCGGGCGCGCCTGCCGCACGTCGACCTGCCGGACGCCGTGCTCCGCCAGATCTGCTCGGTGTGCGGGGCGTTCGGCGTGGACGGGATGCGAGCCGACCTGGTGACCGCCCGGACCGCGATCGCGCTGGCCGCCTGGGCCGGCCGCGACGTGGTGACCGGGGAGGACGTCCGCACCGCGGCCCGGCTGGCCCTGCCGCACCGCCGCCGCCGCGACCCCTTCGACGCCCCTGGCCTGGACGAGCAGGCCCTCGACGATGCCCTCAGGGAAGCCAGCTCCCAGAACCCCGATAGCCCCGATAACCCCGAGGACCCCGGCGACGGGCCCCAAGACCCCGACGACGACCCCGGCGGTCCCCGCGGGCGGCCGGAAGGCGCGGACGGCAGCGGCACGCCGTCCGCGAAGTCCCGTCCGCCCGCCGCAACCCCGCCGGCCACGCCGGGCGCGCCGGCCACCCCGACGGCCCCGTTCCGGGCCCGGCTGCTGACCGTGCCGGGCGTCGGCGAGGGCGCCCCCGGGCGCCGCTCGGCGGCCCGCGGCCCGTTCGGGCGCACCGTCGGCGCCCGCGTCCCGCCGAGCCGTCCCTTCGCCCTCCACATCCCGGCCACCGTCCGCGCCGCGGCCGTCCGCGGTGCGGCCGTCGAAGGCACCCCCCGCATCCGGCTCGCCCCGGCCGACCTGCGCCAGGCGGTGCGGGAAGGCCGGGAGGGAAACCTGATCCTGTTCGCCGTGGACGCCAGCGGGTCGATGGCGGCCCGGCAGCGGATGCGCGCGGTCAAGGGGGCGGTCCTGTCCCTGCTGCTCGACGCCTACCAGCGCCGCGACAAGGTAGGCCTGGTCACCTTCCGCGGTACCGGGGCCGAGGTCGCGCTGCCGCCCACCTCCTCGGTGGAGGCGGCCGCCCGCCGCCTGACCAGCCTGGCCACCGGCGGCCGGACCCCGCTGGCGGCGGGCCTGGCCCAGGCGGCGCGCGTCCTGGCGACCGAACGCCTGCGCGATCCCCGTCGTCGTCCCCTGCTCGTGGTCGTCACCGACGGCCGCGCCACCAGCGGCAGTGACACCGACCTGGCCCGCGCCGCGGCCCTGCTGACCAGGGCCGGCACGGCCTGCGTGGTGGTGGACTGCGAATCGTCGGTCCTGCGGCTGGGCCTGGCCGGCCAGCTCGCGGCCCGGCTGCAGGCGACCCTGTTCCGTCTCGACGAGCTGGAAGCCGGCTCCGGGCTGGCCGGCGTGGCCCGCCAGGTGAGCCGGCAGCTGGCCCGGGGGAGGGCCGCCTGATGCCGCGGGGCACCCCGGACACCGTCCCGGACGACGGCCTGACCACCCGGCAGCGGCGCAACCGCGCGCTGCTCGTCGTGCACACCGGCCCGGGCAAGGGCAAGTCCACCGCCGCCTTCGGGCTGGCTCTGCGGGCCTGGAACCAGGGCTGGCCGGTGGGGGTCTTCCAGTTCGTCAAGTCGGCGAAGTGGAAGGTCGGCGAGGAGCGGGCGCTGAAGACGCTCGGCGAGACCGGCCAGGGAGGGCCGGTCACCTGGCACAAGATGGGGGAGGGCTGGTCCTGGATCCAGCGCGACGCCAGCGGCCCTGCTCCCGGTAGTCACGGGGCGGAGGAAGCCGCCGAGGGCTGGGCGCAGATCAAGCGCGACCTGGCCGCGCAGACGTACCGTCTCTACGTGCTCGACGAGTTCACCTACCCGATGAAGTGGGGCTGGGTGGACGCCGCCGAGGTCATCGAGACCCTCGGCGCCCGGCCCGGCCAGCAGCACGTGGTGATCACCGGGCGGGACGCCGACCCCCGGCTCCTGGCGGCAGCCGACCTGGTCA
>JAJKHX010000125.1 GCA_021154785.1 Nocardiopsis sp.
CACCGGGCCGGGGTCCGCGCCGGCCGACTGCGGCCCGACGCGCAGCGCCTTGGTCAGCTCGGGCACGTGCGCCACCGAGCCGCCGCCCGCGCCGACCGTCCGCACGTCCACCGCCGCGGCGCGGACCGTCAGGTCGCCCACCTTGGTCTCCCGGCCCACCCGCGGCTTGAGCCCCTGGACCAGCGCGATGTCCGTCGAGGTGCCGCCCATGTCGAAGGTCAGCAGGTCACGGTAACCCGACTGCTCGGCCACCCATACCGCCCCGGCGACGCCGCCGGCCGGGCCGGAGAGCAGCATGGTGACCGGCGCGCCGATCGCGGCCTCCGCCACCGCGAGGCCGCCGTCGCTGCGCAGGATGGACAGCGAGGCGCGCACGCCCTCGGCCGCGAGCTGCTCGCCGAGGCTGGCCACGTACCTGGCCACCTGCGGCTGGACGTAGCCGTTGGCCACCGTGGTCAGCGCCCGCTCGTACTCCCGCAGCTCGGGCAGCACCCGGCTGGACAGCGAGACGGGAACGCCGGGAAGTTCCTCGGCGGCCAGTTCCCCGACCCGCCGTTCGTGCGCGTCGTTGGCGAACGCGTTGATCAGCGAGACGGCCAGCGCCTCGATCCCGGCGTTGCGCAGCCGCCGCAGCCGGTCCCGGGCGGCGTCCTCGTCGAGCTCGCGCACGACCGAGCCGTCGCTGGCGATCCGGCCGGGCACCTCGACCGTGTTCTCCAGCGCGGCCAGCGGCTCCGGTTTCGGCCAGATGATCCAGCCGGCCAGGCCGCCGGGGACGAACGACCGGGCGATCTGGAGCACCTGCCGGAAACCCTCGGTGGTGACCAGCCCGACGGTCGCGCCCTTGCCCTCCAGGATCGCGTTGGTGGCCACCGTCGTCCCGTGCAGGACGTGCGCGATGGCGGACCGGTCGATGCCGGCCTGCTCGCAGACCTTGTCGATGCCGTGCAGGACCCCGACGGACTGGTCGTGGGGCGTGGACGACGTCTTGGCCCGCCAGGTAGACCCGGCACGCTCGTCGACGAGCAGCACGTCGGTGAACGTGCCGCCGACGTCGACCCCGAGGCGATAGCTCATATCCCTGCTCCTAGGTGGTTGATCAGATGACGGCGGCGGCCCGCAGCCGGGCGAGCTCGGCCGGGCCGAGCCCGGCCAGCTCGCCCCAGACCTGGTCGTTGTGCTCCCCCAGGGCCGGGCCGGCCGAGCGGACGGCCCCGGGGGTGGCGGACAGCTTCGGCACGACGTTCTGCATGGGGATCGCGCCGAAGTCGGGGTGCGCGACGGTGACGATGGCGTTCCGCGCCGCGAAGTGCGGGTCGGTGAACATGTCCCGGGCCCGGAAGATCCGCCCGGCGGGCACCCCGGCCTCGTGCAGGCGGGCGAGCAGGTCGTCGGCGGGGAAGGTGGCGGTCCAGGCCGCGATGAGGTCGTCCAGCTCGGCCATCGCCGCGCCGCGGGCCGAGTGGGTGGCGAACCGGGTATCGGCGGCCAGGTCCGGGCGCTCCATGACCGCCGCGAGCCGGGTGAAGACCGTGTCCTGGTTCGCCGCGATCAGGACCAGGTCCCCGTCGCCGGTCGGGTACACGTTGCTGGGCGCCACGTTTGGCAGCACCGCGCCGGTCCGCTCGCGCTGGTAGCCCGCGATCGCCCACTCCGGCAGCAGCGACTCCATCATGGCCAGCACGGCCTCGTAGATGGCGGAGTCCACGACCTGGCCGCGCCCGGAGCGCTCCCGGTGATGCAGGGCGACCAGGGTGCCCAGGCAGGCGAAGGTGGCCGCGAGCGCGTCGCCGAGCGAGATGCCGGCCCGGACCGGCGGCTCCCCGGGCGGCCCCATCACGTACCTGATCCCGCCCATCGCCTCGCCGATGGCGCCGAAGCCGGCCCGGGGAGCGTAGGGCCCGCTCTGCCCGTAGCCGGTCACCCGGGTGATGACCAGGCCGGGGTTGTCCTGCCAGAGCTCCTCGGGGGACAGCCCCCAGCGCTCCAGCGTGCCGGGCCGGAAGTTCTCCACCAGGACGTCGGCGCGGGCGAGCAGCTTGCGCAGCAGGCCCTGGCCCTCCGGGGACCGCAGGTTGCAGGTGACCGACTTCTTGTTCCTGGCCACCACCGGCCACCACAGCGACTTGCCGTGCGGTTTCTCCCGGCCCCACTCGCGCATCGGGTCGCCCTGGCCAGGCAGCTCGACCTTGATCACCTCGGCCCCGAAATCACCGAGCAGCTGACCGCAGAACGGCCCGGCCAGCAGCTGGCCCAGCTCGATCACCCGAAGGTCGCCGAGGGGAAACTCCGCCTGCTCGCTCACTGGTCCGCCTCCGCTAGGTCACTGAGCATCGTGGCGCGCGCGTTGTACAGGTGACTGCGCATGACCGCTTCGGCCCAGTCTGGCTCGCCGGCCCGCGCCGCCGCGACGATCTCCAGGTGATGGGCGAGGCTGCGGGCCAGGGCGCCCGGGCTGTAGTGCTGGAAGTTGCGCCGGACCACGGCGGCGTGGGTGACCGCGGTCAGCGCGGAGGCGAGCGCGGGGTTGCCCGCCCGGGCGATCAGCAGGCCGTGGAACCGCTGGTTCAGCTCCACGATCTGCGCCATGGCGTGGTCCCGGGCAAGCGCCAGCATCGACTGGGCCAGCTCGCTCAGCTCGCCCAGCTCGGCCGGGGACAGCAGGGGAACCGCCTGGCTGACCGCGTACGGCTCGAGCCGCAGGCGCACCTCGAAGATCTCCCCGAGCTCCTCGGAGGTCCAGGTCGCCACCCGGGCGCCGCGGTTCGGGCTCAGCTCGACCAGGCCTTCGGCGGCCAGCCGGGACAGCGCCTCCCTGATGGGCGTGCGGCTGACCGACAGCTGGCGGGCCAGGTCAAGCTCGGCGATGCGCGCGCCGGCCGGGATCCGCCCGGTCAGGATGGCATCCCGGATGGCGTCGGCAGCCTGCGCAGCGGCCTGTCGCATGGGCCTCCTCACGCGGATTGCATGTAATACTGCTCCGGAGCCGACGACCATGACAAGACCTCTTGGTAAAGAAGCTGCATATTGGCGGTATACGCGGATTGCTGATGAGTATGAAAACATGTATGCATGCAATCTGTGCAGATCGTGGAGGTGGCCCCGCGAGACGGGCTGCAGAACGAGGCGGTGACCCTGGCCACCGCGGAGAAGGCCGAGCTCGTCGGCCTGCTGGCCGGCAGCGGCGTGCGCCGGATCGAGGTGACGAGCTTCGTGAACCCGGCCCGGGTCCCGCAGCTGGCCGACGCCGAGGAGCTCTGCGGCCTGCTGCCGCGCGGTGAGGTCTCCTGGATCGGCCTGGTGCTGAACGAGCGCGGCCTGGACCGGGCGATCCGGGCCGGCCTGGACGAGGTCAACGTGGTCGTGGTCGCCACCGACACGTTCAGCCAGCGCAATCAGGGGGTCAGTACCGACGACGCGATCGCGGCGTGGACCCGGATCGCGGCCCGGGCGCGCGCGGCCGGGCTGCGGACCACGGTGACCGTTGCCGCCTCGTTCGGCTGCCCGTTCGAGGGAGAGGTGGCCCCGGAGCGGGTCGCCGACGTGCTGGCCCGGTGTGTCCAGGCCCAGCCGGACGAGGTGGCGCTGGCCGACACGATCGGCGTCGGGGTCCCGGCCGGGGTGCGCGCGCTGGCCGACGTCGCCGCCGACGTCGCGCCGGGCCTGCCGCTGCGCTGGCACTTCCACAACACCAGGAACACGGGCTATGCCAACGCGATGACCGCCGTCGAGCGCGGCGCGGCCGCGCTCGACGCCAGCGCGGGCGGGATCGGCGGGTGCCCGTTCGCCCCGGCCGCCACCGGCAACATCGCGACCGAGGACCTGCTCTACCTGCTCGACCGGTCGGCCGTGCGGACCGGCGTCTCCGCGACCGCGCTCGGGCCGGCCACGGACCTGCTGGCCAGCACGCTCGGCAAGCCGGTTCCCGGCCTGTTCGCCAAGGCGGGGCCGTTCCCGCCCTCAGGCGGGAACGGCTGAGGCGGTCTCGCCGGAGCTGGCCCGCGCGACCAGCTCGGGCTTGAAGACGAAGCGGCGGTGCTCGTGCTCCTCCGGCCGGTCGGCCTCGTCGAGCAGGAGCTCGGCGGCGGCCCGGCCGAGCTGGTACTTGGGCTGGCGCACCGAGGTGAGCGGGACCGCGGCGTCGGCGGCGAACTCGATGTCGTCGTAGCCGACCACGGCCAGGTCCCCGGGCACCGCCACCCCGGCCTGCCCGAGCCGGCGCAGCAGCCCCAGCGCGAGCATGTCGTTGGTGCAGAACACCGCGGTGGGCTTGCGCCCGGCGGGAGCCAGCCCGGTACTGGCCAGCCCGGTACTGGCCAGCCCCGTACTGGCCAGCCCGGGGCCGAGCAGCTCGTCGGCCGCCACGGCGCCAGCCCGCGCGTTCATGGCCGGCACGGTGACCTCGGTGAGGACGGCGGCCGGGTCAAGCCCGGCCCGCTCCACCGCGCGCAGGGCACCGCGGCGCCGGTCGGCACACTGCCGGATGGCGAGCGGGCCGTTGACCAGGGCGATACGGCGGTGCCCGAGGTCGAGCAGGTGGCTGACGGCGATCTCGCCGCCGCGCCGGTCGTCGACCGCGACCGAGCACTGCCCGGCCGAACCGGGCCGGTCCAGCAGCACCACCGGGGTACCGCGGTCGCGGATGCGCCGCAGCTCGGGGGCCCGGCCGTGGACCGGGGTGATGAGGATGCCGCGCACCCGCTGCTCCTCGAGCACGCGCAGGTAACGGCGCTCCTTATCGTCCGCCTCGTCGGAGTTGCACAAGATCACGGCGTAGCCGGCGGCCTGGGCGTAGTCTTCGACGCCGCGGGCGACCTCGGTGAAGAACGGGTTGGTCACGTCGAGCACGACCAGCCCGAGGCAGCGGCTGCGGCCGGCCCGGAGCTGGCGCGCGGAACCGTTCGGAATGAAGCCGAGCTCTTCCATCGCGGCCTCGACGCGGGCCCGGGTCAGCGGCCGGACCAGGTCGGGATGGTTCAGCACGTTCGATACCGTGCCGACCGCCACCCCGGCCAGGCTCGCCACGTCCTTCATGCCCGCAGCCATCAGCTTTCCGGACCCCTCACCCTTCACATGCTGGCTCAATGAGCCCTCGGCGTTCCATCGTAGACGCCGGGGACCGGATAACGATTAGGCGGCGAGCGCCAGCCGGGTCATTGACACCCCGGCCGGCCGCGATCAGACTCTGAACCTAATTGAAACGTTCCATTCACATGGTTCCGGTCCCGGGGCCATGGGACCGCAGGAACGCCGGCTCACCGCCGGACACAGGATCATCGAGGCCCGGAGGATCAAGGCACGGTGGAGAAAGCATCGGATGGTGCCCCCGGGGTCCCGGACGCCGATCCGGGCGCCGGCGCTGGCCGCTCCGGCCGGCCCGTCCTGGTGCTGCGGCACGCGGCGAAGTCCTTCGGGGCGGTGCAGGCCCTGATCGACGGGTCGATCGAGCTGTACCCGGGCGAGGCGCACGCCCTGGTCGGCGAGAACGGCGCCGGGAAGTCGACGCTGGTGAAAATCCTCGCGGGGGTACACCAGCCGGACGCCGGATCGCTGATCGTGGACGACCGGGAGGTCACCCTGCACGGGCCGGCCGCGGCCCACGCGGCCGGGATCGCCGTCATCTACCAGGAGCCGGCGCTGTTCCCCGACCTGACCGTGGCGGAGAACATGTTCATCGGCCGCCAGCCCCTGGGCTCGGGCCGGCGCATCGACCGGCGGGCCATGCGGACCGAGGCGGCGGCGATCTTCGCCCGGCTCGGGGTGGCGCTCGACCCGGCGCGGGTCGCCCGCGGGCTGTCCATCGCGGACCAGCAGGTCGTCGAGATCGGCAAGGCCATCTCGCTGCAGGCTCGCGTCATCGTGATGGACGAGCCGACCGCCGCGCTGTCGGCCGCCGAGGTCGACCGGCTGTTCGAGGTGGTCCGGACGCTGCGCGCCGCGAACACGGCGGTGCTGTTCATCTCGCACCGGCTCGAGGAGGTCTTCGCGATCTGCCAGCGGGTCACCGTGATGCGCGACGGGCGCCAGGTGCTCAGCCGGGTACTGGCCGGGCTGACCGCGGGCGACCTGGTCCGCGCGATGGTGGGCCGGGAACTGGCCGAACGGCCCGCCGGGGATCAGGTGACCCCCGGCGAGCCGCTGCTCACGGTGGACCGCCTCACCCGCGAGGGCGTCTTCACCGACATCTCCTTCACCGTCCGGGCCGGGGAGATCGTCGCGCTGGCCGGGCTGGTCGGCTCGGGACGCAGCGAGGTGGCCCGGGCGATCTTCGGCATCGACCGCTATGACGCCGGCGCGGTCACGGTGCGCGGGCAGCGGCTGCGGCGCGGCTCCCCCGCCGGGGCGATGGCCGCGGGGGTGGGGTTCGTCCCCGAGGACCGGCGGCAGCAGGGGCTGGTCATGGACATGTCAGTGCAGCAGAACGTGGCGCTGGCCTCCCTCGGCCGGCTGCGCCGCGGCGGGCTCATCCGGACGTCGGCCGAACGGGCGCTGGCGACCGACTGGGCGGCCCGGCTCTCGATCAGGTACGGCAGGCTCAAGGACCCGGTGTCCATGCTGTCCGGCGGCAACCAGCAGAAGGTCGTGCTGGCCAAGTGGCTGGGCCGCAAGCCCGCGGTGCTGATCGTGGACGAGCCCACCCGGGGCATCGACGTGGCCACCAAGGCGGAGGTCCATCGCCTGCTCGTGCAGCTCGCGCGGGACGGGATCGGCGTGCTCATGATCTCCTCCGAGCTGCCGGAGGTGCTGCAGATAAGCGACCGGGTCCTGGTCATGCGGGAGGGACGGCTGATGACCGAGCTCGCTCACGCGCAGGCCTCGGAAGAGGAGATCCTCTTCGCCGCGACCGGCCAGGCCGCACCGGGCACGGCGGAGGCCGGGCGATGAACACGACGCTGGTATCGCCGCCGGCTTCGGCGGGCACCGGGGCGCG
>JAJKHX010000126.1 GCA_021154785.1 Nocardiopsis sp.
CCGGCGGTTCGGGAGCGGATTGCGCGTACAGTTCCTCGACCGCGTCGTAGGAGGACAGCAGGCCGGCGACCAGGGGCTCGAACGAGCCGAGGTCCGCCTCGTTCAGGTGCATCCCGTAGCCGCGGGCGATCGTGGCGAGCTCGTCTTTGCCGGGGGGACGGACAGCCATGCGTGACCTCCAAGACGACTCGGCGTCCGCGGCGTTGCGGCCGCCATGACCTACAGTCAACTCCCTGTCATGCCCAGCTGGGGCAAACTCCCACATCCGGCTGGTGAGCCGTTACGCGGCTCGTACGGGGCCACGGCTCACGACCGGACGCCCGGACCGGGACCGGCCGAGGAACACCTGGCCCATCCCGCCCTCGCCGAGCAGGCCGGTCAGCTGATAGCCGCCGACGCGCCGCGGGTCACCGGGACGCAACGGGCCGACCCGGCCAGGCCCTGTCCTGGTCTGCCCGGTCCCGGTCTGCGATCGCACGGACGACACTCCCGCCGGCTACTCAACAGAATCCCCTCGGTGTAATTATCACGCCCGGCCGTGGCCGCGCTGTGACTTCCGGCGGGAGCGGATACCCCACTCGTTCGGGTAAAAATCTTTGATGGGACAGGGGCGCGGACGGTGATGCGGGCTGCGGTCTGCCGCCGGTACGGACCGCCGGATGTCGTGCGGGTCGAGGACAGGCCCGTGCCCCGGCCACAGGACGACGAGATCCTCGTGCGGGTCCGGGCGGCGACGGTCGCAGGCGCGGACGGGCGGGCGCGCCGCGGGTCCCCGTTCTACGGGCGGGTCCGGTCCGGTCTGCTGCGGCCGCGGTTTCCGGTCCTGGGCTCTTACTTCGCGGGGCAGGTGGAGGGGGCGGGACCGGCGGTGAGCTGGTTCGGGGTGGGGGACATGGTGTTCGGGACCGTGGCGCCGCGCTTCGGCGCCCACGCCGAGTATGTCTGCCTGCCCGAGCACGGAGCGATCGCGCCGATGCCGGCCGACGTGAGCTACCCGGAGGCGGCCGCGCTCGCCGACGCGACCGCTTTGTGCCTGCTGCGGGACCAGGCCGGCCTGCGACCGGGACAGACGGTCCTGGTCAACGGCGCGTCCGGGGCGGTCGGGGCCGCCGCCGTGCAGCTGGCGGAGAAGTCGGAGCTGGCGGCGGTGATCGGCGGGCGCTACCCGCTGGAGCAGATCGCCGACGCCCACGCCCGCGTCGACGCGGGCCAGGTGAAGGGCGAATTGTCGTGACCATGGCCTAGGGTGTCGGCATGGCTGAGGCGGACGACGTACGCCGGATCGCGCTGGGACTGCCGCACGTCGAGGAGATCGACAGCGATGGCTTCGACTTCCGGGTGGACGGCAAGGGGTTCGTCTGGTCCTACCCCGAGCGCCTGCCGGGGCAGCGGCGGGTCATCAGGACTGACATCGCCGTACTGTACGTCGGCGACGAGGCGGAGAAGCAGGCGCTGCTGCTGGGCGAGCCGACGCTGTTCTTCACCACGCCCGGGTACGACGGCCTGCCGCTGGTGATGCTGCGACTGGCGGAGGTGGACGCCGGGCGGCTGGCCGAGCTGGTGACCGACGCCTGGCTGATGCGCGCTCCGGCCGAGCTAGCGTCCGAGCTCGGCGGCTAGCAGCGTGCCGAGGCTGCTGATCGTCCATCACACGCCGTCGCCCGCTGTGCAGGAGATGCTCGAGGCGGCGGTCAGCGGGGCGCGGACTGATGAGATCGAGGGTGTCGAGGTGGTCATCCGCCCGGCCCTGACGGCCGCGGTGGCAGACGTGCTGGAAGCCGACGCTTACCTGCTCGGGACACCCGCCAATATCGGCTACATGTCAGGTGCGCTCAAGCACTTCTTCGACGGCATCTACTATCCGTGCCTGGAGGCGACCAGGCGCCGGCCCTATGGGCTGTACGTGCACGGCGGCATGGACACCACCGGCGCGGTGCGCGCGGTCGAGTCGATCGCCACCGGCCTGGCCTGGCGAGCCGTCCGGCCGCCGGTCGTCGTCACCGGCCCGCCCGGCAAGCAGGACCTGGAGGCCTGCTGGGAACTTGGCGCGCTGCTCGCGGCCGAGGTGGCGTCGTAAGCGCCGACGGGTAACCCCTGCACCTAGGCATCTGCCATGCTCGTCAGGTGTCGTTTCTTCTGGCCCCGGCGTCAGCATGCTGGCAGCATCGTTCGGCCCGGTCGGGATTCGAGGTCGCTTACTTCACGGTGACGCCGGAGGGCGTGCGTATCGAGGGGACCACAGCGGCGGCCGAGGACGGCGAGGCCTGGGTGGTGAGTTACCTCGTCGAGCTGGACGCGGCATGGGCCACGCGCAGCGCGCGCATCACGGCCAGGACCGGCACGGGATCGCATGAGGCATTCCTCGAAACCGACGGGGCGGGGCACTGGCGCGTCGACGGCCGGGCCGCGCCTCAGCTGGATGGCTGCACGGACGTCGACCTGGAGTCGTCGGCGATGACCAACGCACTGCCGGTGCACCGCCTGAACCTGCGGGCCGGCGAGACGGCGGACGCTCCCGCCGCCTACGTCCGCGCGCTCGACCTGAGCGTCGAGCGGCTCGAACAGGTCTACCGGCGGGCCGCCGACCAGGACGGGCGGCAGCAGTACGAGTACTCCGCTCCTGCCTTCGGCTTCACCGCCCTTCTTCGCTACGACGATTCCGGGCTGGTGACCGACTACCCGGGCATCGCCGTGCGGGCAGGCTGAGCATCGGCGTGGAATTCAGTGGTTGCTGCGCCCTACCCGATAGAGAGGGTAGGACGCCACAACCATGGAATCGAAATGTTGCGAAGGGGACTGGTGGGGTTGGTGGGGTGCGCCTTGGGCGGGTCGGTGAGCGATCGGTGGGCGCGTGGCGAGCGATCGGTGGGCGCCTGGTGGGCGCTTGGTGAGCGCCTGGTGAGCGATTGGGAGGCTACGGGCAGATGATTACGGAACGGGATGAACCAGAACGCTTTTGTGAGCGTTCTGATGGGTAAGTGAATCGCCCGGGCGCCGGAAACCTTCGCGCGTTCTAGAAGGAGACCCAGGCGTGAGGCGAGATTCGGATACGAGTACCAGGCGGGAGCCGCGCATCGGGCGGCTGTCGCGCACGTGGCTCATGGCCGCGGTGATCACGGGGGCGGTGGCGGTGCTGGCGCCGGGCCTGCACTACGCGACGGCCAGCCCTTCGGCTCCGGCCAGCCCTTCGGCTCCGGCCGGCCACCCCCAGGCCGCTACCCTGGCGGCCCAGACCGGGGACCCGGCCCGGGCCAACGCGGGCCAGACACCAACGCCGCAGGCGGGGATGGCGGCTCAGGCGGCCGGGCCGGGATGCCGGGGGGTTACCCCGGCGATCTTCCCGGCGCAGGGCTTCATCACCAACCCGGACCGGAGCCAGGGCGGTCACCTGTGGTGGCGGTTCGCGGGCGACGGCACCAGCGTGTGCATCGGCACGGTCGTGCAGTTCGTCCAGTACAACGCGACGGCGGCCAAGACCTGGCGGGTGATCGTCTACACCAGCCAGAACCCGGGCGGCGTGACCGTGGCCAAGCGGACATTCACCCTCAGGCGGGGCGACTACTTCTGGGGCTTCGGGGTGCACCGGGTCTTCTCGGGGCTTACCGCGGTATGCCTGACCGCGGATGAGTCGTTCGGGATGTCCTGCGTGCACTTCGGCTAGTCACCGGGCTGAGCCTTTCGGGCCGGGTTCGCCGGCGAGCTGGGCGGGGGTCCCGGCGGGGCGCAGGCCGGCCAGGACTTCCTCGGCCCGGTGGCAGGCGGCCCGGCGGCCGGGGGCGACCTCGCGGGACGGCGGGACCGCGACCCGGCAGACGTCGATGGCCAGCGGGCAGCGGGGGTGGAACGGGCAGCCGCCCGGAACCGTCCCGGCCCGCGGGGTATCGCCGGGCAGGATGATCCGGGACCGCCGGGACGCCCGGTCGACCTCCGGCACCGCCGAGCACAGGGCCAGCGTGTACGGGTGGGCCGGGCGGGCCAGCAGGTCGGCGGTGGGGCCGGCCTCGGCGATCCGGCCCAGGTAGAGCACCGCCGTCTGCTCGCACAGCCCGGGCACGATCGCCAGGTTGTGAGTGATCAGCAGGTAGGTCAGCGCGCGCTCGGAGCGCAGTCGCCGGACCAGGGCGAGGATGCGGGCCTGGGCGGTCACGTCGAGGGCGCTGGTCGGCTCGTCCAGGACCAGCAGCCGGGGCGAGACCGCGAGCGCGCGGGCGATCGCGACCCGCTGCCGCTGCCCGCCGGACAGCTGGTGCGGGTAGCGGGAGGCCAGCGCCGGGTCCAGCGCGGCCTCGGACAGCAGCCCGGCCACCCGGTCGGTGACGCCACCGCGTGGCGCCAGTCCGTGCGAGGCCAGGACCTCGGCGATGGCGGCGCCGATCCGCATCCGCGGGTCGAGGCTGTTGTCCGCGTCCTGGAAGACGATCTGCGCCGCCCGCCGGTAGTCCCGCAGCCGCCGGCCGCGCAGGGCCAGCACGTCCTGCCCGTCGAACCGGACCGTGCCGCCCGCCGCGGGCACCAGCCGCAGGATGGCCCGGCCGGCGGTGGTCTTGCCCGACCCGCTCTCCCCGACCAGGGCCATGCCGAACGGGCCGCGTTCCAGCTCCAGCGACACTCCGTCGAGTGCTCGCACGGGTCCGAAGCTGACCTTGAGGTCCCGCACCTCGAGCAGGGGCTGCGCCGTCAGGGGTTGCGCCGTCAGGGGCGGGCCCGTCATGGGCGGACCTCGAGCCGGGGCACCGCGGCGAGCAGCTCGCGGGTGTACTCGTGCCGGGGCGCGACCGTGACCTGGCCGACCGGTCCGGTCTCCAGCACCTGCCCGGCGCGCATGACCGCGACCCGGTCACACAGCTCGGCGATCACCGCCAGGTCGTGGCTGACGAACAAGATCGCCATCCCGCGGTCGTCCCGCAGCTCGCGCAGCAGCTCGAGTACCTCGGCCTGCACGGTGACGTCCAGCGCGCTGGTCGGCTCGTCGGCCAGCAGCACCTCGGCGCGCAGGGCGAGGGCGAGAGCGATCGCCACCCGCTGCAGCTGCCCGCCGGACAGCTGGGAGGGGTAGCGGTGCAGCAGGTCCGGGGTGAGCAGGACACTGCGCATGGCCGCGTCGGCCCGCTCGCGCGCCTCGGCGGCCGAGAGCCCGTGCAGCCGCAGCGTCCGGGTCACGATCCGGCCCACCCGGTACACCGGGTTGAAGGCCAGCGCCGGGCTCTGGAAGATGGCCGCGATCCGGCGGCCGCGGATGGCCCGCAGCCCGGCCCCGGACATCCCGATCAGCTGCTGGCCGTCCAGCCGGATAGAACCGGTGACCGCGGCGCCGGCGGTGCCGGCCAGCCCGAGCACGGCCAGGATCGTCATCGACTTGCCGGAGCCGCTCTCCCCGGCCAGGCCCACGATCTCGCCGGCGTCCACGTCCAGCTCCGCCACCGACGCGACCGGCCGCCCGGCGAAGCTCACCTCCAGGTCACGGATCTCCAGTTTCACCGCACGATCACCCGCCGGGGGTCCAGCACGTCGCGCAGCCCGTCGCCGAGCAGGTTGAACGCCAGCGCGGTGAGCATGATGGCCAGGCCGGGATAGGTCACCAGCCACCACTGGGTGGTGAAGTAGTTCTCCCCCTCGGCCACCATCAGGCCCCAGTCCGGGGTGGGGTCCTGGGCGCCGAGGCCGAGGAAGGACAGCGCCGAGGCGGTCAGGATCACCCCGCCGAAGTCCAGCGACACCTGCACGATCAGCGGCGTGACCGAGTTGGGCAGCACGTGCCGGAGCAGGATCCGCCAGGTCGGGATGCCCAGCGCGCGGCAGGATTCCACGTAGGGACGCCCTGCCACCGACGCGGCCTGGCCCCGGATCAGCCGGGCGTACCACGGCCACCAGGTGATCGCGATAGCGATCGTGAGGCTGGTCAGGCTGGGTGGCAGCACGGCGGCGAAGGCGAGCGAGAGCAGCAGCGAGGGGAAGGCGAGGAAGATGTCGGTGACCCGCATGATGCCCTCGTCCGCCACGCCGCCGAAATAGCCCGCCACCACGCCCAGCGGCACGCCCACGACGCACGCGATGACCAGCACGAGCAGGGCGATCAGCGGTGATACGCGGGCGCCGTACAGGACCCGGGAGAAGACGTCGCGGCCGACCTGGTCGGTGCCGAACAGGTGGTGCAGGGACGGGGCCTGGAGCGCGGCGACCGGGTTGGTGGCCGACCCGGCGTCGCCGGGGAACGGGGCGAGCAGCGGCGCGACCAGCGCGACGAGCACGATCAGCAGCGCGACCGCCCCGCCGGCGGTGATGAGCGGGCTGGCCCCAAAGAGCCGCAGCAGCCGCCTCACCGGAGCCTGATCCTCGGGTCGAGCGCGGCCTGCACCAGGTCCACGACCAGGTTGGCGGCCACGTAGATGACCGCGATGAACAGCGTGACGCCGACGATCGCCGGGGTGTCCAGCGTGGACACCGCGGCCGCGGCGTAGCTGCCCAGCCCGGGCCAGTCGAAGATCGACTCCACCAGGAAGGTGTTGACGAGCGAGTAGGCGAACACGAGGGCCAGGACGGCGGCCACCGGGTTCCAGGCGAGCTTCATCGCGAAGGACCCGAACACGCTCCGTTCGGGGAAACCCAGGGCGCGGACCATCTGCACGTGCGCCTCGCCGACGGTGTCGAGGACCTGGGCGCGCGTCATCCGGGCGATCACCCCGGCCGGGTAAGCCGCCACGACCAGGGCGGGCAGGATCAGGTGCTCGAGCGTGCTGGTCAGCATCGGCCAGTTGCCGCTGATCAGCGCGTCGATCACCGGCAGCTGGGTGCGGGTGACCAGCGGGTGGGTAAAGACCAGGTTCGGGTCGTACTGGCCGGCCACCGGCAGCAGCCGCAGCCGCTGGGCGAAGACCAGCTGCAGGATCAGCGCCAGCCAGAAGATCGGCATGGATACGCCGAGCACCGAGCCGACCCGGATCACGTGGTCGGACCAGCGGCCCGGCCACCGGGCGGCGATCAGGCCGAGCGGGACGCCGGCCAGGACCGCGAGGATCAGCGCGGCGATGACCAGCTCGAGCGTGGTCGGCGCGGCGACGCCGATGTCGGACAGCACCGGGCGGTGGGTGTGGATGGACGTCCCCCAGTTCCCGGTCACGATCCCGCCGAAGTACTTGCCGATCCGCACGATCAGCGGCTGATCCAGGCCGAGGAACTGGCGGGCCCGGGCGAGCTGGGCGGCCGAGGCGTGCGGGCCCGCCCAGGACGCCGCCGGGTCGCCCGGCACCACGTCGGCGATGACGAACGTCAGGACCACGACGCCCGCCACGACCACGAGGGCCAGCGCCACCCGGCGGGTGCCGTAAAAGATCATGGAGTGTGGATCATCGAGTACGGATCATAGATGCCAGTTCACGGGGTCACGGCGTCAGGTCGTGCACGAAGACCACGTTGGGGTAGGCCGGGTCGACCTTGAGCCCTGAGATCCCGCTGAGCATCGCGTACTGGTAGTTGTCGTTGTACACCGGCACCAGCGGCGCCTGCTGCAGGACGGTCACCTGCATGTTCCGGTACGCCTGGGTGGCGGCGCCCTGGTTGGTGGCGACTAGCTGCTCGATCCCGTCAATCTGCTTGTCCAGCGACGGGTTCGAGTAGTACGACAGGTTGTAGTACGGAGGCTTCTCGGTTTCCAGCAGACCCTGGAACCACGAGTACGGGTCGGGGTAGTCCGGCCACCAGTACTCCATGAAGATGTCCTGGCGCTTGGCGGCGTCGGACGACTTGCCCTTGGCCCACTGGGTCGGCCAGGCCAGCGCCTGGACGGAGAGGTTCACGTTCAGCGCGGCCAGGTCCGACTTCATGATCGTCGCGACCACCTGCTCGTTGCTGTCGCCCTGAGTGTAGGTGAGGCTCAGGTTGAGGGCCTTCTTGCCCGGGCCGTAACCGGCCTGGCTGAGCAGCGCGGCCGCCTTGGCCTTGTCGTGGGAGTACACCGGCAGGTCGCTGGAATGCCCGAACATGCCCGGCGGGACGAGGCCGCTCGAGGCCACACCCGCGCCGCGCAGGGCCGCGAGGATGCCGTTGTAGTCGATCGCGTACGAGATCGCCTGGCGCACCGGCAGGGTGAGCGCCTTGACGTTGAACTGGGCCAGCAGGTTCTGCCAGGACGCGGCCTGGATCAGCTTGATGCCGGAGTCGCCCTTGAACGAGGACCACAGCGACGGGCTGATCTGCTCGATGAAGCTGACCTGACCCGAGCGCAGCAGTTGCGCGGCGGTGCTGTCCTGGGGCACGACCCGGAACACGACCTTGGTGAAGTGCGAGCCGGACCAGCCGCCCCAGTACTTGCCGAACTTGGTCAGCGTGACCTCGAGTTCCTGGCCCTTGTTCCAGGTCTGCGCGGTGTACGGCCCGGTGCCCGCGTCGTGGCCGGCGTTCAGCCAGCTGGTGAGCTTGCTGCCGCCACCCTGCGCCTGCGTGTCGTAGATGTAGGCCGAGTAGTCGGCCGAGGCCTCCTGGGCCAGCGGGGACGGGTACTTCTGGTGGAAGACCAGCGTGTACTGGTCCGGCGTGTCGATCGAGGTGACCGCGCCCCAGACGTAGGAGGCGCCGCCGGCCAGCTTGATCGTGCGCTGGATGGCGGCCTTGGCCGCCTGCGCGGTCATCAGCCGGCCGGTGTGGAAGTAGACGCCGTGGCGCAGGTGGAAGGTCCAGGTCTTGCCGTCGGCCGACGTCGACCAGCTGGTGGCGAGCAGCGGCCGGATGGTCTTGGTGGCCGAGTCGTAGCGGGTGAGCGTCTCGTACATCTCGCTCATCGCGATGATGCCGTCCGAGTACTCGGTGGCTGGATCCCATCCGTCGACCATCACCGGCGCGGTGGTGTCGTAGGTGAACACCGCGTTAGCGGGCTGCGACTGCGAGCTCGCGCTGGGCGGGCTGCCCGACCCGGAGCAGGCGGCCAGCAGCGTCAGGATGGACACGGTGGCGGCTGCGGCCAGCCATCCGCGGTGGCGCTTCATGGATGCCTCCGTTGTGCGTACTGCCTTAGCCGCCAAGAGTCCCGGCCGCCTTGACCCTGACCCGGGCCGCGGGAGTGGTGAGGTAGGCCAGCGGGATTTCCTCGACCTCGATGATCTGTACCGCTCCCGGATCCGCGCCGGCCGCGACCGCGCGCTCGCGGGCCTCGTCCTGTGCTTCCTCAAGTATGGCCTGCCGGCCGTCCTCCCCGTAGTGGAAAATCCGGTCCACTTGCCCGCTAACCGACGCAATCGCGGCACCGACCGCGTTAGCCGCGTCGAAGTGCGCGGGCTTGATGATCTCGCTGACGCCGGCGATGCGGTCGGGGACCAGGATGCTGCCGCCGCCCACCGCGATCAGCGGGCGGTCCTCACGCGAGGTCTTCACCCGGTCGATCGCGTCCGCCAGCATCGTGTCGGCCCGGGCCAGCGCCTCGGCGAGGACCGGAGCAGACCGTCCGGCCCGGGACCGGTCGCCCAGGTCGGCCCGGCCGGCCGCCACCGCGGCGTCCGTCAGCGTGGGCACCGTCCCGCCGAACACCAGGGCTTCCTGCGTCAGCCGGTAGCCGACACTGCGCGGGCCGACCTGGACGCCATCCGCGGCTGGCGAGATCATGGTGCCGCCGCCGAGCGCGATCGTGACCAGGTCCGGCATGCGGAAGTTGGTCCGGACGCCGCCGATCTCCACCCCTTGCGACGAGTCGCGGGGAAAGCCGTTGGTCAGCACGCCGACATCGGTGGAGGTGCCGCCCACGTCGGCGACCAGGGAGTCGGACAGCCCGGTCAGGAAGGCCGCGCCGCGTACGCTGTTGGCCGGGCCGCTGCCGATGGTGAGCACCGGGTACCGCAGGGCCTGGTCCAGTCCCATCAGGGTGCCGTCGTTCTGGGCGAAGAACGTCACCGGCGCCAGGCCGTGCGCCTTCAGCGCCTCCCGCATGGCCCGGGCCACGTCGCGGGCCACCCCGGCCAGGGCCCCGTTGAGGATGGTGGCGTTCTCCCGCTCGAGCAGGCCGATCGACCCGATCTCGTGGCTGAGCGACAGGTGCACCTCGCCCAGCTCGCGCTTGACCACCTCGGCCGCCAGCAGCTCGTGGCGCGCCGAGACCGGGGCGAACACGCTGGTGACGGCGACACCGTCGGCCTGCTCGCCGACCTGGCCGAGGAACCGCGCGATGGCGTCGGTGTCGAGGGGCGACAGGTCCCGGCCGTCGAACTCGATCCCGCCGTCCACGATCACGGCACCCACGGAAACCGCGCGGACCAGGTCCGGGGGCCAGCTGAACATGGGCCGGATGCTGTGGGTGGCGGGGCCGCCGATCCTGATCACCGCGACCCGGCGCAGGTTCACGCGTTCCAGGACGGCGTTGGTGGCGTGGGTGGTGCCCAGCATGACGTGGGTGATCCGGTCCGGGGCGGTGCCCTGCTCGCTGTCGGGGATGGCCTTGAGCACCGCGTCGATGGCCGCCACGATCCCGCCGGTGATGTCGGCCGTGCCGGGCACCTTGACCTTGGCGATGACCCGGTCGGCGGCGTCCATGATGACCGCGTCGGTGTTGGTCCCGCCGACATCCAGGCCGAGACGGCAGTCAGGCCTTGGCACCGGCCAGCTCCTCCACGGGTGTGTAGTCGAAGTCGTAGCCGAAGGCACGCGGCCCGGTGAGGTCGATGCCCGGCCCGGTCCGCCAGATGGGGTCGCAGGCGAAGCCGATCACCGTGACCCGCTGGCCGTAGGCGATCCGCTCGGTCCCGATCGCGTCGGCCGTCTCGGTGTCCAGCACGGTGATCAGGTCGGGCACCGAGGCGAGCACGCGGCCGCGCTCCAGCGCCACCAGGTTCTCGTTCTGCAGCTCCAGCCGGACCAGCCGGCCCGAGTCCGCGCCCAGGCCCTCGATGATCACCGAGCCGGCCGCGAACCCGCTCGTGGTGCGGCGCTCGACATCGGCGATCTTGCCGGCGATCAGCCGGGAGGCGCCGAGCTCCGCGATCAGGGCGGCGACCGGGTCGCCCTCGGCCCGGCCGACGGCCTCGCCGATCCTGATCCCCAGCGAGACCGAGCCGCGCACCGTGGCCCCCCGCGCCTGTCCGGCGGTCAGCGTGTACTCCGTTGAGCTCGCGGCCCCGCCGAACTCGACGGCCGCGGCCCGTTCCAGGCGTTCCATCCAGTTGCCGGAGACGGTGCGGAGGACGAGGAGGTTGCCGCGCTCGTCGGTCATCACGGCCGGGCTCGGCGAGATGCCGGCCAGGTGCATCGTTACCTGGTTTACCTCGGGAAAGGCGCGTCCCATCCCGTCAGCGTCCACCACGGGAAGGCCCATCTGCGCCGCCCAGGTGATCGGGATCAGGCCGTTCCCGCCGCCGATCTCGCCCGCCATGAGCGCGGCGACGCGCCGGCCGGTGAGGTCCTCCAGGTGATGGCGGAGCCGGGCGCCCTCGTCCCCGTTCTCGACCTTCTCGATGCTGACCGTGGGGGCGCCGATGCCGCCGCACGGCATGATCAGGTCGTCGTCGGGCAGTTCGTCCAGGTCCATCAGCGGGACGGGGCCGTAGTTCTCGGTCGCCTGCAGCGCCTGAAGCAGCGAGATGTACGTGTCGCCACCGCCGCCCGCGCCGAGCACCGCGCAGCCGCGTGCCAGGGCACGCAATGAGGAAGATTCCAGCAGGCGTTTCATGATCAGGCTAATGATCTCAGTGAGAGAAAGGGCAGGCCAGGGGTTACGCGCAATAATCCCTGAAACGTGACCGAGTCTGCCCCGTCAGGCGCGACAGCTCGGCCCGGGCGATCTCCCGGCGCAGGTCCTCGGTGTTCCGCGCGCGCACCACGCGCGGCGGGCTGGTCCGGGGCACGCGCGCGTAGTACTGCCCGGCGACACCGCGCCAGACGTACCACTGCGGGAACTCACGAGCGAACGCCTTCCACTCCGGAAGTACCGCCACGTCGTCGGCGGTATCCGTTACGGATTCGGTCTCGCGCTCCATCGCTGCCCCTTGCCAAGTACCTAGATCTACGTCGTGAGCCGCACTCACGTCGCACGCGGAAGCTGGGAATGCACCAGCAATGCTCGCATCCCCCGGTGCGGAAGGTAATGGGCAGATCGCACCGAGATGGCCGCCGATGTGTGCGATCAGCATAGGCTTAGCCTTGCCATGACATCCGTTGACGAAATCCTCACCGGCTCGCCGCTGTCCGCGCTCCGGCGGATCAGCCGCCGCGGCGGGGATCGCAAGGTGACCGCGGTCCGGCTGGCCGAGCGACTCGCCGAGCTGGACGACGCCCCGGCCGACAGCTTCGTCGTGCTGTCCCGGGCGGCCTCGGCCGAGATCACCGGCTACCGGCTGGACATGGCCCTGCGCTGGGCGGCGATCAACGGCGTGGCCGCTGTCGCGGCGTTCGCCGTCGATGAGTGGCAACCCGCGGTGACCGCGCTGGACATCGCCGGGCCGGCCGAGATCGCGCTGATCTCGGTCCCGGACGGCACCGACCTGATCGCGCTGGCCCGGGCGGTCTACGCCGAGATCGGCGGCGGCGCCCTGCAGGCGCTCAGCCGCGCGCAGCGGGGCCTGGAGGCGGTGCAGCGGGCCGAAGCGGCCGGTACCGGCCCCGGGGAACTGGCCCGGATCGCCAGCCGGGAGCTGGGCACCCCGGTGGTTTTCTCACCCCTGCCCTCACGGTCAGGGGTGAGCATGCCGGTGCCGACCGAGGAGACGCCGGCCGGCTACTTCACCGCCCCCGACGCGGGCGGCGAGGCGGGTATCGCGGCCGGGCTGGTCCTGTACGCCGCGGCGGCCGCCGCGGCGCGGTTCCTCGACCTGGCCCGGCGGGCCCGGGAGACGCCGGCCCGGTCCCGCAGCGAGCTCCTCGCCGAGCTGCTGATGTCGGAGTCGGCGATCAGCGAGGACCTGCTCGAGCGGGCGCGGCAGCTGGGCATCCCGGTGAGCGGCTGGCATCTGGCCGTCCGGGTCGAGGCGGACGACCTGGACGAGGCGGAGCAGGACGAGGTCCGCCGGTTCGAACTGCTCGAAGCGGCCGGCCAGGCGGCGCTGCAAGCCGTGGCCGGGGGGGCCGAGACGTGGTACCTGTCCCGGATCGCACGCGCCATCGTCTTGATCCGGGTCACGACCTCCAATCCGGGTCCGCAGGCGGGCGTGCGGGCCGCCCGTTCGGCGGAAAGGGCGCTGGAGGCCATCGGCGCGCGGCTGCCGGCCCTGCGGTTCCGGGCCGGGGTGGGGGCGGCGCACGAAGGCCCGACGGGACTGCGGGCCTCGGCCGCCGAGGCCCGGGGCGCCCTGGCCGCGGCCCGGGCCGCGCGCCGGCCGGCCGGCGTCACCGCGCACGACGCGGTGGGGATCCGGCGGATGCTGATGGAGTGGTACGCCTCGGACACCGTCCGCGCCTCGGTGCGGGACCAGCTGGCGCCGCTGGAGAACCTCGGCCCGGCCCGGGCCGAGACCGCGATCCAGACGCTCGCCGCCTACCTGGACGAGCAGGGGTCGATCGTCAAGACGGCCGACCGGCTGCACCTGCACCGCAACGCGGTGACCAACCGGCTGCGCAGCATCACCGAGCTGCTCGACGTGGACCTGGACGACCCCGACCAGCGGCTCGCCCTGCAGCTGGCGTGCCGGGCCCGGCTGCTCGGGTAGGGCGCACCGGACAGGTCGCGGCCGGCTTTCACGGCTGTCGCACTAGTGCTGTTGGGTGGCAGCAAGGCCGTTCGGTCGTATTGGTCTTGATGTTGCCAGCCGGCTCGATGCTCCATCGAGCCGGCCAAAGCCGGCTCCATGCTCCATCGAGCCGGTTGCGGCGCTAGGGCTTGCGGCCGACGCCGGCGTAGCTGTCGACCTCGCGGGGATCTTCCTCGGCATCCCTGATGTCGGGCCGCCACCGGGAGGTGCTGAGCACGCCGGGCGGCACGAGGTCCAGGCCGTCGAAGTACGCGGCGATCCGCTCCGGGCTGCGCAGGTGGTAGGAGCTGGCCGAGTTCTGGTTGTAGACCGCGATGGCGCGGTTCATCTCGGGGTTGGTGTCGGTGCCGTCGGACAGGGCCAGGTAACTGCCGGACGGCAGCGCCGCGAGCAGCCGGGTCACGATCGAGCCGGGCTCGTCGGTGTCGTCGATCTGACCCAGGATGCCCAGCATCACCAGCGCGACCGGCTGGCCGAAGTCCAGGGTCGCGGCGGCCTCGCGCACGATCAGGTCCGGGTCGCGCACGTCGGCTTCGATGTAGCTCGTCATGCCGCCGGGGGCGCTGGTCAGCAGAGCCTGGGCGTGCACCAGCACCATGGGGTCGTTGTCGACGTACACGATCCGCGATTCGGGGGCGTGCTGCTGGGCGATCTGGTGGGTGTTGTTCGCGGTCGGCAGGCCGGTCCCGATGTCCAGGAACTGCCGGATGCCGGCCTCCCCCGCCAGGTAGCGCACCGCGCGGCCGAGGAACCGGCGCTGCACCCGGGCGTGGTGGGCGATGGCCGGGAACATCTTCAGGATCAGGTCGCCCGTCTCGCGGTCGGCCGCGAAGTTGTCCTTCCCGCCCAGGAGGTAGTTCCACACCCGGGCCGAATGCGCCTCGCTCGTGTCGAGCTGGGGCGCTCCCCCTTCTCCGTCGGTCGACGACACCGCCTGAGCCTCCTGTATGCGCGCCCTTGGTCCCGGTCCCCCGGATCGCACCTTTCGCCGGGACGAGCAAAGCCTATCCGTCCGGGGGATGGAGCCGGGTGCTGGCGTAGACCAGCAGCGCGGTCTTGAAGCCCATGCATCCTCGCTTTCCGCCGTCCTGCATGGCAACGTACAACGCACCGGCTCGCGCATAATGCCGACCTCAGCGTTTTCCTGGCCGATGATGGAAGTGCTCAGCCGCCGAATGCAGTGGAGGCTCATGGAACCCGACCAGCGGGCGCCCGGCCCGGGTCGCCGCCGTGCCCTGGCCTGGGTCGCAGTCGCGGTCGCGGGATTCGTGCTGGCCCTGGTGCCGGCGACAGGCTCCGCCCTGCCGGCGGCGGGTACCGCCGTCGGCGGCCCGGCGCGGGCGGCCGTGACGGTCCGCGGGCCGCTGGCGGGCAAGATCATCGGGATCGACCCGGGGCACAACGGCCTGAACTACACCAGCCCCGCGTTCCTCAACCGCAAGGTCTGGAATGGCCGGGAGCGGGAAGGCTGCGACACCACCGGGACCCAGACCGCGGGCGGCTACACCGAAGCCAGGTTCACCTGGAACGTGGCGACTTACCTGCGCGCGGACCTTAAGGCAATGGGGGCACGGGTGGTGATGACCAGGTCCGGCAATCACGGCCTCGGGCCGTGCGTGGACAAGCGCGCCCGGATCCTGAACCGCGCCCACGCGAACGTGTCCATCGACATCCACGCCGACTACGGCCCGCTCGCCGGGCGCGGCTTCACGGTCCTGGACCCGGTGGCGGACGGGCCGAACAACAAGGTGATCAGCTCGTCGGCCCGGTTCGGCCGCGACGTCCACGCAATGCTGCTCAAGGACACCAGACTGCAGGTCAGCGACTACTACGGCCGTAACGGCTACATCAGCCGCAATGACCTGGCCGGCCTGAACCTGACCACCATGCCGAAGGTCCTGGTCGAGACCGGCAACATGCGCGACGCGGCCGACGCCGCGCTGCTGGTGCGGCCCGGCGTCCAGCGCAGCATCGCCGCCGCGCTCGCCGCGGCGATCGCCCGGTTCCTCGCCGGGCGCTGACGCCGCGGTCCCGGTCAGCCGGCGCTGGATACTTGCAGATGCGGTTGCTTATCCGAGGGAAGCGGCGAGTTCGCCGCGGTGGCGGGCGACCCAGCCGAAGGCCGCGCGGACCGCGCGGGACGAGCCGCGGGCGCGCAGCCGGATCATCGCCGGGTCGCCTGAGGCCGCCCCGGCCTCGATGCCGCGCCAGCACCGGTCCTGCCACCACAGGATCGTCTCCAGCAGCCGAGCGCGGTCGGGCAGGCCGTAGGCGTCGCAGATCAGCCGCATCCGCGCACTGGCCGCGGCCGGGTCGGCCCCGCCCGGGCCGAGGCCGAGGTACTGCCAGCAGACATGGGCGACGTCGTGGATCCGCTCCCCCGGAGCCGCCAGATCCCAGTCGATGAACACCGCCGGCGCCAGCCCGGTATCAGTGGCGCGATACACGGTGTTCTTCGGCGCCAGGTCGTTGTGGCAGACCACTTCCCGGCCGGCGGCCAGCGGCGTCCCGGCCGTCAGGTCATGGAACTCCCGGACGAGCTCGGCCACCCGGCCCAGGCTCGCATCCGCAAAGACCGACGGCGGCTGGGACGGCTCCCAGGCCACGTGGCCCTCGATGAAGCTGAGCACTTCCCGGCCTAGCTCATCGGTACCCAGGAACCTCGGCGCACCCTCCCAGCCGCGCTGCTCGAACCAGCCCAGCACGGCGTGAACGAACTCCGCGTTCGCGGGCGGCGCGCGCCGGACCGTGTCTGCGACCCGCACGACCGTCGTCACGGACCCGCCCGGGAGCGGATTGCCCGCGCCGGCCATGTCAGCCACCGGCCGCGCTGCGGAGGGCGGCGCGGATGGCGGCGGCGGGATCACCGCGGTGGTAGACCTGTTCGCTCGGCTCGATGCCGTCGAGGAATTCCTGGTAGCGCACGGCGTAGGCGAGGTGGGAGAGCGGTTCGGCGATGCGCAGCGCGCGGGCCGGATCGCAGCCGGGGACGCTCGATGACCAGGCCGCGATCCAGGCGCGGGCGGCGGCCGGGCGCTTCGCCGGAGGCAGGTAGTCGCGCGCCCGCAGCCCGTCGAGCACCGGGTTGCCGAGATGAGCGTCGGCCCAGTCCACGATGACCGGCGGCCCGCCGTCACTGCGCCAGTTACCGGGATGGAAGTCGCCGTGCACCAGGGTGTCGGGCAGGCCGCATTCAGCCAGCAGCGGGAACCGGTTCAGCAGCCCGCGCGCGGCCGCCGCCTCGCCGGCGCTCAGCTCGCTGGCGACCGGGCCGCCGAGCAGGGCGCGGATCTGCGCGGCGAGGACCGGCGGGCGCCGGTCGGGCAATCCGGGGATGCCGGGGAGCTGCCGGGCCACGAGAGCCTGAGCGGCGGCCAGGCGCTGGACGGCGCTGGTGATGACCGGCGGTGAGGCGTCCCAGCAGTCCTCGCCGGGCAGGTGCTCGAGCAGGACGCGTCCCGGCGCGGCGCCGATGACCGGCGGGACCAGGGACGGATCCACGCGGGCGAAGGCGGCGATGACGCCGGCCTCGTCGGTCGCGAAACCAGGCGTGGCCTTGAGCCAGACCGGGCCGGTGACGGTGGGCAGCTGGAACAGGCCGGACAGGTTCCAGGTCCGGCGCTGCACGGCGGGCCCGGTCGTCCGGCGGCCGGCCGCCTCGAGCGTGGCCCCGGCCCAGTCAAGGAGCTCGCGAACACCCTCCAGCCGGGCCCACGGTGAACGCAGGTTCTCCGGCCCGGTCAGCTCCCCCGGCCAGGGCGGCACCGGGCGGGCGGCCAGCTGGCCGGGGGGCGGGCGGCTGAGCGCGGCCGCGTGGTAGGTCACGTGACCGTCGCGGCTGCCGTCCCCTCCGTCGACCCGCAGCAGGCGCAGCACGATCACGGGGACGCCGAGCACCGCGCGCAGGTGCGCGACGACCGGCTCCACCTCGGACCACCACGGGATGCTCACGCTCACCGGGCCGATCGTCCCGAGATAGGCGTCGCCCCAGGTGACCACGGCGCTGACGGTTCTCCCCATCGGGCCAGTGTGAACGAACCGGCCGGATGCGGGCGACCGAATATCGGCCGGCGTAGCCTGAGCCAGTGAGCGCAGCGCGGCTGATCCTGATCGAGGGAATGATCGGCTCGGGTAAGACGACGACGGCCGGATGGCTCGAGGACTGGCTGTCACGCCGGGGCGAAGACGTGCGGGCGTTCCGCGAGTTCGACGAGGACCAGCCGATCCGGACCCGGGCCGTGGACCAGTTGCGGGCCGCCGCCGCGCAGGCGGCCGGGTCGCCGGATCACGCCGGGAACGTCGCGCCGCGCGAGTCGGAGGTGTACGCGGCCAGCCAGTGGCGGCGGCTGGCCGAGCGGTGCCTCAGCGGCCAGCAGACGCTCATCCTGGAGAGCATCTTCCTGCAGAACTCCGTCATGCCGACCTTCATCTACGACGCTCCCGCGGACGTCGTGACCGGGCTCTACGACATGATCCTGGACCAGGTGGCGCCGGCCGAGCCGTTCCTGCTCTACCTGCGGCCGGCCGACCTCGGCGCGGCGGTGGCGCGCGTCCACGGCGCCCGGGGGCCGGCGGCGAAAGAGCGGAACGTCACCTTCGTGGAGAACAGCCGCTGGGCGCGCCACCGCGACCTGCGCGGACCCGGCGCCGTCGCCGCGCTGTACGAGGCCTGGGAGGCGTTCGTGGACACGCTGTACGACGGGTATCCCTTCGCCAAGCTCATGGTGACCGATCCGCAGCAGGACTGGCCGGCGGCCCTGACCCGGATCGGCGCGGCCATCCGGCCCTGATCAGCGGCGGCCGTCACCAGCGGAACCGGGCCGCCGCTCACGGCTTGCGGGCCAGGACCCTCCAGCCGACCGGGCTCTGGCTCGCGGCGCCGCCGAGTTCGTGCGGCCGCGCGTACCTGGCCAGGATCTCCGGCTCGATGAGCTCGAAGCCGTCGAGCAGGGCCGCGATCTCCGCCGGGGTCCGGGGGGACAGGGGCTCGGTGGCCCGGCCGTAGATCTCGTAGATCCGGTCGGCTATCTCCTTGGCCACTTCCCGGTCCTGGACCCGGCCCGGGACGACGTGGCTGACCACCAGGTAGCTGCCCGGCGCGAGCGCGTCCCTGATCGTGGCGATGATCTGGGCGGGATCGTCACCGGCGGAGACGAAGTGCAGTATCGCGAGCAGGAACACCGCGACCGGGCGGCTGAAGTCCAGGTGGCCCCGGATGACCGGATCGGCGAGCAGCGCGGCGGGCTCGCGCAGGTCACCGCGGACGGCGACGCTGCGGTCGGGCTGGGTGAGCAGGGCATTGGCATGCGAGACGACGACCGGGTCGTAGTCGACGTAGGCGACGCGGGCCCCGTCGCTGACCTCCCGGGCCACCTCGTGGACCGCACCCTGGGTCGGCAGGCCGACGCCGATGTCCAGGAACTGGCTGATCCCCGCGTCCATGGCCAGGTAGCGGACGGCCAGCCGCAGGAACTGGCGATTGGTCATGGCCTCGGTCCTGGCTGCCGGCACGAGCCGGATGATCTCCTCGGCGGCTACCCGGTCGGCCTGGAAGTTGTCCTTGCCGCCCAGGTAGTAGTCATACATCCGCGCGATGTTGGGAACGGACGTGTCCACACCTTCGGGGCGACGTGGCATCTTCGCTGGTCTCGGGCTTTCCGGCCGCGGTTCCGGGCCCGCGGTCACATGATCGGCAGAATTCAGGGAAATTTCGGAACCTCATTCTACGGCCCGGCGGAAGGCGAAGAGCCGGCCGCGCGGGCCGGCATCAGGACTACGGAGCAGCCCGGTTAGAGGTTCGCCAGGACATCGGTGAGGTAGGGGGCGATGCGTAGGGCGTCGTCCTGGCCGGGACGCCAGGTACAGGCGATGCCCACCGCGGCGACCCGCCCGGTCGCCGCCAGCCGGCCGACAGCCTGGGCGACGTCGGCCGGGGCGGCGCCGCCGGGCGCCGGGTACCGCAGGCCGGGCAGGACCGACGGGTCGATCACGTCGAGGTCAAGGTGCACGTACAACGGCCCGTCCGGCATCCTCGCCGGGTCGAGGGCCGCCACCTCGACCTGGCCGATGGCCGCGCCGGCCAGGTAGGCGGCCTCCGGGGGATCCAGGTCCCGGGCGCCGGCCAGCACGATCCGGTGCTCCGGGACCGGCCGCAGCGCCAGGTCGTCCGCGATCAGTTCGGGCCGGTAGCCCGTCAGGAGCCGTAGCGGCATGCCGCCCAGGTAGCCGGAGGCTGTCGTCTCCGGGGTCTGCACGTCCCCGTGCGCGTCGAACCAGACGATCCCCGGGTCGAGGCCGGCCCGCTGCAGCCCGGCCACGATGCCCAGCGAGGTGGTGCAGTCCCCCGAGGCCACCACCGGACGCGTCCCCTGACCGGCCGCGGCGGCCGCGGCGGCCGCGACCCGGCGGTACACGGCGGCGAGCCGGGCCCACGGGTCGCCCGCGGGCAGCTCGGCGGTGATGGTCTGCACCGGCCCCAGCTGGGCCGGCGCCAGCGGCAGTTCCAGGTCGGGGAGGTACTCGTCCAGGTGGTAGGGAACCCGCAGGACGGTCACGCGCCGGTCCAGTCGGCACCGGTCCAGTCAGCAGCGAGCAGGCCGAGGATGACCTCGTCGACGAATTCCCCGGTGACCCACGCGGCCTGGCGCAGGGTGCCTTCCCGGGTGAACCCGCCTCGTTCGGCCGCCTTGAGCATCGCCGCGTTGGTGACCAGGGTCTCGATTTGCAGGCGGTGCAGCCCGCGGACGGTGAAGCCGTACTCGCACAGCGCCCGGACCACGTCCGTGCCCAGGCCGCGGCCGCGGAAGGCCGGCCGCAGGCCCAGGCCGAGATGGGCCGTCCGGTTGTGAAGGTCGATGCCCCACAGCAGCGCATCGCCGGCCAGCTCGTCGCCGGCCAGTTCCACGACGGAGAACAGGGCCGCGTCGTCGCTAGGTTCGCTGACCGCGTACGGCGACGCGGCGGATCCCGGCGAGATCGGGCGCCACGGCCGCGAGTCGGCCGACGAGCGCATCGCGACGTCCTCTTGGAGTTCGGTGTGCAGGATCGCGACGTCTGCCTCGTCCCGGGCCCGCAGCCTGATTCTCCCGGCGCGCAGCACTGGTCAGCCGCGCATGTCGACGGCGTTGATCCGGACGGGGCGGATCACGACCTTGACCCGCGTCTGGCCGGGCTGGTCGTGCTCGCGCAGGTCCGAGCCGTACTTGGAGCCGACCTTGTCGGCGAAGGAGTAGTCGTCGTCAGGGGTGACCTCCGCGTCGCCGCGGAGCTCCAGGTAGCGGTACGGCACCGTGAGGTCCAGCAAGAGCAGGCTCACGGCCGGATTCGCCTGCAGGTTCCTGGTCTTCTGGCGGGACGTGTTGAGCGACAGGGTCACGTCGTCGCCCTCGGCGAGGAACCACACCTCGGATACCTGCGGGCGGCCGTCCGGGCCCACCGTGGCCATGGTCGCGAAGTCGCCGTCGAGCAGGTCTCGGTGAGACGCGGGAATCTCGGGCATGGTTTGTCCTCTCCGTTGGGCCGTCGGCAGCCTATCGCTACGCCCGCTCGTCACGCCGGCCGGGCGGTCAGAGTCAGGCCGGCTGTCCTGAGCCGGCTGATGAGCGGGGCGCCCATCGCCGCGGCGGGCGTCAGGACGCCGGCCTGGCCGGGTAGCTGGTCCCGGTCGAGTGCGAGGCACAGCGCGCTCTGGCTGAGCATCACCGAGGTGGCGGCGTAGCCCGGGTCCCCCTGGGCCTCGACCGCGGCCAGATAGCGCGTCCCGGCTTCGGTACGCGTGTGGACCTGGATCCGGAAGTAGCCGTCCCGGCGGGCCTTGTCGCTGGGGCCCTGACCGGGGGACGGCAGCAGGCGGCCGAGCAGGGCCCGCGACGGCCCGAACGCCAGCCCGGCCTCGACCGACTTGAACGCCGCGCTGACCGCGGTGCCCCGCAGCGGCGCGACCGGCCCGGAGCCGAACCCGGTCACCTCCCGGTAGCGGAACCGGCGGCCGTAGGCCCAGCCCTGCAGCGCATTGCTGCGGCGCACTACCCGGGTATTGATTCCGGCCATGGCGAACGGGCCCAGCCACGCCCGCAGGGCGGCGTCGTAGCTGACCCGCCCGAGGTCGCGTTCGTCGCCCAGGTCGGGCTCGGCGGCGCGGTCGGGGCTGAGGGCATAGGGGTCTTCCACCACCCGACCGAGCCCGGGCGTGGCCCGCACCTGGTCCAGCTGATCCATCATCGACGCCAGCGTCCCGCCGCTGACGCCGCCCTTGAGCGCCGTCACCACCAGCGTGGTGTCTCCCAGGGCGCCGTCGCCGTCCGCGCTCGCGGCCTGGTGCAGCAGGAGCACGCCCAGGTCGGACGGGATGGAATCGAAACCGCAGCTGTGCACTATGCGCGCACCC
>JAJKHX010000127.1 GCA_021154785.1 Nocardiopsis sp.
AGTCGATCCGCCGCTGGCGGAAGGGCCAGGGCCGGGCGGCTTACCCGCACGCCCGGCGGCTGCTGATCACCGCCGGCGCCGGCGGCTCCAACAGCTACCGCGCTCGCGCGCGGAAGGCCGAGCTGGCCGCGTTCGCGCTGGACACCGGGCTCGCCGTCACCGTATGCCACTTCCCGCCTGGCACCTCCAAGTGGAACAAGATCGAGCACCGGCTGTTCCCCCGCATCACGATGAACTGGCGAGGCCGCCCGCTGACCAGCCACGATGTCATCGTCTCCACGATCACCGCCACCACCACCCGCGCGGGCCTGACCGTCCGCGCCGAGCTCGGCCCCGGCCGCTATCCCGAGGGGGCCAAGGTCAGCGACGAGCAGATGGCCGCCCTGCCGCTGGACCGCCACGACTGGCACGGCGACTGGGACTACACCTTGCGCCCCGGGCCTCCGGCACCGCCGGCCCCGCCCCGGCCGCCGGCCCGCGAGCCCGAACGCCCGGACTGGGCGCACCCGGCCCTGACCGGCCTGGACGCCAGCGACTGGAACCAGATGATCAGCGGGCTCGCGGTCCCGTACCAGGCTCAGCGCGACGCTGAACTCTGCATCCGCCGGGGCGGGCCACCCACCCGCAAACCAGCAGGCCGGCACCCGCCCGCACTCACCCCCGCCGAGCAGGCCCTGGTCACCGTGCTGCGCCAGCGCTTCCGCACGCCGCAGCACGTCCTGGCCGGACTGTTCGGCGTCGTCGCCGGCACCATCGCCAAGGCCGAGCGCCAGATCCGGCCATTGCTCACCCAGGCCGCCTAGGTCATCGCACCCGCCGGACCCCGGCTCGGAACCCTATCCGAGCTGACCGCCTACGCCTCTTCCCACGGGATCGACCTGACAGCCAAAGCCAAATCAGCGCGTTAATAATCTGCGGGCCCTAAGTGGCGTTGGGACATGGCCTCAGCGGTGAACAACGACGTCGCCCGCGCCGCCAGCCTGATCGCGGTCGCCGTCCTTCCCGCCGCCGGGCTCAGCGGCACGGCTTATCTTCATCCTGCGGAGTTCTCGGCTGGATTCGGCACGGCGTCGCTTATCTCGGCTGGCCTGTGCCTGGCCGGCGGCGCGCTGGCCGCTGTCACCGTCCGCAACCCCCGCGCGCAGGCCGACCCGGCACCGCAGCAGCTGCCGCACTGCGCACTGGACGCACCGGCATCACTAGCCGTCCCGCACCGATGACTTCGGTTGGTTACGGCAACTCGGGGGCGGCTGTCACGGCCGATCGAGGATACGTCGCTCACGGCCGGTGAAGACCCACGCGATGAGCCATCCCAGCTCGGCATCGAGGTCTGGCTGGCGGAACTCCTCATCTTGCGGCACCAGATCAAACGTGCCCACGACGAAGTCGGCGACCTCTTTCAGATCCAGCTCCAGGAATGCGGCCCAGCCAAACTGGTCATCCCGGCAATTATCAGCGACGGTCCTGAGCGAGGTCGACACGTCAGAGCCGGATCTGGCCCCTACCTGCCGGGCAGGGACGCCCGGGCGATCAGGCCGCCTATCAGCAGATCGCGGCCGATGGTCCAGATCGGGGCGGCTCCGGCCCGATCAGTGACCGTCACGGTAATGACGTGAGGTTCCCGCGGCATGTAGGTCAGCCGTGCTCCCGTCGCATCGCACCGCGCAAGTTGACGGTTTCAAGATGAGGTGGACGCAAGTCGGCGATCTGCGCTCGTTCACTAAGGCCGCGCAGCGTTGCTGACGGCGGGTCGGTGCAACTACCCGCCTGGGCTCGCAGCGTGGCGTGCCGGTGAGCCCATCCTCGTTCGGGAAAGGACCTTTTCATCTGTTACCTCACGGCGGCAGGCATTGGCTGTAAAAGCGGGGTGGCTCGTTTCTGATATCTGATCTGACGGTGCACGACCGGCGGTGGGCGGCCAGGCTTGCCGGTACGCAAGCAGCAGGCTTGCCCCCAACGCACGCAGCAGAAAGGAGCGCTTGAATGAGCGCGAACTGGCTACATGGCCTGCAGAACCACGCGGACAAGCCCGATGAGCTCCGGGCTATGCCCGTGTTCGAGGGCCAGAAACTGGTGGTGGTCGGCGGCAGCAGCGGGATGGGCCGCGACACCGCCGCCGACGTGGTGGCCGCCGGCGGGTCCGCCGTGATCATCGGCCAGGACCAGGACCGGGTCGACGACACGGTCCGGGAACTGGCCAAGGACGGCAAGGCCTACGGCATCACCGCCGAGCTGACCGACCGGGACCAGGTCGAGCGGGTCCGCCAGCAGCTGGCCGGCGAGCACGCCGACGCCACCTTGCTAGTCAACGCGGCCGGGTTCTTCATCCCCAAGCCGTTCCTGGACTACGACGGCCCGTTCTACGACTCCTACCTCGAACTGGACCGGGCCATCTTCTTCCTCACCCAGACCGTGGCCCGCGGGATGATCGACGCGGGCCGCGGCGGGTCCATCGTCAACATCGGCAGCATGTGGGCCCACCAGGCCATCGCCGCCACCCCGTCCTCGGCGTACTCGGTGGCCAAGGCCGGGCTGCACGCGCTGACCCACAACCTGGCCATCGAGCTGGCCCCCCACAGCATCCGGGTCAACGCGGTCGCCCCCGCCGTCGTGGCCACCCCGCTGTACGAGCGGTTCGTCCCCCAGGACAAGCTCGACGAGACGCTGCACAGCTTCGACGGCTTCCACCCGCTCGGCCGGGTCGGCACCGCCCGTGACCTGGCCAACACCATCACCTTCCTGCTGTCCCCCGCCACCAGCTGGGTGACCGGCGCCATCTGGAACGTCGACGGCGGCGTCATGGCCGGACGCAACTGACCACCCCGCCCGCCCGCGCGCCGGCCCCACCACCCGGCGCCCGGGCGCGGAAACGCAAGCCACGACAATCTCGGAGGATCCGATGACAGACTCGCTCGCCAGGCTGCGGGCAGCAGGGGTGTCGATTTGGCTGGATGACCTGAGCCGGGACAGGCTGATCAGCGGGAGCCTTGCCGTGCTGGCTCGCGACAAGCATGTCTCCGGGGTCACGACCAACCCGACGATCTTCGCCCGGTCCATCATCGACAGCAATGTCTACACAGGGCAACTGCGCGACCTACGAGTGCGTCAGGCCGCCCCGGACCAGGCGCTACGGGAACTCACCACGTCCGACGTGCGGTGTGCCTGCGACGTGCTCCGTACCGTCTATGACGCGACGGAAGGCGTGGACGGCCGCGTGTCAATCGAGGTCGACCCGCGGTTCGCCTACGATCCCGAACGCACGGTCGCCGAGGCCCGCACTCTGTGGTGGCTGGTGGACCGGCCCAACCTATTCGTGAAAATCCCCGCCGTCGAGCAGGGGCTGCCGGCGATCAGCGGATGCCTGGCCGAGGGGATCAGCATCAACGTCACACTGATCTTCTCCCTGGCCCGCTATGCCGACGTAATCGAGGCGTTCCTGACCGGGCTCGAAGGTGCCCGCGCGGCCGGGCGGGACCTGTCCGGCATCGCCTCTGTGGCGTCGTTTTTCGTGTCCCGCGTGGACACCGAGGTGGACCGGCGCCTGGACAAGATCGGCACCGGCAGGGCCGCCGCGCTGCGCGGCCAGGCCGCTATCGCCAACGCCCGGCTCGCCTACCAGCGCTACGAGGAATCGGTCTCCACCGATAGGTGGAAGTCGCTGGCAGCAGCGGGCGCCAGGCCACAGCGCCCGCTGTGGGCCTCCACCAGCGTCAAGGACCCTGCTTACGAGGACACCCGGTACGTGACCGGCCTGGTCGCACCGGACGTGGTCAACACCATGCCCGAGGCCACCCTCAACGCGGTAGCCGACCACGGGCGGATCCCAGATGACAGCATCCACGGCACCTACAACCAGTCGCGGGACGCACTCGGCGAACTCGCCGCGCTCGGCATCGACTACCACGACGTGGTGCAGGTCCTCGAAGACCAAGGCGTGGACGCCTTCAAGGCCAGCTGGGACCAGCTCGGCCAACGGCTCGCTACCGCGCTGCACCCTGGGCCGGCCACAGGCACGCGATGACATCGCCGCCCGGGAAGCGCGGCGGGATCTACGGCCGGTCCAGCCACAGGAGGAAGATCTACTCCGAGGAAGGCATCGCCATGTTTCACAAGGCATCTCTGCAGGTTGTTCCGTCCGAGCACCTGCCCGCCGCGCACGCTTTGCGCGGTCCGCTGCCCGCGATCGCGCACGACCTGCGGCTCGATGATGCCGGCGACGCCAAGCCTGCGTGGATCACCCTGCTCACCACCGAGCACTACAACCTGCAGATGCAGCGCGTGGCGACGATCAGCGAGTCGAACGGCCGCGCCAGCGTCTTCCTCGGCGCGGTCTCGGCAGGGCTCATCGCCCTCGGGTTCGACAGCACGCGCGGCGCGTCACCTATCGGGCACATGATCTTCCGGGTCCTGGTCCTCACCCCGCTGGTCTTCCTCGGGCTGGTCGCGTTCGTGCGGTGCCTGGAGATCGCTATCGACGACTGGGAGTTCGTCACCCGCATCACCCGCCTGCGGCGCACCTATGACCAGCTCATCCCCGAACTTGCCCCGCTGATGTCACAAGCGGTCGCGGACGAGGGTGTTGCCTCGATGCTCAGCCCCAGGTGGCAGCCGTTCCAGAAGATGCTCAGCGTCGCGGGCAGCGTCGCGGTGATCACCAGCGTTGTCCTCGGCGGAGACGCCGGTGTGATCGTCTACGGGGTTAGCCGCCTGCTGTACGTGGCCATTGCCGTCGGCGTCGCAGCCGGAGCGCTCGCCCTCGGATGGGCGACCTGGTATCAGTGGCGCCACTGGTGCCAGGCGTCCCCGCCGTCATCCAGAGAAGTCACCCCGGCCTAGCCGCTCGCGCCGACGAGCGACCGCTGCGACGAGCTGGGGGCTAAGAAGGAGCTGGCCGGGATGCTGCAATCTGACGGCTTCGGGCCGGCCTACCGCGATCTCGCCCGGCGGGAACCGGTGTCCGCCCGGCTGATCACCGTGTACGGCCGCCGGACCCGCTCGAATGGCACGACGGGGGACGCACCGGGCCTGCGCAGCCGGACTAGCACTTTTGACGGTGCGGGCCGCCGAGGGTGCGGCGAAGGTGAACCGGTGCCGCGAAACGGCACGCTGATGGAAAGGAGTTGACCGGGTATGAGCCCTGTGTCGCGTGGCTTCCGCCACTTCCACCGCGCCCCGGACGGGCAGGAGGGCCGGGTCCCGCCGGGCCAGTATGTGACCGATGGGTTTCCGGTGCTGTCGGCCGGCCCGACGCCGCATACCCCGCTGCAGGACTGGACGTTCTCCATCACCCAGGCCGGCCAGACCAGGAAGTCCTGGACCTGGCAGGAATTCCGGGCGCTGCCGGCCGAGACCGTCACGGTGGACGTGCACTGTGTGACGCGCTGGTCCAAGCTCGACACCCAGTGGCGCGGGGTATCGGTGGACACCCTGCTGGACCAGGCCAGGCATGACGCCCCTTACGTGCTGGCGTTCTGTGACGGCGGCTATACCACCAACCTGCCGGTCGAAGATGTCACCGGCGGCAAGGCGTGGGTGGCATTCGACTACGACGGTGGCCCGCTCGATCCCGAGCACGGTGGCCCGGCCCGGCTGCTGGTGCCGCACCTGTACTTCTGGAAGAGCGCCAAATGGGTGCGCGGCCTGGACCTGCGCGACGCCGACGAGCCGGGCTTCTGGGAGACCTACGGCTACCACATGTACGGGAACCCATGGCGAGAACAACGCTATACGGGCGACTGACCCGGGCAGCACCTGGAGGTGCGGCTCACTGCCAAGGACGGCTACACCGCCGAACGCGAGTACTCCATCGCATGCCCTACCGACTTTGCGCTCGTATATTCGACGTGATGCGACGCAGTTCTTCGAGTTCGTACGGTCGGCAAGATCGCAGCGGGTTCACCGCTGAACGGAAAGTCGAGGTCGCCGCATCCAAGCAGTTCCGGATGGACAAGTTCTTCCGGAGCGCGCTGGCCATGCGTGACGATCCGCGAACGGTGGTCACGGACCCGCGGGAAGTAACACGCCGCCCAAGGAGAAAAGATGAGCATCCCTACTGGCGATAACGCCTTCCTGCACGAACTCGAGCTTAACGTCAGTACAGAGCTGACCCAGGCCGAGACCGGCCAGCCGGAAGAGGAGGCCGTCGGCGTACCGATCGACGAGTGGCTGCTCGATCCGGCGGATGCCCAGCGCTACGAAGTCGGCCTCCGCAACCTTCTCGGCGCGGTCGAGGCCCTGGAAGACGGCTCCGGCCCCGGCCAGTGCACCGAGACGAAAGGTTAGATGACTTCAACGTACCCGAGCGCGAGAAGCAAGAGATCCTGGCCGCCTTTCGCCGGCGAGAAGGGCGAGGGTTCGGCCGGTTCCCGTCCGGGGCTGTCAATTGGCGCCGCTGGAGCTGAGCCGGCCGCAATCCGGGCAGCGAGCTCGATCCAGGCGCTACCTGGATACGACGCACCAGACCGGGGTCTATGGCCGAGCTGGCAGGCTGGGGCTCCTCGCCCGTGGCCGTCATCTGGTTCCATAGAAGACAATTCCGCAGCGCCCCGCCATCAGGCCGACGCCGACCATGAGGTAGCAGGTAATGACTCTCGACGAGGTGGTGCCGCATCCGCGGTACCGGATGTGTCACGCCCGCGGCATCAGTGCCCCGCCCACGGCGGTGTGGAATGAGCTGGTCCAGGTTACCATGTCGGCTCTTCCTCTGGGGTATGCCCTCGAGAGCATCCGCCTGCTGCCTGCACGGCTGGCCGGACGCCGGCACCAGCCGCTGGCCGGACGGACCTTTCTCGATGTCACACCCATTCCGGTGCTGTTCTGCCGGCCGCCCCAGGTCGTGATCTCGGCAGGCCTTAGCCAGGCATGGCGCCTGCTGGGCGGGCCAGCACCGCCCCGCCTGGACGCCGCGGCCTTGCGTGCCTGGTCGCAACCTGGATGGATCAAGGTCGCCATGGAGTTCCGCGTCGAACCCACCGCGGCGGGCACCCGGCTGAGCACCGAGACCCGCGTTACGGCGACGGACCCCAGGACGCGGCGGTTGTTCGCGCCGTACTGGTTCTTCATCCGCCCGGCCAGCAGCGCGATCCGCCGCGAGGTATTGAGAGTCGCCGGAGATCGCGCGGAGTCGCCGCGCACGCCGCCAGGCCCAACGGCGAACGCCTGAGGCATCCCCGCAAGGGCCGGTGATGGTCCTTCGTTAGCCTGAGGCCGTCCCTCGCGGATCAGTTACAGGCTGCGGCGGGTCCTGGGGGGTCAGCGGGGCCCGGACGCAGCGGGGTCGCCGGGCAACACGCGGTGCAGCTGGCTGCGCGAGGTGATATCGAGCTTGGTGAAGACCTTGCCCAGATGGTACTGGACGGTGCGCGCACTGATGAACAGCCGGGCGCCGATCTCCGGGTTCGGCAGACCGTCGCGGGCCAGCCGCGCGATCTGGGCCTCCTGCGCGGTCAGCTCCTCGTTCATGGCCACGGCGGTCCGCTTGCGGGCGGTCTCACCGGTGGCCCGCAG
>JAJKHX010000128.1 GCA_021154785.1 Nocardiopsis sp.
CAGGAGCGCGTGCTCCGGTCAGGTTGCTGCCGGGCGGACTTCATGATCGCGGGCAGTTTCGGCTCATATCCGGCCGAAACTGCCCGTGATCATGAAACGCGACGGCGGCAGGCTGAGCGGCCTGGTCTTCACCTGGCGTGGCATGATGGGGCAGCCGAACTGGTGAGCAGGCCGGGCCGGGGTGACCTTTACGCTGGAGCGCATGACGCTCTCATCTGGTATCCCCGTCGACGAGCTGGATCCCGGCATCCGCCCGCAAGACGACCTGTTCCGGCACGTCAACGGCCGGTGGATCGCGCGGACCGAGATCGCCGCCGACCGGGCCCGCGACAGCACGTTCCGGATTCTGGCTGACCAGGCTGAGACCGCGGTACGCGAGATCGTGGAAGAGGCCAGGTCGGCACCGGAAGGCAGCGAGGAGCGCAAGTTCGGCGACGTGTACGCCAGCTTCATGGACGCGGACCGGGCCGAGCTGCTCGGCTCGCAGCCCATCAGCGAGGCGCTCGCGGCGGCCCGGGCCGTCAGCTCTATCCCGGAGCTGCTGGAGACGCTCGGGCGGCTGCAGCCACTGGGCGTCGGGGGCCTGTACCGGCTCTTCGTCGGCACCGACCCCGGCAACCCGGAGCGTTACCTGGTGTTTTTCGAGCAGGGAGGTATCTCGCTGCCGAACGAGAGCTACTACCGCGAGGAACGGTTCGCCGGCGTCCGCGATGCGTTCGCCGGCCACGTGCAGCGGATATTCGAGCTGACCGCGATGCCGGACGCCGATCAGGCCGCCCGGCGCGTGTTCGCGCTGGAGACGGAGGTGGCCGGGCTCCACTGGGACAACGTCACTAACCGTGACCGCGAGAAAACCTACAACCTGTTCACCTGGCCCGGCGTGCTGGCAGCGGGGCCAGACCTGCGGAGCTGGCTGGCGGCCCTGGACCCGCCCGCGGGTGCCTTCGACGAGGTGGTGCTCCGCCAGCCGAGCTTCAGCGCCGGGCTGGTCGCGCTGCTCACCGACGAGCATCTTCCGGCGTGGCGGGACTGGCTGTACTGGCGGGTGATCCACAGCGCCGCCGGGTACCTGTCGGAGGCGTTCGTCGCCGAAGATTTCGACTTCTACGGCCGCATCCTGAGCGGCACCCCCCAGCTGCGGGCGCGCTGGAAGCGGGGTGTCGCGCTGGTCGAGCGGGCGATGGGGGAAGCCGCCGGGCGGGCCTACGTCGGCCGCCACTTCCCGCCCGGAGCCCGCGAGCGGATGGATGTGCTGGTCGCCAACCTCCTCGAGGCCTACCGCCAGAGCATCAGCACGCTCGAATGGATGGGGGCCGACACCCGCCGGCGGGCCCTGGACAAGCTCGGGAAGTTCACGCCGAAGATCGGCTACCCGGATAGCTGGCGGGATTACTCCGGCCTCAGCATCGACCCGGCGGATCTCATGGGCAACGTGCGGGCGGCTCATGCTTTCGAGTTCGGCCGCGAGCTGAACAAGGTCGGCAAGCCGGTCGACCGCGATGAGTGGCACATGACCCCCCAGACGGTCAACGCCTACTACAACCCGGGCATGAACGAGATCGTGTTCCCGGCGGCGATCTTGCAGGATCCGTTCTTCGATCCCGACCGCGACGACGCGGCCAACTACGGGTCGATCGGTGCCGTCATCGGCCACGAGATCGGCCACGGCTTCGACGACCAGGGTTCCAGGTACGACGGTGACGGCAGGCTGACCGACTGGTGGAGCGCAGCGGACCGGCAGGCGTTCGAGATCCGGACCCGGTCGCTGATCGACCAGTACAACCACCTGGCGCCGAAGCAGGTTCCTGACCATTACGTGAACGGAGCGCTGACGATCGGGGAGAACATCGGGGACCTCGGCGGCGTGGGCATCGCCTGGAAGGCCTACCAGGTCTCGTTGCACGGCGAGGAGGCACCGGTCATCGACGGCCTGACCGGCGGCCAGCGCTTCTTCATGTCGTGGGCGCGCACCTGGCGGCAAAAGGTCCGGGACACCGAAGCCATCCGGCTGCTCGCTATCGACCCGCATTCCCCGGGCGAGTTCCGCTGCAACCAGATCGTGCGGAACCTCGACGAGTTCTACGACGCGTTCGGTGTCGGCGCGGCCGACGAACTGTGGCTCGAACCTGCGACCCGGGTCCGTATCTGGTAGGCAGGACGGGTGGCATATTACGGCTGGGATGCTGGCCCGGGGCCGGATGATCTCGGCCTGGCCTGGGACGCCGCCGAGAGCTACGCCGTCAGGGTGCTCCGGGAAGCCCTTCCGGAGGCGCAGGCCGTACCGGTCCCGGTCGAGGAACTCACGATGGCGGCCGCACGTTTCAGGTCCGCGGCGCGCAAATGGCCGTACCGGCAGCTGGCCCGCGCGGCGTGGGGCCAGCGGCCGCGCAAGCGGTCACCGGCTGACGACACGGACCTGTGGCTGGACGCCGCCGGCGTGATAGCGACCACGCGGCGCCACATCGGTGCCGGCTCGCCGTTGCTCGAGCCGGTGACGCTGCTGCGCCCGGCGGACTGGGCCGGCGCTGTGATCGGCCTGGTCCGTTCCGGTGTCAATACCGTCGCCACGGCCGAAGACCTGGTCCGGTACGCCCGGCAATGCCCGGAGATCACGAGCACGGAGGACCCCGGCGACGAGGCCGTGGCCTACGATCCGTTTGCCGGCGGCGCAGCGGACGACGAGGCACTGGGCCGCGGGTTCGAGGCAGCGCTGCTGTGCTGGGAGGCGACCGGCGCCGTCAGCGAGCAGCGCTGGCTGACCCGGCTCGGCTGGTGGGGGCTACCCCGGGCGCTGGCGCGGGCCTGGAACGGTGACTTCGACCGGGCCGCCTGGACGGACTCCGCCGACAGCGAGGAAGGCAGCTGGACGGGACGGGCGCCCAGCCTGGCTGAGCTCGGTATCCGCGAACCGCCGGTCGGCACCTGACGAGCCGGCCAGTCACCCCGCGGGTCCCTGGCCTGCTGACCTAGCCCGCGAGCGTGTAGCGGACTTCCAGGTGTCCCGGCGAGCGGTTGACCGTGATCGCCACGCTGTCAGCCGGCAGGAGCGCGTAGTCGTCGATGACCGGGCTGCCATCCGCGGTGAAGCTGACCCGGTGGCTCAGCAGGGCGGGACTGGACCGGGGGCGGGAAAGATCGCGGGCGTCGCGCGGGCCGAGCGCGGCCGGGGTGATGGTCTCGTCGGCGCGGGCGATGGCCAGCCCGTGCTCGGCCAGGATGGTGTAGAGACCACGGAGCCCGAGGTCCTCCGCGCTGACGACGCTGGCCAGGGCGGCCGGGAGGTAGGAGGTCTGGACGATCAGGGGCCGGCCGCCCGCTAGCCGCAGCCGCCGCAGCCGGAGCACCGGGCCGGACGCTCCGAGCCGGACCGCGATGCCGGCCGGCGGCGCTACGGTGCCGGCGGCGAGAAGCTCGGTGGTGATATCCGCGTCCTGAGCGCTGAGGTCGGCGGCGAAGCTGCGCAAGCCGCCGAGGTCATAGGCATAACGGGCCGCGACGAAGGTGCCGGCTCCGTGCCGGGTCTGAACCAGGCCGTCATCAGCTAGCAGCTGGAGGGCCTGGCGCAACGTCATGACGCTGACCCCGAACTCGGCCGCGAGCTGCTGCTGGGAGGGCAGCGGGCGGCCGGCCGGCCACTGCCCGCTGGTGATGCGGTCGCTCAGGTCGCGGTGGATGCGCAGGTACTTCGGTCCAGTGGCCATTTGCCATCATGATAGCGAGTCTTCTAGTCTTCTAGAAGACTCAGATGACGACCGCGAGAACGGAAGCTGATGCCTGAAAGCTCGCCCGGGTACTTCGGCGGTTTCGGCGGCCGGTACGTGCCCGAGGTCCTCATACCGGCCCTGGAGGAGCTCGATCAGGCCTACCGGGAGGCCAGGGCGGACCCGGGATTCGCGGCCGAGTTCGCTCACCTGCTGGCGACCTTCGCCGGGCGCCCGACGCCGCTGACCTTCGCCGGGCGGCTCACCGAAGCGCTCGGCGGCGCCCGGATCTACCTCAAGAACGAGGGCGTGAACATCACCGGGGCCCACAAGATCACGCACTGCCTGGGCCAGGCGCTGCTGGCGAAGCGGATGGGCCGCACCAGGCTGGTGGCCGAGACCGGAGCCGGGCAGCACGCGCTGGCGACCGCCACCGTGGCCGCCAAGTTCGGATTCGAGTGCACGGTCTACATGGGCGAGGTGGACATCGCCCGCCAGCGCCCGAACGTGTTCATGATGGAGCGGCTCGGCGCGACGGTGGTGCCCGTGCGGTACGGCAGCCGCACGCTCAAGGACGCGGTCAACGCCGCGCTGAAGGACTACATCGCGTCGAGCGCCGACACGCACTACCTGCTCGGCTCGGCGCTCGGGCCGCATCCCTACCCGACCATGGTCCGCGACTTCCAGTCGGTGGTCGGCCAGGAGATCATGACCCAGCTCGGCCAGGCGGAAGGCAGGCTCCCCGGCTACGTGGTCGCCTGCGTCGGCGGCGGAAGCAACGCGATCGGGGCGTTCGGCCCGTTCGTCCCGCACGAGTCCGTGCGGCTGGTCGGGGTCGAGGCAGGCGGTAAGGGAGACGGAACCGGCGAGCACGCCCAGCGCTTCCCGCACGGCCGGACCGGCATCGTCGAGGGGTACAAGTCGGTGTTCCTGCAAGACGACGACGGCCAGCTGTCACCTACCCACAGCATCTCCGCGGGCCTGGACTACCCCGGCATCGGCCCGGAACTGGCCTGGCTGCACGAGCAGGGCCGGATCAGCTTCGCCTACGCCCGCGACGACGCCGTGATCAAGGCGGTCGACCTGCTGGCCAGGACCGAGGGCATCTGGCCGGCGCTGGAGTCGGCGCACGCGGTGGCTCATGTCATCGAGTTCGCTCCCCGGCTGGGCCGGGACGAAGTAGTCGTCATCAATATCTCCGGCCGGGGCGACAAGGACCTGTTCATTCTCGCTGACGCGTTCGCCGACCAGGAGTTCTATGCGTTCCTCAGGACGGAGGCCGAGCGCCATGGCCAACAGGATTGACGAGCGGCTCGCCGCCCTCGCCGCCGGACGACGCAAGGGGCTGATGACCCACGTCGTGGTCGGTTATCCGTCGCTGGCGTCGACGAGCGCGCTCATCGTCGCCATGGACGAGGCTGGCGCCGATTTCATCGAACTGCAGATTCCGTTCTCCGACCCCCTCGCGGACGGCCCGACGATCCAGTCCGCCTGCGAGGCCGCGATCGAGCGCGGCGCCCGGGTCCGGGACGCCTTCACGATCGCGGCCGAGTCGTCCGCCCGGGTGCAGGCACCGTTGCTGTTCATGGCGTACGCCAACACGGTCTACCGGTACGGCACGGAGGCGTTCTGCCGGGACGCCGCCGCAGCCGGCATCAGCGGGCTCATCGTGCCGGACCTCCCCGCCGAGGCCGCGCGGCATGAAGGCTATCTCGATGCCTGCCGCCGTCACGGCCTGCATAACATCGTGACGCTCGCGCCCACCTCGACGGTCGGCCGGATGGCCGCGAACGCGACTGTCGCGAGCGGCTTCGCCTACTGCATGTCGCGCCGGGGCGTCACCGGAGCCCAGCTCGGCTTGGCCCCGGACGTCCAGGCCTACCTGCAGCGGGCCCGTCAGCACCTCACGGTGCCGATGGCGGTCGGGTTCGGCATCTCCGACCGCGCCCGGATGGAACAGGTACTGCCGTACTGTGACATCGCGACGGTGGGCAGCGCGCTGATCGACCGGCTGGCCGGTCTCGAGCCGGGCGACGTGGCTCGTCAGGCCGACACGACCAGGGCCTTCATGAGGACGCTGACCCCCGCCCTGGCCTGAGCCCGCCCGTTATTCCGGGATTACCGTTCCGGCGTCCCCGGCGAGCAGCTGCTGCGGGATCTGGCTGAAGGCATAGCGGACCGGGCCGGGCTCCGGGCCGCGGGTGAACGACCAGATGACGTCGTACCGGCGGCCCGGCCACTTCCGCGGGATGACGGTTCCGCTGACGACCGGCAACGCGGATGCGATCACCGGAATGTGCTTGTGCTCCCAGCAGATGAGCACGACTCCGGACTGGCCGCGCACCAGGTTGTCGGCGAGCTGCTGTTCCTGTCCCGGGGCGAACTCGGACGTTATCGGCAGCTCCAGATGCTCGCTCAGACCCTGAATGGTCTGGTATGACCGGTGCGCGGCCGTCTTGCCGGGATGCCCCCAGGAGGGCGCCACCAGCACCGTCGGTGTTCGCAAGCCGCCCCGCACTGGACCGAAGTCCGGATGGAACAGTGCCGCGAGGGCGCCGGAACGCTGCCATCCGCGCGGCAGCAGCGAATGCTCGTTCTGGCTGCCCTCATAGTCAACGCCGGACAGCCGCGGCTTCAGCGGCTTCTCCGCGTGCCGGATGATGTAGATGACTTCGGGCGACACGTTCATGCCGTCCAACGTAAGGGATGACGTCCGCCCTGACCTGCACTGGCTGGCCGGGCGGAGCCCGGGACCATTCCCGCCGCGGCCGACAGCGCGTACTGCAGCGCGGGCCCGCAGACGCAGGCCCGGCAGTCGCCCAGGCCGCAGCGGGTCACCGCCTGGACCGCGCGCACGTCGCGCGCGCCACCCTCCACCGCCGCCCCGATTTCGGACCAGCGGGTCTGTTCGCAGCGGCAGATGATCGTGCCGCTGTCCGGCCACTCGAGCCAGCCGGGCCGCAGGCTGCAGACCTCGTCGAGGTCCGCCGCGAGCCGCCGGGCATTCTCCAGCCGGGCCCGCAGCGGCCGGGTGCGCTCCGTGTACGCGTCCGGGGGCAGCCGGCTCAGGTAGCGCGCGGTCGAGGTACCCGCCAGGTATCCCTGCAGCTCCGCCACGTCGGCGCCGCCGGCCCCGGTCACCGCGCCGGCGGCGAATACCCCCGGCACCGACGTGGCCAGATCGGCGTCGCAGGCCACCGCGGGGACCGGCCGCGACGCGGGCTGGACCTCGGCGCAGCCCAGCGCCCGGGGCAGTTCCAGCGCGGGGGAAAAGCCGAAGCTCACGTGCACGGCATCCACGGTTTCCGGGCGCCGCGAGCCGGGGCGCGGCCGCCAGTCCTGGTTCAACTGGGCGATCACGGCTCGCTCCACCCGTTCGGTCCCCTGGCAGGCAACCACCGCGTACCCGGTGCGGACCGGCACGCCGTGACGGGCCAGGGCCGCGGCGTAGCCGCCGGTCTCCGGCCGCTGGCCGGGGTACGCGGCCAGCCCTCCCGCGGGGGGCGCGGGAGTCGCCTCCAGCACGGCGACGACGCGCACTCCGGCCTCGGCCAGGCTGGCCGCGACCGGGAGCAGCACCGGCCCGGACCCTGCCACCAGGACCCGCCGGCCCACGGTCACCCGCTGGCTCTTCAGCAGCGCCTGAGCCGCGCCCGCGGTGGTGACGCCCGGCAGGTCCCAGCCGGGAAACGGCCAGACGAGCTCGGCGGCACCGGTGGCGAGTACCACGGCCCGGACCTCGACCGTGGTCTCGGCGCCGCCTTCCGTGCCGCCCACCCACAGCGTCACCACGCCGTCCTGGTCCCGCACGGCCCGTCCGACTGACGTCGCCGCGAGGTGGCGGACCTGCCTGAGCTGCCGGATGCGGGCGAGACCAGGCGGCAGGTGCTCCGCCGGGCGGTGCGCCCGGCCCCGGCCGGGGAACAGCATGCCCGGGTGGTACATCTGGCCGCCGGGCCCGTGGCCGGCGTCAATCAGCGTGACCTCGCAGCCCAGGTCGCCGGCGGCCAGCGCGGCGGCCAGGCCTGCGGGGCCGGCCCCGACCACGGCGACATCGATGATGCCGCTCAGCCGGCGGCCCTCCGCGACATGCTGGTACGCACCTCGTCGAAGTCCCGCACCAGGATCAGGCAGGCCCGCACGGCCTGCCGGTCACCGACGTCCACCAGGCAGTCGAAGCAGGCCCCGGTACCGCAGAAGATGCCCCGCGGCCGGCCGTCGGCCCCGGTACGGCGCCAGGACACGATTCCGCTCGCCAGCAGCGCCCCGCCGATGGTCATGCCCCGCGACGCCTCCAGCGGGGCGCCGTCAAAGCTGAACCGTACCCGGTGAGGATCCATCCGGTCAGGTCCCATCGTGTCCTCCTCGTCGGGGTGATCTTGCCCCCGGCCTGCGCTGCCCACACTGTCCGCGGGCTTATCCGGCCGGGGAGCCCGTCAGTCGCCGAGGGAGATCCCGAACTGCTGCCCGAAACCCTGGCGGCCCGGCGGCGTGACGCGGAGGCGCCGTTGGTGGCGTTGCAGCCAGCCCAGATCGACGAATCCCGCCAGCAGGGCCCGGCCCAGGACGCCGGCGATGTGCGAGCCGTCTTCGGTGGAGTCCAGGTGATACCGGACTGGCTGGCGACCGGAGGGGATCGCTACGCCCAGCGTCTCGAGGAAGGCCGCCCCGGCTGAAGTGACCGAGTACCGGGCCTGGCCGGGGTCCGCCGCCGCGGCCTCGTAGACTGGCCCGAGGTGGCCCCGCTCGAGCAGGGAACGCATCAACTCGACACCTAGTGCGCCGGCCATGTGGTCGTAACAGACCCTGGCTTGCCGCCAGGCCCGGGCCTGCTGGCTCTGCCCGAGGGACCGGATCGGCAGGGTGGGGGCGAGTCGCTCCAGCGCCTCGATGAGGACCGCGACCTCCGGATCGGCCAGCCGGTAGTTGCGCCGCCGCCCCGCGTTCTCCACCACGAGCAGTCCGCCCGCGACCAGCTTGTGCAGATGACTGCTGGCGGTCGACGCGCTGACTTCCGCCACCGCGGCCAGCCGGCCGGCGGGCAGCGACCGCCCGTCCCCGAGGGCCAGGAGCATCTGGCACCTGGCCCGGTCGGCGACCAGCGCCCCGACACTGGCCAGGTCACGATCACCGCCCACGGAACGTGACGGGCCTGGGTGTTTCCCGCTAGCCGATGGCACGTCACGACTGTACCGGTCATTTGCTTCGTCAGCCGTCGAAGTTTTAGGCCGGTAGGGTCGGGCACGCAGCGGAAAGTAGGTAACCCGGATGACAGATGCTCAGGCCGCCTCCAACGACGCCGCCCGCGTCGCGGACATCCCCGGCGGGCCGGAGACGCCCCGGCTGGCCGACGAGGGCTTCCACGCCGGCGAGCTGGCCGTCCAGCACCGGGCGGGGGTGGCGGCTCTGGCCGCCCGCCTGGTGCGGATGCTGGAACCGGCCGAGCTGGACGGGGGGATCGCCCGGTTCCTGTCCGACCGGACCTTCGCCGCCCTGACCGGGCGGGACCGCGCGGGCCGGCTGTGGGTCACGCCGCTGACCGGCCGCCCCGGCTTCCTCCGCGTCACCTCCGCGACCACGCTCCAGGTCAGCACCACGCTCCCGGCCGGCGACCCGCTGCACGGGCTGCCGTCGGATCAGCCAGTCGGGATGGTCGTGGTGGAGTTCGCCGCCCGCCGTCGGGTCCGGATCAACGGGACCCTCACCCAAGCCGGACCGGAGCGGCTGCTCATCGAGGTCGAGCAGGCGTACGGCAACTGCCCCCAGTACATTCAGCAGCGGATCCTGGCCCCCGGGTACCCCGGCCATGCCGAGGCCGGCGGCGGGCGGCACGGCAGTGCCCTCTCGTCCGAGGACATCGAGCTGATCCGGGGCGCGGACACCTTCTTCCTCGGCACCACCCACCCCGAACGGGGCAGCGACGCCTCCCACCGGGGTGGCCCGCCCGGATTCGTCCGCGTGGACGGCGACGGCCAGCTGTGGTGGCCTGACTACGCCGGAAACAATATGTTCAACAGCTTCGGCAACCTCGCCATCAACCCCGAAACCGCCCTGCTATTCCTGGATTTCACCACCGGCCGCACCCTCCAGCTCAGCGGTACCGCGGAGATCGAATGGGGCGAACCCGGCCGACCGGGCGACGACGGGCAGACGGGCCGGCGGGTCCGCTTCACGCTCCGGCAACTCGTCGCCGGCCACCTGCTGGCCGCCCGGCAGACCGCCTGAAGCCCCTACCCGCGCAACCCCGGCCCCGGCCAGGAACAAAAGGCAGCCGCCGGCCGCTGACCGTACTAGTTGCAGGTTCGGAGGCATTTCTCATGTTCAAGGTCAGCCAGCAGAATTCCACCGTTTCGCAGGCGCTGCCGCCGCCGTTCGAGGGCCACGGCCCCGATGGAGCCGAGCGCGCGACATTCGCGGCGGGATGTTTCTGGGGGGTGGAGGCCGCCTTCCGCCAGATCCCCGGGGTGCTGCAGACCGCGGCCGGCTACACCGGCGGGCACGTGCCTAATCCGACCTACCGGCAAGTCTGCGGCCATCGCACCGGCCACGCCGAGGCCGTGGAAGTGTGGTTCGACCCGGCGCAGGTCAGTTACGCCCAGCTGCTCGAGACGTTCTGGCGTATCCACAATCCGACCAGCCGGAACCGCCAGGGCCTGGACTTCGGCAGCCAGTACCGCTCGGCGATCTTCTGCCACGGAGCGGACCAGCAGGCACTCGCGGTCGCGGCGCGCGACGCCGAGCAGTCAGCGCGGCGACGGCGGATCGTCACGCAGATCACTGCGGCGTCGGCGTTCTACCGGGCCGAGGAATACCACCAGCGCTATCAGGAGAAGCACGGCCACGCGAGCTGCGCCGTCACCATCGGCGGCCAGGCTCAGCCGACCACCAGCCCGGGATGACGTCACCGCCCGCGTCCTCGCGCACGGGCCGGCCTTCGCCGCCGCTGCCCCGCCTACGAGAGTTTGCCGACGACTGCACCGGGCAGCCCGGGAGTCATGCCGGCCAGCAGATCTGACGACCGCACCGGGTGTGCCAGCTCCGCGAGGCGGCAGCGGGCCGCCGCCGAGACCGCGTGACGATGCTGCCCTTCACCTACACGACTGACCTGTCGCAGGTCCGCAGCCTGGCGGAAGCCCAGGCCAGGCAGGCGGGCCTGCCGGACGACCGCGTCGTCGATTTCGTGCTCGCGGTCAGCGAGGTCGCCGCTAACACCATCCGCCACGCCCGGTCACCCGGCACCATGCGGATCTGGTTCGACGGCCAGGCGATTACCTGTGAAATATGCGACGACGGCATCATCACCGACCCGCTCGCGGGCACGCACAAGCCGTCTCCCGACGCGACGGGCGGCCACGGGCTCTGGCTGGTGCGCCAGGTCTGCGATCTGGTCGAACTGCACTCAGACGAGAGCGGCACCGTCGTCCGGCTCCACATGGACATACCTGCTCCCTTACCGGGACTGGCCGCCGGAGCCACGGACGGCGGTGAGCGTCATGTCACGATGGTGGAGATGCCCGCTTACCGCCCGCCCGCCCGCCCGCGGGCGAGCGGAGGAGAGGAGACGTGTTGAAGTGCCTAGCGGCCGTCGTCGCCAGCCGCGGAGCAGCGTTGACGATCGAGCAGTTCGACCTGGACGAGCCCGCTCCCAGCGAGATCGCGGTCCGCATCGCAGCCACCGGCATCTGCCGGACCGACCTCCACATACGCGACGGCGGGTACCCGGTCCCTGACTTCCCGGTCATCCCGGGACACGAGGGCGCCGGAGTGGTGACCGCCGTCGGCAGCGCGGTCGCCGACGTGCGAGTCGGTGACCGCGTCCTGATGACCTACCCCTTCTGCGGGGAGTGCCCTAATTGCCTGCGCGGGTCGCTGGCCTACTGCGAGCAGGGCTTCGCACTGGCCTTCGGCGGGGCGCGTCTAGACGGTTCCTCTGGATGGCGGCGGGGGGACGACGGGACGCGGGTCAACGGTCATGTCTTCCAGCAGTCTTCCTTCGCCTCGCACACGCTGGCCGCGGCCAGCTCGGCCGTGATCCTGGACCGCGAGCTGCCGCTCGAGCTCGCGCCCGCCTTCGGCTGCGGCGTGTCGACCGGCGCCGGAGCGGCCCTGAACGTCATGGAGCTGCGACCCGGCTCACGGCTGGCGATCCTGGGGACGGGGACTGTCGGGCTGGCCGCGTTGATAATGGCGCGTCACCTGGGCGTGAAACAGATCATCGCGGTCGACGCGAACCCCGGGCGGCTGGAGATGGCAGCGGAGCTGGGGGCGACGCACACGGTTGACGCTTCGGACCGCGAGGCCCGGGACGCCATCCAGCGGCTCACCGGAGACGGGGCCGATTACATCTTCGACACGACGGGGCACCCGGACGTCGTCGCCAGCGCGCTGGATTCGCTCGCGATGACGGGAACCGTCGTCATGGCGGGTTCCGCCCCGGCCGGCACCCGGACCAGCCTCAACATGAGCGCCCTGCTCAACGGCCGGACCGTCCGCGGGACCATCCAGGGCGACTCCGAAGCGCGCACGCTCGTGCCGCGGCTGATCGAGCTGTACCGGCAGGGATGCTTCCCCGTCGACCGGCTGGTGAGCGGCTACCGGTTCGGCGATATCCAGCGCGCCATCGCCGACATGGAAAGCGGCCAGGTCATCAAGCCGATCCTGCGGATGACGAACGACGACGAGGACAGCGAATGAATCCGGCCCACGACGCGGTGACCTCCGGTCGTGTCCGCGACCCGCTGGTCATGCCCTTCGCCAACGTCCGCCACCTCGGCTTCCGTGACAAGATCGCTGCCGCCCGGCTGGCCGGGTTCGGTCAGCTGTCCCTGCATCCGCACGAGACGCGCGACACCATCAAGGGCGGGCTCCGCCCTCGGGACATGCTCGAGATCGCGGCCGAGAACGACGTGGCCATCACGCGCCTCGATCCGCTCAGCAACTGGAATCCGCGATGGCTCCCCACCAACATGGATGCCTCCTACATCGATAACTTCGACATCGGGGCCATCGAGTTCTTCGAGCTGTGCGAACAACTCGGCATCGCTTACTGCAGCCTGAACGCCACCTTCGACGAAGGCATCTACACGGCAGACGAGGTCGTCGGGCACTACGCGGCTACCTGCGACCTCGCGGCGCGGTACGACGTCACATGCGATCTCGAGAACCTCCCGATGTGGGGCGTCAAGACGCTCCGCCAGGCCTGGTCGATCGTCGCGGCCGCGGGCCGGCCGAACGGCGGGATCGTCTTCGACACCCTCCACTACGTGCGCAGCGGATCGACCCTGGACATGCTCACGGAGATCCCGGGCGACCGGATTCACTGCGTCCAGCTCAACGACGGGCCGCTGCGGCTGCCGGATGGCGTAACCCTGGAGGAGAACTGCTTCGACCGCGGCTGGCCCGGCACCGGCGAGTTCCCGCTGACCGAGATCGTGCGGACCCTGGCCGGCCTGGATGCCCTGCGTCAGGTGAGCCCGGAGGTGTTCTCGCCGCACAACGCCATGCGCAGCGCCG
>JAJKHX010000129.1 GCA_021154785.1 Nocardiopsis sp.
ACCGGCGAGCACACCGGCACCCACTTCGACGCCCCGGTGCACTGGGTGACCGGCAAAGACGGCGAGGACATCTCCCAGGTCCCGGTAACGCGGCTGATCGCCCCGGCGGTGGTGCTCGACTTCAGCGCCGAGGCGGCCGCCGACCCGGACTTCCTGCTCGAGATCGAGCACGTCAAGCAGTGGGAGGCCGAGCACGGCCCGCTGCCCGAGGGCTGGCTGCTGTACCGGACCGGCTGGGACGCCCGGTCGGGCGATCAGGCCGCGTTCCTGAACGCGAACGAGACCGGCCCGCATACGCCGGGCATCAGCGTGTCCTGCGCGAAGTGGCTGGCCGAGGCATCGCCGGTGATCGGGCTGGGCACCGAGACCGTCGGGACCGACGCGGGCGCGGCGCACTCCTTCGACCCGCCGTTCCCGTGTCACTCGTCCCTGCTCGGGGCCGGGAAGTACGGCCTCACGCAGCTGCAGAACCTGGCCCGGCTGCCGGTCACCGGCGCGGTCGTGATCGCGGGGCCGCTGCCCATCATCAGCGGTTCCGGTTCCCCGTGCCGCGCCCTGGCGCTGGTCGAGCGTTCCTGAGCATGCGGGTCGCGGAGGCCGTCGGCCGCGGGCTGGCCGGACTCGGGGTGGATACCGTGTTCGGCGTGGTCGGCAGCGGCAACTTCCACCTCACGAACGCGCTGGTGGCCGGCGGGGCACGGTTCCTCGCGGCACGGCACGAAGGGGGCGCCGCCGTCATGGCGGACGCCTGGGCCCGGACCACCGGGAACGTCGGGGTGGTCACGGTCCACCAGGGCCCGGGCCTGACCAACGCGATGACCGGCATCGCCGAGGCCGCCAAGAGCCGCACCCCGCTGCTGGTGCTGGCGGCCGAGGCCCCGGAAGTCCGGTCCAACTTCCACGTCGACGTGGCCGGCCTGGCCGCCGCGGTCGGCGCGGTCCCCGAGCGGCTCTACTCCCCCGCCTCGGCCCTGGCCGACGCCCGCCGCGCCTACGCCACGGCGCTCGGCCGCCGGACCGTGGTCCTGGCCCTGCCGCTGAGCGTCCAGGCCGCGCTGTGCGAACCGTGGCCGCTGCCCGCGCTGCGCCCGACGTATCCGCTGGCGCCTGCGCCGGAGGCGGTGACCGCGCTGGCCGGGGTGCTGCGCGGAGCCCGGCGGCCGGTGTTCGTGGCGGGCCGGGGGGCACGCGGCCGGGCGGCCGGGCTGGTGCGGCTGGCGGACGCGTGCGGGGCGCTGCTGGCTACCTCCGCGGTCGCCAAGGGCCTGTTCGGCGGCAGCCCGTGGAACCTGGACGTGAGCGGCGGGTTCGCCACGCCGCTGGCGGCCGAGCTGATCAGCGAGGCCGACGTGATCGTGGGCTGGGGCTGCTCGCTCAACATGTGGACGATGCGGCACGGCAAGCTGATCGGGCCGGGGGCCACGGTGGTCCAGGTGGATGACGATCCGGCGGTGCTCGGAGCGCACCGGCCGGTGCACCTCGGCGTCCCCGGCGACGTGGCCGAGACCGCACGGGCGGTGGCCGATGAGCTCGGGGTCGCTGCGCCCGGATACCGGTCGGCGGAGCTGCGGGCACTGATCGCGGCCCAGGGACGCTGGCGCGACGTGCCCTTCAAGGACGAGAGCGACGGCGAGCGGATCGACCCGCGCGCGCTGTCGATCGCGCTGGATGACCTGCTGCCCGCGGAGCGGACCGTCGCGGTGGACTCGGGCAACTTCATGGGCTACCCGAGCATGTACCTGTCGGTGCCTGACGAGGCCGGCTTTTGCTTCACCCAGGCGTTCCAGTCGATCGGGCTCGGCCTGGCTACCGCCATCGGGGCGGCGGTCGCCCGGCCGGACCGGCTGGCCGTCGCCGCGCTCGGCGACGGCGGCGCGCTGATGGGCGTCAGCGAGCTGGAAACGGTCGCGCGGCTGGGGCTGCCGATGGTCGTGGTCGTCTACGACGACGAGGCGTACGGCGCCGAGGTGCACCATTTCGGGCCGGACGGCGACCCGCTGGACGTGGTGCGGTTCCCGCCGGCCGACATCGCGGCGATCGGCCGCGGGTTCGGGTTCGACGGGGTGACCGTGCGGGACGCGGCGGACCTGGGCCCGGTGCGGGACTGGCTGGCGGCCCCGCGCGAGCGCCCGCTGCTCATCGACGCCAAGGTCACGTCGGCGCACGGGTCCTGGTGGCTGGAGGAAGCCTTCCGCGGGCATTGATCCCGGGCTCGCACAGCCGGATGCGCGCCCGGGCATGGTGCCCGGGCGCGCATCCGGTTTGCGCCGCCGCCGCACGCGGCGTTGACCGGGGCGGGCTAGGTGTCGTCGCTTCCCGACGTGACCGCCTTCTCCGGGACTTTCCCGTCGGGCGAGGTCGGCGACGCCTCGTCGGCCCGGGAGGAGCCCACGCTGATCAGCTCGTCGGACGGGTACGCCTCCTCGCCGTGCACCGCGATGTCGCCGATCTCCAGTACCTCGTCGTCGAAGCGGAGCTTCATGCGGAACACGTGCTTGATCACCATGAGGATGACGAACGTGACCGCGGCGTCCCAGATGATGATCGTGAGCGCCGTCTCGAGCTGGATCAGCAGCTGCTTCGGGTGCCCGTAGAACAGGCCGACGCCGGAGATCGACGGGTTCTTGCCGAGGCCGAGGTACACGATCATCTTCGGGTCGGCCAGCAGGCCGGTCAGCAGCCCGCCGAACAGGCCGGCGATGCCGTGCGTGTACACCACCCCCAGCGCGTCGTCGACCCGGTTGAACGGCCACACGTACTTCGGCAGGTAGTACCAGGCCACCCAGACGATCGCCGAGCAGACCAGGCCGATGACGATGGCGCCGAAGCCGTTCACGTAGCCGGCCGCCGGGGTGATGCCGACCAGGCCGCAGATCATGCCGTTCAGCCCGCCGAGGAACGTCGGCTTCTTCTCGCTGCTGATCAGCATGTCCATGATGATCCAGGTCATCATGGCCACCGCGGTCGCCAGGTTGGTGTTGACGACCGCGGCCGCGGCGTCGGCGCCGGCGAAGTACGGGTCACCGCCGTTGAAGCCGTTCCAGCCGAGCCACAAGATGCCGGCCCCGACCGCGACGAATAGCAGGTTGTTCGGGATGGCCCGGTCGCGGTCGCGCTTGAGCCGCGGCCCGATCACCGCCGCCGCGACGAAGCCGGACGTGCCGGCGGCCAGGTGGATGACGTAGCCGCCGGAGAAGTCCAGCGCGCCCTTGCCGGCCCAGTAGCCGCCGCCCCACACCAGGAACGCGTTCACGCAGTACGCGAACGTGATCCACAGGGGCACGAAGACCATCCAGACCTTGAAGCTGATCCGGCCGAGCACGCTGCCGATGAACAAGATCGGCGTGATCGCCGCGAACACGAACTGGAAGTAGACGACCGACGCTCCGGGCAGGTGCCAGCTCGGAACCAGGGAGTTCACGAGCGGAATGCTCGCCTGCCCCTGCAGGGCGCTGTGACCCAGCACCGTCCTCGGATCACCGATGAACGTGCTGACCAGCGGTGTGCCGAAGCCCAGCTTGAAGCCCCAGAGCACCCATGTGATCAAGACCAGGCAGAAGGTGGTGAACACCATCATGACGGTGTTGATTGCCCACTTCTTCTGGACGAGGCCGCCGTACAGGACGGCCAGGGCCGGGATCGACATCAGCCCGACCAGTGTGGCAGCGGTCATCTGCCAGGAGTTATCCCCGGCATTAAGCCACGCGGGATATGGGTTCACTCTGCCTCCATAGGCAATCGGGCCTGCGAGATTCCAACGTTGCTGGCTGACTCCGCCTCGCCGCTCCGTTTTCCTGCAAGGCATGTGTCCCATGCGCGAGTTTCGGCAGTATTTCTCGGTTGTTACGCGGCCGGTAACGAGTGCGAGCGAGGTTAATGAAAGATGTCACGGGCGATCGCCCGACATCGTGCTGCCCACCGAGCTGGTGCGCCGGGAGAGCTGCGGCTGTGCGGATCCCGGCGGCACCGGCCGGTACCGGCTGTGAGAAGGGCGGTCCGGGTCAGGTCCTGGTGATGCCGGGCAGCCGCGCGGAGGGGCTGGCCGGAACGTCGCGGAACGGCGCGGCCTCCGCGCTGCCCAGCGGCGTGGCCCGGCCGCCGCGGTCGTTGCCGTAGGCGAGCCAGCGGTCCCAGTCCACGTCGGCGTAGGCCCAGGAGAAATTCACGCCGTCCAGCGAGCCCAGGTAGTAGGTATTGGCGCTGAAGCGGTTGCCGCTGGTGCGGAAAATGGCGGGATTGTCGTCGTCGTCGAAGGCCCCGGTGACCGCGCGGCCGGACATGGCGACGACGTTGTCGTGGACCCAGACGTTGTGCACGAGGTGGGGTCCGTACGGGGCTGGCTGTTCCCGGGCGCGGCTGCCGCTGTCGATCACGGTGATCCCGTTGTAGTTGCCGATCACGACGTTGTGCGCGACGTCGATACGCTTCACCCCGCCCGACGACTGGATCTGGATCCCGGCATCCCATGCCCATCCCTGGTGCATCCCGAAGCCGTTGCCCGAGATCTGGTTGTACGTGATCGTGGCGTCGTAGCTGATCTCGTGCTGGATGCCCGCGCCCCAGTTGCCGGCGATCACGTTGTAGTCGTAGGTCGTGTCCATGTTGCCTTCGTCGTCCCAGAACCCGGGGCCCATGTTGCCGCGGACGTAGTTGTGCGTGAAGGTCTCGTGGCTGGTCATCCAGTTCTTCCCGCCGCCCGCTTCCCATCCGGGGGAATACCCGGCCGTGCCGTTGCGGGAAATCTCGTTGCCGGTGATGACCGAGCCAGAGCCGTAGGCGTCGAAGCCGATCTGGCCCTGGCCGGTGATCAGGTTGGCGGAGACGATACTGGCGCCGCCGAACCCGATCCCGGCGCCGTGGTTGAGCCGTACCTCGTCGTGGATGATCCGCCAGCCCGTGCCGCCGGTGTGGGTGCCGAAGACATCGCGGCTGTCGACGGCGCCGACCTGGGCTTCGTTGGCTGCCTGTTCCAGGACGAGGTTCTCGACTGCGACATCGTCGACGGTCGCCTGGATCAGGCCCGGCGCGACCGCCTGCTCGATGAGATGGGACCGGGGATCGGTGCCGATGGTGAGGGTGCCGGTGCGGTAGTCGGCGAACACCGTCCCCGCGGTTACGGCCGCGCCGGACGCCACCGGCCGCAGCCGCCGGTGGTCGGCGAACACGTCCTGCTCGTGGGTGCACAGCGGCGCGGCGGCCGTGCACTCGCCGTTGGTACCGGGGGCCGCGGGCAGGAATCCGGCGGCCGACCACGCCCGGCCATGCCGGTGCCAGCCGGTGACGATCTTCGACCCGTTCAGCACGGCACCCGGCTGGCCGATGAAGGCGTCGCCTCGCTTAGGCACCAGCGGGGCGGTGAGGCGGTAGGTCATGGCCCGCAGGCAGAATGTCGTGCCGGGCGGGTGCGCGTCGATGGCCCGCTGGATGGTGCCGGCCGCGGTGACCTCGACCCCGTGGCAGGACCGCGCGACCGGCCCGACCGGGCCGGTCAGGCCGACGCTGACCGGGCCGGCGCCGACGGGAGGGCCGGCGTGACCGGGGCCGCATCCCGACAGCACCAGCACGAGCACCAGCACGGCCAGCAGCACGGGTCGCCGCGACCCGCGGCTTACCGCCATGAGCGCTCCAGCCCGGCTCCGGCGCCGGCCGCCGCGCTGAGGCCGGTCATCATGATGCGGCTGGTCATCGCGGCGCCGATCCCGAACGCCACCCACAGCAGCACCGCCACCTGCGCCCCTTCGAGTTCGGGGGCGAAAGTCGTGGATACCAGGATGGCCGTGGTGAGCATCATGCACAGCACGGCCACGCGGCGGCGGACGCCCCGCCCGTAGCGCAGCAGGCGGCGGCAGCCGGCCACCATGCGCCAGTACCAGGCCAGCCACAGCGCGCCCCACAGGCCCAGGCCGACCAGGCCGGTCCGAGCCAGGACGTCGAGGTGGGAGTTGTGCGGGCTACGCAGCAGGTTGTTCGCCGTGGGCCCCTCGTACACGCCCACCTCGGTGGCGAGGTTGACGCCGAAGCCGGAGCCGTACACGAGGGTCCCCTGGTCGACCTGCTTCTGGTAGACCAGCGCCCAGAGCTGCTCACGGCCCGACGAAGTGCCGTTCAGATTGCCGACCTCCTGCTGACCTGTGATGCTGGCGACGTTGCTGAGCAGCTGGGATACGGAGAACGCCCGGGCCTGCCAGCCGGCGATCGGGATCTGCAGGGGCAGCAGCACGGCCAGGCTCAGCACCAGGGCGATCGGCACGACGGACCGCATGACCATCCGGACCCGATCACGGAAGAACGCCAGCCCGACGATCACGCCCGCCGCAACGCCGAGCAAGCCGCCGCGGTTCTGAGTGGCGGACAGGGCGATGACCAGCAAGGCGACTACGCTCCAGGCGACCCGGCTCCGGGCGCTGCGGGTGCCGGGGAACAGCCACAGCCACCCCAGGGCGAGGAGGGCGACGAGGGCGGCGTCGCCGGGAGCGTGGGTGAAAACCGGGATGCCCGTGAACGGGACGTCCGGCTTTTCCACCGACCCCATCGACCCCAGGACGGTGGCCACCGGAAGCCAGGCCAGCAGCCAGGGCAGCAACCGGTCGAATCCGGCGATCCACCGCCCGAGCAGATCCGCCGACCTGGCCAGGACGGCCGCGGTGAAGAACGCGAACAGGCAGTAGTACACCAGCGCGAAGTCGCGCACGGCGAGGATGCCGTAGGCGCGCAGGCCCGGCAGGAACCTGACGAATCCCCAGGCGAAGAAGGCGGCGAGCAGCGCCAGGACCGGTGCGTCCTCGATCGCCGCCCGGAGGTAGCCGGTGGCGGCCAGAACGCCGAGACCGCCGGTGAGCAGGACAAGCTCGCCCACGTACAGCGGGGTTCCGGGAACGTGGAGATACGCGAAGGCCTTGTCGAACAGCAGGTAGCCGGCCAGGAGCAGGCCGAGCAGACGGCCGTACCGCACCAGCAGGCGCCCCGGTCCGTCCGGGACCGATCCAGCGAGCTCCGCGGACGGGTCAACGGTGAGGGGCTCGGGTTCCCCGGCAAGGACGGAGGGCGGCACGCGGGCCTCACCTCGGCCGCGGCCGGGACGCGGGACGGCTCTCGTCGTCCCGCGACTGGGCGGTGAGGAGGCTCGGGCGCATGCCGGGGACGGGGCGAACCTGCGGTCCGCCGTGGTGAGCCGCGTACGGCCGCGCGGGCGCCCGGTTGTACAGGTAGCCCACGACGTCGGTCTTGGATTGCTTCAGCCGGTCCGCCATCTCCAGGTGATCGGCGATCCGGTCGCTGGGGTTGACCACGATGACCGCGGCATCCGCCGCGCTGACCAGTTCGGCGGCGTCGGCCACCCGCAGCAGCGCCGGGCTGTCGATGAGCACGATGTCGAAGCGCGATTTGGCCTCGGCAAGCAGCGCCGACACGGCCCGCGAGCGGGCCGCCCCGGTCAGGTGACGGGTCGGCGGCGGCCCCGCGGCCAGGACGGAGACCGCGGAATTGAGCGGGCTGGTCCGGAGGCAGTCAGCCAGCGACCGCCATCCGTCCAGCGCCTGCTCGAAGCCGTCGGTCACCTGGACGCCGGGCAGCAGCCGGGCGGTCAGGCCGTCGGCGGCGACGTCGGCGTCCATGACGAGCAGCCGGGTGCCGCCTTCGGCCATGGCCAGGGCCAGGTTGGCCACCAATGTGCTCTTGCCGGCATCCGCGAGGGGAGAGACGACAGCCAGCGACAGGCGGCGGGCAGCGCAGATCCGCTCAACCGAGCCGGCGGCGAAGCGGAACGACTCGGCCGCCGCGGAACCGGGGTCCGCCGCCACCGGCAGCCTGCCGCCTCCGGGCATGTCTTTGGCTTTCCGTGACCTCTTGACCTTGAACGCCGGTATCTCGGCGATCATCGGCAGGCCGTAGATGGCCGCCGGATCCTGCCGGTCGCCGATGGCCCGCCTGCGCAGGGCCAGCGCGAAGGCGAGCGCGGCGCCGAGGATGATCCCGACGATCAATCCGATGGCGCCATTGCGGGCCCACTGGCCGTTGGCCCGGGTCGTCGGCCCGATCGCGGCGGTCGGTGCCCGGCCCAGATCGGTCTGCTCGTTGACCACCGCTTGCGTCCGCTGGTTCACCAGCGCCGCCTTCTGGCTGGGGCTGCTGGTCTGCCTGATCGCCTGGTCGAGACCGGCGACGGTGGCATTTACCTGGGTCCTGATGTTGGCGGTGACGGCTTCGCGGAAGGCCTGGAGCAAAGCGTTCAGGCCGGCCCGGGAGACCTCGGGGCTGGGCCCGGTGAAGGACACGGCGATGATGCTGGCGCCGTAGCCGCCCGGCGTGGCCGTGGCGGGCGGGCTGACGGCCAGCGAGCCGCCGTTGCCGGCGCTGGCGAAGTTCGCCGCGTCCAGGCGGCCGCCGCCGAGCTGCCGGTCGGCGATCCGGGCCGCCCGCTGGGCGACGCCCTGGGACTCCAGGAGCAGCACCCGGCTGTCCAGGTACTGGCCCGGGTCAGCCTGTGCCACCGATGACGACACCGGCAGCGGGACCGTGACGTTGGCCGTGGTCTGGTAGACCTTCGACTGCAGCAGCGAGTACCCGACGGCGGCCACCACCGCCAGGACCGCCACCGTGATGACCAGGGCGCGATAACGGCGGACGGCGCCGAACACGGTCGGCTCGAACCGCCATGGCCCGGGTTCGACGGCGGCCGGGCCGTGGCTCCCGGCCGGGTTCTTCGGCGGGATGATCGCGTCCCAGAAGGCAGATGGCCGACGCGAGGTGATCCCGCGCTGGGCAGCGCGAGTTTCGGCCACGGGAAGCATGATTGTCTGATCTGGATCGTCCACCGTATGATCTCCCGCTGCTGTACGGTTCCGGTCCGTCTGCGGCCGGCGCTCGCGGGGATGGCACGATGAATTCACCGAATGCGGCACCGGCGATATTTACATATGGACCAGCTCGCTGATCTTTCGCGCTCCGATAATTCGTCGTCCTCAGCGCCGAGCTGCAGTTGCCCGCTCTCCTTCTTCCCCACCCTTGTCGCGGCAGCCGTGATCCGAACCACCACGCAACCGAACGCAAGTCAATCATACCCGCGACGCCCGCCCCGCCCCGGACAGCCGTCCGGCCAGACACCACCTGACCGTAGAATTTCCTGTCATAAGACCTAATTACGAGAAAAATTACAGCATGGCTCGCGTGCGGAAATATAATTTTTACGGCAATCGGCGATATGATCATGAAATCATACATCCCAGGATTACCGACGCATTGATTCACAGTGGTCACATGCGCCGGCAGGTTATTCTGGCCCCGCATGCCTCATGGCCGAGCCGCGCATGTTATGCCGAACGGGGACAGTAGCCAGCCCCGGTCCTAGAGGGGGGCGAGCCGTGATCGACACCGTGGCCTGGGTGCACGTGGCGGGCGGCCGGATCCTGTGCGCGCGGCCACGCGGGAAGAGCGTCTTCTACATCCCCGGCGGCAAGCGCGAAGGTGCCGAGACCGACCTGCAGACCCTGCGGCGCGAGATCAGCGAGGAGCTGACCGTGGCGCTGCGGCCCGGGACCGAGCGGCACGTCGGCACCTACCAGGCCAGCCAGCCCGACGGCCTAGTGGTGCGGATGAGCTGCTACGCGGCCGGCTATACCGGGATCCTCGCCGCGAGCAGCGAGATCGACGAGCTCGCCTGGTTCGGGTACGCCGACCGTCCCCGGGTGCCTCCCGTCGACCAGCTGCTCTTCGACGACCTGCACGCGGCCGGCCAGCTGCGGTAGGGCCGGCCGCGTGGCCTGGTTACTTCGCGGGCAGGTTGACCAGTGCGGCCAGGGCGGCACGGTGCGCGTCGGCCGTGCCGAAGGCTATCGAGTCCGCCTTGGCCCGCTTCAGGTACAGGTGCGCCGGGTGCTCCCAGGTGAAGCCGATACCGCCGTGCATCTGCACGCATTCCTGCGCGGCGTTCACCGCCACCTCCGAGCAGTAGGCCTTGGC